>CAZHOF010000013.1:4810-15254 GCA_964534105.1 uncultured Candidatus Saccharibacteria bacterium
TTTAAAGGGTAGCCCCTCCGAAATTATTGATGTAGGTCGGGGAAAATTTCCTTTTCGATAGTGTGGAACGTTTTATGAAGCGTTCCATGTTCGTTTTGTGATAGCGGCGAGAGCACGAACTCTTCCGCTTTCTTTCTTTTGACTATGTCTTTGTCCGGGACGCGTACGCCGATACGCATTCTCCAAAAGTCCGACGTGCCAAGCGACTGTATTACCGATGCAACCCCCTTGTGTCCGGCGGATCCGCGTCCGATGTCGAGTTTGAATGTTCCCAGTGGGAGGTCGGAATCATCGTGGCAGATCAGAAGCTGTTCTGGTCTTACCTTAAAATAGGAAAGCGCTTCTCTCACCGCGTTTCCTGATTCATTCATAAACGTCGAGGGTTTTATAACAGGGACGTTCCTTTCCTTATTCACGACAAAATGTTTGGACGAGATTTTCTTGAAGCGCGGATTTTTTTCCTTAGTGACGAGAAAATCTGCGAGGAGCATTCCTGCGTTGTGAAACGTTTCCCGGTAATAATCATCTGAGTTGCCAAGTCCAACAATAAGTTGTATTGTGTTGGGGTTGAATTTCTGTTCCATAGGGGCTATAATACCGACGTTCTTTCTATTTTACCATTCTTATGCGTAAGTTTCTCTGGTCTTTTTTCGAAATAGTGGAAACGGTTACCGTGGCTATTGTTGCGGTTTTTTTGATTCGCACGTTTGTTGCACAGCCCTTTCTGGTGAGTGGTTCAAGCATGGAACCGACATTCCGGGATGGCAACTATCTTTTAATTGACGAATTGGCGTATCGGTTCCGCGAGCCGGGGCGGGGAGAGGTGATTGTATTCCGTTATCCCGGGGATCATCGTTCTTTCTACATCAAGCGGGTTATCGGAATGCCGGGCGAGCGCGTTGTTATTGAACGCGATGCAGTCACTGTGTATCTTTCCGATCAGACGACGAAAGTTTTGCATGAACCTTACATAGATACCCTGAAGGGTACGTTCGGACGTTTCGAGGCGACGCTTGGTGCCGATGAATATTTTGTCATGGGAGATAATCGTGGTTTCAGTTTCGATTCTCGCAGTTGGGGGCCGATTACGCGAGCGGACATTATTGGTTTAGTTCGTTTCCGGCTCTGGCCGGCCCAGACGGCAGCCATATTCAGCGCGCCGCTGTATTAACGCGTTCCTTTTTTGGGAACCATGATTCGTGCCTTATAAGACGAGAAACGGTAAAAAAGGCGGAGAAAAAACAGCGAAGTCGCGGTTTTTCCAATCCGTCCGGGGTATGCAAGATATCCTGCCTAAAGACGAGGTCTGGTGGAAGGCTATTTTTCAGGCCGGGTATACTATCGCAGAACTTCACGATTTCCGTTTCATTGAAACTCCTATCCTAGAGCCCGCCGGGCTTTTTGAGGCGGGCGTTGGTGCCACCACTGATATCGTCGAGAAAGAGATGTACATTTTTAAAACAAAAGGCGGGGATCGTGTTGCGCTTCGTCCTGAAGGAACGGCGCCTGTTGTGAGAAGTTATCATCAAAACCACCTTGGTTATTACGCCTTGCCGCTCAGAGTTTTTTACTACGGTCCGATGTTCCGTTACGAGAAGCCGCAGCGGGGGAGAGAGCGGCAGTTCCACCAGTGGGGATTTGAGATTTTAGGCGATGCCGATCCGGTCTATGATGTTCAGATTATTCTTGCTTCGCTCCATTTCTTGGAGGAGCTTAAGATTAAAGACGTGAAGCTCAAGATCGGTACAATCGGGTGCCGCGTCTGTCGCCCTACGTATCGCGAAAAGCTCAGAGCGTATTACACCCGGCTGAAATCGAAGTTATGTAAGGATTGCGTGCGGCGCCTTGAAAAAAATCCCTTGCGCCTTCTTGATTGCAAGGAGGAGGCATGCGTCTCTCTGAGAAAGGATGCCCCTCTTATTCTTGATTACTTGTGTCAGAATTGTAACAACAACTTTAAGGGGGTCTTGGAATTAGTTGATGATAACAATATTCTTTACGAGCTTGATCCCCATCTTGTACGCGGTTTGGATTACTACAACCGGAGTGTTTTCGAATTTGTTTCGGGTTCTCTTCCCGATCTTTCGCTCGGCGGCGGCGGGCGCTATGATTACCTCTCCGAGATTCTCGGCGGACGTTCTCTTCCCGCGGTCGGAGTATCGTTCGGTCTTGAACGGATCGTTGAGGCCATGCAGCAGGGTAACCCCCCTCACCTTCGTGAAAAATCAAAAGTGTCTTTTATTGCCGTTGGCGATCAGGCAAAAAAGACAAGTACGGCGTTTATGCACCAACTCCGAAAAAACAACATTGCCGTTCTTGAATCACTGGGAAAAAAGTCATTGAAAGCCCAACTCAAGTCCGCCAACAAATTCGGCGCTCCTCTTGCTTTGATTATGGGTCAACAGGAGGTCTTCGAAGGATCGCTTATCGTTCGGGACATGGTCTCGGGAGCTCAGGAAACCATTGTTGCCGAGAAACTTGTCGAGGAGGTCAAAAAGCGCCTTCGGAACGGCTCATGAACGATTGTCTGTTCTGTAACATTATAAGCGGCAAGATACCCGCCCAGGTGGTGTACGAGGATGAGCACACGTTCGGTGTTCTCGATATCCATCCGCGTGCACTAGGGCACACGATGGTTATCTCGAAGCGACACGCTGAAACCGTTCTCGATGTTCCGGACGAGGATTTGGGGGTGGTGTTTCAGGCCGTGAAGAATGTGACTGCCTTGCTGAAGAAAAGATTAAAGCCCGATGGTTTTACGATTGGTATCAACCACGGTAAGGCCTCGGGGCAGGCGATTGACCACTTGCACATCCATATTATTCCCCGATGGCGTGATGACGGAGGTGTTTCGTTGCATGGCGTTGTGAGTCCTCCTGAAGGGGGATTCTCGGAGTCACTTGACGACATGCAGAAAAAAATAGTACAACAATAGGGCTTTATCACATGAAAAAAACCACAACCATCGGGGTAAAAAAGCGGGAAGGGGAAAGCGAGAACTCTTTGGTGTATCGTTTTAATAAAAGAGTGCGTCAGAGCGGTTTGGTTCGGGAGGTTCGTCGCCGGCAATTTCGATCTCGTCCGGTGAATAAAGGGCAGCGTCGCACTTCAGCTCTTTATCGCGACCAGAAGCGTGCGGAGCATGAGGAACTAAAGCGGCACGGTATGGCGTAGCCCATATCTTCCATGACTCTTGAGGAGAAACTTCGATCCGATTTTCAAGAAGCACAACGCGCCCATAACGCATTTCGGGCTGAAGTGTTTCGTTCGGTTTTTGCGGCCATCCAGAACCGTTCGATAGAGAATCGCTCGAAAGGGGGCGGGAAAACATCACTTACCGATGAGGAGGTGCTTGAAATTATTGCGAAGGAGGCGAAGAAGCGGAAGGAGGCAGCGGTTTTGTTTCGGGAAGGGTCTCGAACGGAACTCGCGGAAAAAGAAGAAAAGGAACTTCGGGAGCTTGAGCGATATCTTCCTCAGCCGCTTTCTCTGGAAGAACTGCACGTAGTCATTCACGATGTCCTTCAGAAGTTCAAAGGAGACGCAACGCAGAATAACTTCGGAAAAATCATGGGTGAGGTTATGAGAAGCGTTAAGGGAAGGGCCGATGCCTCGCAGGTGGGCACTCTTTTAAAAGAGGCCCTTGAAAAAGAGAGGAGTGACGCGTAATGGTTCTGCAAAATACTGTTTCTGTCTTTCCGGGTGATTTTGTGACAGAGGGCAAAATGGTAAAGGGCGCGCTTGAACGGGCGCTCGTTTTTCTTTGCCGTCTCGATGTAAGTTTGGAGGTGTATCTTATTTCCGAGAAGGAGATGCGCGCGTTGAATCGCGATCATCACGCCGCGGATTGCCCGACGAATATCCTTAGTTTTCCTGCAGCACCCTCTTTCCCTACGCCGGAGTTCCCGGGATTGTTTTTGGGAGAAATTTTTCTTGCTCCGGAGTATGTCCGCGATCATGGCGAAGATATCGTTTTTCTCGCGGTTCATGGGTTGCTGCATCTTTTGGGATACACACACGACGGTGAGCGTGATAGTATAAAGATGGAACGCAAGGAACGGGAGATTATACGCCGTATCCATTCCTAGCGCCTTGGACACGTGAGACGGATATGAACCATCTTATTACAGGACTTGATGTGGGTTCAGCGCAGATGAAATGCGTCGTTGCGGAGCGTCGCCGCGATGGCAATCTTTCTCTTCTTTCGGTTACCAAGCTTCCTTCTGCAGGAGTGCGGAAGGGAGTTTTCGTTGACGTTGAAGCGGCAACGAGTGTGCTGCGCGATCTCGCTCTCGATCTCAAGAAGATTTCAAGGAAGGCGACGCAGAATGTTTTTGTGAGTATGAATACCGAACACATGCGTCCCCGGTCTTCCCGCGGTATTGCCGTTGTTGCGCGCGCCGATCAGGAAATCCAGGACGACGACGTGGATCGGGTAAATCAGGCCTCGCAGGCGGTAAAGCTCGCTCCGAACTATCTTGCGCTGCATAACATCATTCGGGAATATTTTGTGGACGAAGTCGGTGACATTCTTGACCCGCGCGGCATGACGGGAAATCGGCTTGAGGTGAGTACGCTTATTCTTGAAACGTTCGCACCGCAGGTTAATTTGCTTTTAAAAACGCTTGGACGAGTCGGATTTCGTGTTGCCGGCCCTATCTTTAATCCGCTTGCATCCGCTGAAGCAATTCTCTCGAAGCGGCAAAAAGATCTCGGCGTTCTTCTCGTTGATTTCGGGTTTGGGACCACCTCTCTCGTTGCCTACGAAGAAAGCAAGGTTGTTCATGCCCGGAGTATCCCCGTGGGCTCGGGATATATAACGAATGACATCGCCATCGGTCTTAAAACTTCCGTTGATGTTGCGGAAAAACTTAAAGTTGCTTTCGGTTCGGCTATCTCCCGGGAGGTTTCCCGCCGGGATACCGTGAACCTTACTGATGTGGACGCCTCTGCCGAAGGAGAGGTATCGAGGCGTTTTCTCGCCGAAATTATCGAGGTCCGCCTCGCGGAGACCCTCGGTTTTGTTCAGGAAGAGTTGAAAACGGTTGGACGAGACATCCAACTTCCGGGAGGAGTAGTGATTACCGGAGGGGGTGCGAAGCTCGCTAATATCACCGATTTGGTGAAGCAGGAGCTTAAACTCCCCGTCCAGCTCGGCTTTCCGAATGTCGGTATTTTTGATATTATGAATCCGGCTCATGAGGAGCTTCTTGATGATACGGAATTCAGCACTGCTGTTGGTTTGGTGCTGTGGGGAAGTAAGCAGGAAGAGAGCGCTTTTTCCAACCCCGTAGGAGCCCTTAAATCTTTCTTGAAGAACCTCATTCCTTAACGGCGTATGGCACATAAGAAGAAATCTAAAAAAATCATGGAGAAGAACGTGAAGAGAAAAAAGAACGTTCAGCGAACGCAGCGTAGAGTTTCTCCGCGTCCGCGATCGGCGCATATTGTTCCCATCCGTATCACTCCTTCTACCGGACGGCGGCAGGACGGCATGGCGAAAATTAAAGTGGTTGGTATCGGCGGCGGCGGTAGTAATGCGGTGAGTCGCATGATGGAGGGAGATCGGATCCGCGGCGTTGAATTTATTGCCATTAATACCGACATTCAGGATCTTGAATACGCGTCGGCGCATCGCAAGGTTCATATTGGAAAGGCACTCACGCATGGATTGGGCGCCGGTATGAATCCGGATATCGGCAAGCAAGCGGCCGATGAAAATCGTTCGGAGATCGGAGAGATCCTGGAAGGCGCTGATATTGTTTTTATAACTGTTGGTTTGGGCGGTGGCACGGGGACCGGGGCTGCTCCGGTTGTCGCCGAGATTGCCCGTGAGAAGGGGATTCTTACGATAGCGATTGCCACCAAACCTTTTACCTTTGAGGGTTCTCAAAGAATGAACATCGCCCAGGACGGGATGAATCGTCTTAAGGAGAAAGTGGATGCGCTCGTCGTTATCCCGAACGATCGTATTTTCCATCTCATTAATAAAGAAACTCCCGCGATGCGTGCCTTCGGATACATTGATGATGTTTTGAAAAACGGGGTAAAGGCGATTGCCGACTTGATTAATATGCCAGGCATTATCAATGTTGATTTTGCGGACGTGAAAGCGGTGCTACGCGATGCGGGTACGGCTCTGATCGGAGTCGGGGAAGCGTCGGGAGGGGATCGCAGCAGCAAAGCGGTGGCTTCCGCGATTAATTCTCCGCTTCTTGAGATTTCCGTTGATGGGGCACGGGGGATATTATTCAGTATTGCCGGCGGGCGCGATCTTAAAATGTCCGAGATCAACGATATTGCGAAGGCGGTTGTCGCCAACCTTGATTCAAACGCCCGGGTTATCTTCGGCGCTTATCATGATCGCTCGCTCAAGGATAAGAATATCCGCGTTACCGTGATCGCGACGGGGTTCAATGGGGTGCTTTCCCAGCGCATGTCCATGCCAAGCTTGTTCGTTGAGGAGGAGGCCGCCATACCGGACTCTTTTTCCGGTGAAGAGGAAGAGAAAAGGGCTTCCGAACGGGAGAAAAGCGAGAAAAGTGGCAAAAAACAGGCCGATAAGACGGGAAAAGAGAAGGAAGGCCGGGAGGATTCCTGGGAAGTTCCCGCTTTTTTGAGGAAAAAGAAAAAATAAGAACGTTTTCCGACTCCGCCCTTCTCGGGCGGATTTTTTTTCTTTTTCGTGATATCCACAGGTGGGCAAGTTGCACGAGATGCGATACAATGAACCTGCGTCGAAGCATACTTTAACCTTTTTCTTTTCACCACCCTTATGCCCCCATTCAAAACAGTTCGAAAGCGCGATGGTCGTCTTGTTCCTTTTGATGTATCTCGAATAACCAATGCAATCTTCAAGGCCATGCGCGCCACGGGGGAGGGATTGGAAAAAGATGCGGAGCGCGTCTCCGAGAAAGTCGTAAAAGAGCTTGGAAAACTGTATTCAAGCGATCATGTTCTTGGTATTGAGGAAATCCAGGATGTTGTTGAGACCCAACTCATTCTCATGGACCTCCCGAAGGTGGCGAAGGCCTATATTTTGTATCGTCACCAACGTGCCGAGCTGCGCAAGAAGCGGAGAACGATTCCCGAGGATGTAAGGAAGCTTGCTGAGGAAAGTAAACAGTATTTTAAAAATTCACTCGGAGAATTTATCTACTATCGGTCCTACTCACGTTGGATTGAAGATGAAGGACGCCGTGAAACGTGGGTTGAGTCCGTTGATCGGTATGTTGCGTTCATGAAGTCGAAGATTGGAAAGGCGCTTTCCGAGGACGAGTACCGTGAAATCCGCGAGGGAATTTTGCGGTTGGAGACAATGCCTTCCATGCGGCTTATGTGGAGCGCGGGGAGAGCAGCTGAGAAGACGAACGTGACGGCATACAATTGTTCTTACATTGCTCCCGCGAGGATCGAAGACCTTGCGGAGATTATGTACCTTTCAATGTGCGGCGCCGGTGTCGGTTTTTCTGTGGAGGATCAAACAGTGCAGCAATTTCCTCAAATCAAAAAGCAGATTGGCGAGAAACTTCCAACGCATGTTATTGCCGACAGTAAGGAGGGGTGGGGAGACGCGCTTACCCTTGGACTCAAAACCTGGTTTTCAGGAAAGGATATTGATTTTGATTTTTCGGGACTTCGTCCCCAGGGCGCGCGCTTGAAAACCATGGGGGGCAAGAGTTCCGGTCCCGGTCCGCTTCGCGCCGTTTTAGATTTTTCCCGCCGGAAGATTCTTGCAAAGCAGGGGCGCCGGCTTTCAACGCTTGATGTCCACGATATCATCTGCAAGATTGGCGAAGTTGTGGTGATGGGCGGCGTGCGCCGTACGGCGCTCATTTCCCTTTCCGATTTCGACGATCGTGAGATGCGCCACGCGAAAACAGGGCAGTTTTATCTTACCGAGCCGCAGCGGAGCATGGCGAATAATTCCGCCGCCTACAATGAAAAACCGAACTCAAGTGTTTTTTTGGATGAATGGATTGCGCTTGCAAAGAGCGGAACGGGTGAGCGCGGCATTTTCAATCGGGGCAGCTTAAAATATCAGCTTCCCGAGCGCCGGTGGAAGGTGTTCGAGGAAGATGCCGCAACAAGCGGGACGAACCCCTGTGGTGAAATTGTCCTGAAATCAAAACAATTCTGTAATTTAACCGAGGTTGTTGCGCGCAAGGACGATGACGAGAAATCCTTGCTGCGTAAGGTGCGCCTCGCCACTATTCTAGGAACATTCCAGTCGACGCTTACCGATTTTCCGTATCTTTCCAAGGAGTGGAAGAGGAACTGCGAGGAAGAGCGGTTACTTGGCGTTTCAATCACTGGCCAGTGGGATGCTCCCGTTGTGCGGAATGCTGCCGTGCTGCGCAAGATGCGCGACCGGGCGATTGAGGTGAATCAGGAGTATGCGAAGCGATTCGGCATCAATGCCTCAACGGCAGTCACCTGCGTGAAGCCCTCCGGCACGGTTTCGCAGCTTGTGGATGCCTCCTCCGGGCTTCATCCGCGCCATGCGCCGTATTACATCCGGCGGGTCCGCATTGCGGCGACGGACGCACTCTACCACATGTTAAAGGATCAGAAGATCCCCGTGTATCCGGAAGTTGGGCAAAGTCCGGAAACGGCCACTACGTTTGTTTTAGAATTTCCCATCAAGGCGCCGGATGGATCAATTGTCCGCAATGATATGTCCGCCATTGAGCAGCTTGAGTACTGGAAGCTGGTGAAAGAAAACTATACCGAGCACAACCCGTCCGTGACGATCTCGGTGGGGGAGAACGAGTGGATCAGTGTTGCGGATTGGCTCTACGAACATTGGGATATGCTTGGCGGTCTTTCGTTCCTGCCGCGCGAGGATCATGTCTATGCCATGGCTCCGTATGAGGAGATCTCAAAGGAGCGGTATGAACAGATGGTGAAGGAATCCCCTGAGGTTGATTTCTCGCAGATTCTTCTCTATGAGCACGATGATGAGACGCAGGGCGCAAAGGAGCTTGCCTGCGTCGGGGGAACATGCGAGGTTGATCCATAAGTTTCTTACTTACCTAGTACGAGATGAAAACCGGTTTCCAGACCGGTTTTTTGTCGTTTGACTATTTTTTATTTTTGTGCTATAAATCTATTAGTTCATTTCGTGTACGAAATACTTTACAAGGAGGAAGTCGTGGCTGATTTTCCCGTGTACCTGTCATGGAAGCTCTGGCTCATCGCCGGCGCTTTCGCGGCGCTCTGCGTGCTCTACTACCAGGTTGAGCACAACGGGTCATCGCTCAAGGAGGAGCTTCTGCTTGATGGGAAGTCCTATTTTCTCATCGTCGCAGCCGGTTTCCTTTCGTTCGTTTTCTACATGCCCATCGTGCTCCTCGGCGCGTTTCTGGGAAGCGTTCCTACGGCGCGGGCATCCCGGGAACTCGAGTTGCTCCGCCGGACCGCAAAGGAGTGGGGATTGCCGGTCAGCCGGGTGGTGAACCATCTTCGCACTCCCTATGATTCGCGGAGGTGGGACGAAGAAATCGCCTTGCCCGCCGGGCGTCCCGTCGAGATCTTCGACCGAAGCGTGGAGGTTCTCGATCAGGGCGTTCAGGTCGCGAAACGCGAATCGCGGTTCGCGCTCGCGTGGAGTGCGCTCATCGCGGCTCTGTGTGCGCCCTTCGGCATGGTGAGTTCGGCACGCGCCGAGTCGGAACGGAACGACGGTCCGCAGGTGAGCGGATTCGTCGTTGCCGATCTCGAGCCCGACGAACTCGCGGTGAATATGGCGCGCGTGTGGATGGGCGCTTCGCGAAGCTCCTCCGGGTGCGTCGTAGATGCCGAGCTCGTCTCCGGCAGGATGGTGCGCGGGTTCGTCTGGGTCTCGCCGGTCTCCGGTATCACGGTTTCGGCGGGCAGGGATTTCACGTCCTGGATTCAGACGCTTCCGCCGCCGCCGAAGCGGACGTTCTGTTCGGCTCCGGCGCTCGCTCGTGAATTCTCCGTCGGTGCCTCCGCGAGTCTCATGTGCGAGGCCAAGTACGATCCCGTAGCGGTGCGGGCGCACTATGTCCGCGATGATGACGGTTCGCGGCGCGCGGTCGGCAGCCTATGCCTCACCCCCTTCGGGTGGCTGAAGACCCTCTGCGTCGCCGAGTATGCCCAGGACGGTGGCAGGTACTACACCGAAGCGACGGTGCGGATCACGGACGGAGCGGTTCTCCGAACCGTGGCATTCCATTCGCCGCGCGGAACTTCCGCCTATGCTCAGGCGACCGTTTCGCCCCAACCCTGGCTCGAACTTGGTATTCGCGGGGAGCATTCTCCGCTCATATCAGGCGGTGAGCGTTTCACGGCGGGGGCAAGCGTGCTCCGCGACGGTGCCCGTCTCAGGGCAAGCTGGGCTCCGGATCTTGGATATTCGGCGCAGCTCACGTACGCGTTCTAAGCAAGGAAAGGCTCTGCACCATCGCAGAGCCTTTTT
>CAZHOF010000014.1:0-1706 GCA_964534105.1 uncultured Candidatus Saccharibacteria bacterium
CTCCTCTCTAGGGGTAGGTTCCAGTCGTTTTCAGATGTGAAGTTTCTGGGTTTGTTGTAGAATAAATATAGTGGTTTGTCAAATGCCTCTCTCTTGAGTACTATAAAGCTACGCTGAGATGGCGTTGAAACGGGCAGGTGGCGAAACTGGTAGACGCACCAGCTTTAGGAGCTGGCGCCGCAAGGCTTGCGGGTTCGAGTCCCGCCCTGCCCACTTCTATTATTATTTCCCCAACCGGACGCGCCCCGATCCCGGTCGGGGTGAGAGAAGTCCTTGGGAGTTCCCGCTCCAATCCAAACGCAGTAGCGTAAGTTGGAGCGAGGCTCGCCCAATGAAATTGGGCGGCAACTCTCCCCCTCGGCACTATTTTCCCTTTCTCCCCTCTCCCTGTTTCTCTCCACTTGCCGTCTTTCATCTCACGATCGTATAATACAAGACACACTATGAAAGGGAATCTAACTTTGCGATTACTTGAGTTAGTAGGAGATCTTGGAAGAGAGGTGTTTGAACTCTCCGACGCATTCCTTACTGCGGGGTACGGCGCATCCTACGGAAAAATCGAAATGACACGGAGAACGCGCGCGAAAGAACGATCCCGCGCATTATTACATGATCAGCAAACCACTCACACCCGCCGTCAATATCGCAATTTACTTTACCGATTAAAGCAAGGTGGATTTCTTCAAACGGAACGGCGAGGAGCTGTCCAACGGTTTATCCTTACACACAAGGGGAAAGCACACCTTCTCCGTCTTAAAAAGAATTTCGCGTTACCTCATCCACATTGCTATCATCAGCGGAAGGGGGATGTATTTGTTATTATTGCCTTCGACATTCCCGAAACGGAACGGCGCAAGCGCGACTGGCTTCGCTCCGTCTTAAAACATCTTGGACTGAAAATGATTCAAAGAAGCGTTTGGGTTGGAAAGATAAAAATTCCCGAATCATTTCTCAAGGACCTCAAAGAGCTTCGACTTTTACCTTTTGTTGAAATATTCACTGTCACTAAAACCGGGAATCTCCGCACTTTGTAGCACAACGTCTTCTATCTCACGATCGTGAGATAGAAGACGTTGAGGCACTGTACGTTCATGACTGTACGTTCGTGTTTGTTTTATTAATTCTTACTCCTTGCGTCTCCTGCGGGCGTGGAAGGCCTCGTGTACTTCGCGGAGCTCTTTGTTAGTGAGGTGGGTATAGACCTGCGTGGTTGAGATGTTCGCGTGTCCCAGAAGTTCTTGCACGGAACGGAGGTCGGCTCCGTTTATCAAGAGGTCGGTAGCGAAGGAGTGGCGGATCTGGTGCGGATGCACTTTTTTCGGAATCCCTGCCTTGCGCGCATACCGGTCAATGATGCGCTGCACCGTGCGCGGCGTTATTCTTCCCAGCACTTTTCCGTTCCTGGTAATGCTCACGAAAAGCGCCTCGTCCGCGTCCCCCCGCTTTTCGAGATAGGCCTTCAGTGCTTTTTTCGTGCTTTCCGCAAGAAAAACAACCCGGAGTTTTTCTCCCTTGCCACGCACGGAGATTTCTCCCCGTTCCAAATCAATGTAGCGGTTCAACGCACACAATTCCGAAAGACGGAGACCCGTAGAGAACAGAACCTCGAGTATTGCCCGATCGCGGAGCACTTTTAGTGAGTTTCCCTCCGGTGCCGCAAGCAGACGTTCCAGTTCCCGATATTCCAATGTTTCAATATCCCGGCG
>CAZHOF010000014.1:1806-14640 GCA_964534105.1 uncultured Candidatus Saccharibacteria bacterium
AATAAACTTTCCTGTTCCAGCGCCTAAATCATAGGCGATTTCTCCCGGTTTTAACCTGGCCGTTTGTATCATCAGGCGGACAGCCCGTTTAGGTGTCGCCACAAGCGGAGCGCCAATCCATGCGGCGTATGCCATGGGCAAAACAATAAAGAGTAAGACAATGGCAATAATCAGTTCTCCTGTCATTTTATTTTGCAGTATACCTCGCTTTTCTGCGTTTTGACATCTTGAGAGTTTTGTAGTAACATCGCTCTATATGCTTTCTAAGAGAAAAAAACAAACTGTCATAAAAGGTGTTCAGCAACATGATACTGACACCGGGTCAGCAGAGGTGCAGGTCGGACTTCTTACCGAGCAAATCAAAGAACTTTCCGACCATCTCAAAAAACACGCGAAAGACCACCATTCCCGGCGCGGGCTTCTTATTATGGTAGGAAGACGGCGACGCTTTCTTCAGTTCCTCAAAAAAACTGACGAGAAGAAGTACGAGAAGGTGGTGAAAAAGTTTGACCTTTAATTTTTACTGTGACTGAAACGCACGAAACATTTCCTAATCAGCGTGTAGGGCTCTTCGTTGATGTGCAAAACATCTACCATTCCGCGAAAAACCTTCACCACGCACGGGTAAACTTCCAGGAGCTTTTGAAAACGTTGGTCGGCAAACGGCTGCTCATCCGAGCAGTTGCCTATGTCGTGAAGAGCGACACCGCACTTGGTGAAGAATCGTTCTTTGAGGCGCTTCGCAAAGCAGGGTTGGAGCTTCGTATGAAGGATCTCCAAATTTATCCCGGCGGAGCCAAGAAGGCCGACTGGGATGTCGGCATGGCGGTTGACGCCATCCGTATGGCTCATTTTCTCGACGTTATCATTCTTGTGACAGGAGACGGCGATTTTGTTCCTCTTGTGGAATACCTGAAATGGGGGACGGGACGCCATGTTGAGGTTGCGGCGTTCAGTCGCACCACCTCTTCGCGCCTCCGCGAATCGGCCGATCAATTCGTTGAAATCGAGAAGATCCCTCGTATTCTCCTCAAAATCCGCGGAGGAACCCGGGAAAGCAAAAAATAAATGGACCTGAAACGAAAAACATACGCCACACAACTCAACGGCGAGGAAATTTCCATTGAAGTTTCCGAACTCGCTCACCAGGCAAACGCCGCCGTTATCGGAAAGCACGGAGAAACCGTTGTTCTTGCAACGGTTGTGATGGGAAAAAGCGAATCCTCACTGCCGTACTTCCCGCTTACCGTTGACTACGAGGAACGGTTCTACGCCGCCGGAAAAATTCTTGGCAGCCGTTTTATCCGTCGCGAAGGAAGGCCTTCTGACGAAGCAACGCTTTCCGCGCGCCTCATTGACCGTACCATCCGCCCGCTTTTTGATCAGCGACTCCGCCGCGACATTCAGGTTACCGTAACGGTGCTCGCGTACGATGAAACACACGACCCCGACGCGGTAGCGCTTCTTGCAATTTCAACTGCTCTTTCCATATCCGATATCCCTTGGAACGGCCCGGTTGCGGGAGTTTCCTTCAAAGATATTTCCGCGGAAGACGTGCTGAACTACCAGGGGTTTTTTGCCGGTACTGAGGATAAAATCAACATGATTGAGCTTGAGGGACGTGAGATTGAGGAAAAAACAGCTCTATCGCTTTTCGAGGAGGCGCAGAAACACATTCGTTCGCTTATCGCTTTTCAGCAAGAGATCCACAAGGAAATCGGGAAGCCGAAGATAGAGCTTGTTTTTCCGGAACCCACGGCGGAACTTACCAAGGCAATCGAGCAATTCCTTTCGGACAAGCTTCCGTCTGCCGTTCGGGAGAAAAAAATAGGCGATCTCAAAAACGAGCTTATGGATTACCTCCGTGATTCCGACTACGAAAGTGAGAATCTCCGGATTGCAGATGATTTCTTTGAGCACGCTGTTGATGTCTTCGTGCATCGGGAAGCGATAGAACACGAAGCGAGATCTGACGGAAGAAAGCTCAACGAGGTGCGCGACCTCCACGCCGAAATCGGGCTTTTTGAGCGCACGCACGGTTCCGGTCTTTTTATTCGCGGTGACACGCAGGTTCTTGCCGTTACCACGCTTGCCGCGCCGTCCGCGGAACAGCTTGTGGAAACCATGGAAACCACCGGGAAAAAACGTTTCATGTTCCATTATAATTTTCCCAACTTCTCCGTAGGAGAGGTGGGGAGATCGCGCGGTCCCGGCCGACGAGAAATCGGCCACGGCACGCTCGCTGCCAAAGCAGTGCAATATCTTCTCCCCTCAAAAGAAGATTTTCCGTACGCTATCCGCGTTGTCGCCGAAACGCTTTCATCGAACGGCTCTTCCTCGATGGCGTCTGCCTGCGCCGCGTCGCTTTCCCTCATGGACGCCGGAGTTCCTCTTGCCAAGCATGCCGCCGGTATTGCCATGGGCCTCATGAGCGAGCCGGGAGGAAAGAATTATAAAATTCTTACGGACATTCAGGGACCGGAAGATCATCACGGAGATATGGACCTAAAAGTTGCCGGAACCCGCGACGGCATCACTGCAGTTCAGATGGATGTAAAAATTGACGGCATAACCCAGGCCATTTTCGAAGAAGCGCTTCGCGATGCGAAGAAAGCGCGTCTTCACATCCTTGAAGTTATGGAGAAGACCATTGCGAAGCCCCACGGCCATGTTTCTCCCCATGCGCCTACCATCCGCACCCTGCGCATTGATCCGGAGAAAATCGGAGCCCTCATCGGACCGGGAGGGAGAACCATCAACGGTATCATCGCCGCAAACGAAGAGAAAATCACCATTGATATAGAACAGGACGGTCTTGTGTGCGTTGCCGGAAGCGACCCGGAGCTCGTTGACCGCGGCTACCATCTCGTTGAGCAAGTGGTAAAGGATTATAAAGTGGGTGATATCATCGAGGGGGAGGTTATCCGAATCCTCGATTTCGGCGCGATTGTGGATCTTGGCGGAGATCGGGACGGCATGATTCATGTTTCCGAGCTAAAAAACGGTTTTGTGAAAAGCGTGGATGAGGTGCTCAAGATGGGCGATCGTGTCCGCGCGAAAGTAATCCGGGTTGAGGAAAACGGAAAGATCGGGCTTTCTCTCAAGGCCCTTGAAGAAAAAGAACAGTGACCTAAAGCGCTATCCACAAGGATGGCGTTTCTTTTCTGCTATAATAGAGGTGTTATGTCTGAAGAACCAAAGAACTATGACGGTTCATCCGTCCCTCCCCAAAATCCTGCCCCTCAAAACCAGGCAGGAAGCGGTCGAATAGATCCCCCGGCAAACCAGCAGGGCGGGTCGGTATCGCCGCAGCCACCGGTTAACCTCGATGCGAGAACTATGGCTTCTGACATAAAGTCAATTCAGGAATCCGGCGGTTCATTTCCCCGTCCTTATGCTCCGCAACCGCCCAGCAAGGAAGAGAAGCAGGAACCAATGCCTCAACCAAAAGAAGAGGGCGGGCGAAAAGAACAGGTTTTCACGCCGCCCCCCGCACAACCTCCCCAGCAAACCGCAAATTCCCCGTTTCCCCCGCGTTCATCACAACAGCCTCCACAGCAGCCTCCACAGAAACCCCAAACCCCTCCTCAACAAATTCCCGAGCCCATTCCTCCTACTCCAAAGTCAGGAAAGAAGGGTTTGTTTGTCGGCCTTATCGTTTTTCTTATTATCGTCGGTCTTGCCGCAGTCGGTTACTTCTTTGTTTATCCTCTTTTCCAAAGTGACGAAGCAGTTGTTGTTCCTTCAGTAACGCCTTCAGCAACCGAGGAAACTCCAACTGTAATACCCGAAGAAACCTCCGCTGAAGAGCTGACTCCCGCTTCCACCAGTTCCGAGCCGTCTGAAACGGCTACCAGTACCCCTCCTGAATCAACAACGCCGGAACCAGAACTTGGAGCACACGTTTCCCCCTTTAAGCAGGTTCCCGACCTGAAACCTGAGGTGAGTATCGCGACATTTTCGACTTCCGCACTCCATACTGTTTTACAATTCGACGCTGTGGAAACCCCAGTGTTTCGGGAGGTTATTATAAAAGACGCCGGTGATAAGCTGCTTACAACGCGGAGATTGATGACTATCCTTGCTCCACAGACCTTCGACGAAGCTACCCAAGATCTTTTCTCTCTTGATCCCACAATTTTTGTCTATACCAATAGTGCAGGGTCATGGCCCGGCGTCATTCTCGCTCTTGAGGACGGGGTATCGCTTGAAACAACCAAGCAAAAAATAAGCGTTCTTGAGCAACAGAATGAGATTCCTTCCTTTTTCCTCGCCGATCCCGGAACCCCGGGAACGTGGGCTGATGGAAAAGCGGGAACCTTGCCTTATCGCTACCTTGATTTCGGCAACGGTGCGCGTTTCCATTACCTCTGGCTCGGCAATTCTCTTATTTTCAGCACTTCCTACGACGGATTCAAAGCCGCTTTGAATCGTCTCTAAGTTGCTCATTTCTTTCCCTTTCTTTAGTATTATCTTATGAATCTCACCGAAGAACAGTTGAGGGAATTTACGGGCCTGCTTCAAAAAGAGGTGGAGAGTATTCAGGCGCAGCTTGGCAAGCTCGGCAAAGATGCGGATTTCGGGGATGATGCTGACAGTATGGAGGAGGAAAGCGACGAGACGGAAGAGCTTTCGAACCGGCTCGGTATAGAGAAGGTTCTCAAGGATCGTCTTTCCGAGGTCCAAGAGGCACTTGCCCGTGTTGCAGATGGATCTTACGGGACCTGCAAACAGTGCGGTGCGTCACTGACCCAGGAAATGCTTCGCTTAAACCCGGAGTCATCGCTTTGCCGCGAGTGTAAAACAGCGCAATCATAATTTATCGTGCACAATGTTCCACGGCTCTTCGCCGCAGAACTTGACGGCGTTGACGCAGAACTCATAGAGGTTGAGGCCGACTTAAATGTCGGCCTTCATGCTTTTAATATCGTCGGCCTCGCGGATAAGGCTGTAAGCGAGGCGAAGGAACGGGTTAATTCTGCGTTGAAACATTGCAATATCAAACCCCCCGCACGGGAGAATAGGCGCATCACCATCAATCTTGCACCGGCGGACGTTAAGAAAGCAGGATCTCGTTTCGATCTTGCTATTGCTCTTGCTTATCTTCTTGCAAGTAATCAGATTAAGGCCTTCCATTCCCAGGAGAAGCTTTTTGCAGGAGAACTTTCCCTTGATGGATCGCTGCGTCCCATCACTGGAGCGCTAAGCACTGCGCTTCTCGCGAAGAAGCGGGGAATTCCGGAACTTTTCCTTCCCGCAGTGAACGCGCGGGAAGCCGCCGTTGTTCCCGACGTTTCCGTTTTCCCCGTTCACCATTTGAAGGACCTTATCGAACATCTTGATGCACTCGCCCCTATACCAAAACAACCGGTAACCAAGATTGTTACCGCGCATCCTCCGTCCGCGATATCTCTGGACGACATCCGAGGACAGGAAGCGGCGAAACGCGTTTTAACCATTGCTGCTGCCGGAGGCCATAACGTGCTTTTTTCCGGGCCTCCGGGTACGGGAAAAACCATGCTTGCCCAGGCCCTCACCGGAATTCTTCCTCATCCCACGCCTGCCGAAAGCATAGAGATAACCAAAATTTACAGCGCTGCAGGACTTAATACCGACCTTCCTTACATTCCTTGGCGGCCTTTCCGGTCTCCCCACCACAGTGCTTCACTCGTTGCCCTCCTTGGCGGCGGATCCGATCCGAAGCCGGGGGAAGTAAGCCTTGCTCATCGCGGCGTTCTTTTCCTCGATGAGATGCCCGAATTTCACCGCGACGCCCTTGAAGGCCTTCGACAACCTTTGGAGGACGGGCGTATCCATATTGCACGCGCACGAAAAACACTTATCTTTCCCGCGCGTTTTATGCTTGTTGCCGCAATGAACCCTTGCCCATGCGGACATTTCGAGGATAAGGAGGTTGCTTGCCGATGTACTGCCCATGACATCATCCGGTACCAACGCAAGCTTTCCGGCCCGCTTCTTGATCGGATTGATATTCAGTGTGAGGTGCCGCGAATTCCGATTGAAGAACTTCGCAGAGAAAAGCCGAAATCACCCGCTCCAGAAGCCACCGTACAGCGTTCCATTGCTCAAGCCCGAGCACTTCAGGAAAAACGTTTCACGTCTTTTGAGCCACGCATTTTTTCGAACTCCGAGATGACCTCCGCACAGACGGAGACTTTTGCCGATCTACATCGCGGTGCAGAGCTTTTTTTAAAGCAAATGCTTGAGCGTGCTTTTCTTTCTCCCCGCGGCTATTACCGTATTCTTAAAGTTTCGAGGACAATTGCTGATCTTGCGGCATCTCCCCGGGTGACCGAGGAGCACCTTGCCGAGGCATTCCACTACCGGATGCGGCCGCATAGTACGTTATAATCGAGTCGGCCGTGGACTACTTTGGGGAGCGTTTCTTGCGAGGTTGACACCGTTTATCATGGCGTCATACTGAAGCCAGAAACCCGCTGCACTTTCACAACAGAGAAAAGAGGGTGCCATGAGTCGCAATGAAAATGGCACAAAGCCCTGCAAACTAACCGACCATCATCTTACACCGTCAAGCAGGGGAGGGAACGGATTAGCGCGGCGTATACTCGCAATTTCCTCCGAGCAGCACGAGGCATGGCATACCCTTTTCGGCAACGCCACGCTCGAGGAGGCCATTGAAGAACTCAATGCCGTTCGTGCCTTTTTTGATGATCCTGCGAATACGAAAAGGAGATGCCGATGGAAACTCTCCAAAACGAGCTTTATTCCCTGCGTCGGCAGAACCTCCGAAGGAGGTGGAAATCATGAGGATGAATGTAATCCGTTGCAAATCTTGCGGAAAAGTCAGACACCATGGGTTGTGGACGGATCCGCCTCCCCAACTCCTGATAATCATGCAATCGCATGATCAGCACCCAATGGGTGACGTCACCATCTTTGACGATACCTGTCCCTCCTGCGAGGAGAGAGGAGAAAAGATGACCGGAAAGGAAGCTGTAACTGCTCTTTCGACCTAATGAAACGAAAGCGCTTCGATTCCAATCGAAGCGCTTTTCTTGTTCTTTTGTCGTGGAAGCTATTTTACTGCAAAAGGATTTTTCGCCCCCGCCACTTCAAAATGGAGATGACATCCCGTCGGACCGTGCGTGTTGCCCGTATTCCCGATTTCTCCTATCTTATCCCCCCGATATACGTAGTTCCCTATTTTTACATCAATGCTTCCCAAATGAGCATATCTCGTTTTCGTTCCGTTCGGATGTTCTATGAGCACGAACAGCCCATACCCACCGTTCCATCCACTTGTTCCATCTCCCAGAGTTTCATCAGGGATCACCAGGCCTTCCGCAGCCGCATACACAGCCGTTCCACACTTGTTCGCAATATCAACGGCATTAACATCGTGTAACTCGCCCCAATTCCATCCGACGGTCGGCATTGCGAAATAATTTTTAAGCGAGGGAAGAGCTGAGATCGTTTTCAGTCCCCCGGGGATTGATTTTGCATAAGGTAGAATAACCGATCCACTTCCCGTGCTGAATATTTTTTGATAATCCGCGTTGTACCGACGGATTAACTCAACATCAGTACCGTAGCGCGAAGCCACCTCTTCCAGTGTATCTTCCCCCCGAACCTCATAGAGAATTCCAGACACCGGAAGGATGGTAAGATTTTGTCCGACGCGCAACGAGGACGCGAGTCCCGGGTTTGCCGCTCTCAACGTTTCCACTGTAACATTGAACTCCTCCGCTATTCCCCCAAGCGTGTCCCCGCGCCGCACTTTGTACCGTTTAATACCGTCGCTTCCCTCAACAAGGTTGCTCAACGGGTCAGACGGCCCGACCACTGCGCTTCCATCCATGATGAAGAAACGGTTTTGCTCTCCTTCCCGAGGGCCCGCATAAGCAAGCACCCCGATCAATGCCGCCGATTCTCCCTCGAACTCTCTTACGGGACCTCCCAAGAATCCAGTCGCTTTCGATGGCACCGATGCCAGGGCGTTCTTATTTTTAAGAACAATTACCAATGCTCCCGTAAATAACGTGAGTACAAAAAGGAAGAGAACTGACCACGCAAGAGCAGTCCTCAAGAGGCCCTTACCTATTAAGGAAATATGGGATAAAATCGTACTAATGCAGCTATTATAGCAAACTCGAGAATAAGCGACAAGAAACAATGAAATACACACGTCTTGGACAACATTTCCTCAAAAACAAAGCAGCAATCAGGCTTATCATAGATACGCTTAATCTTAGGCAGGGCGATACCGTTATCGAGGTTGGTCCCGGCCATGGAGAGCTTACCAAACCCCTCTTTGAGGACATGCGAGCGCTCGACGGGAAATTGATCTGCATAGAACGCGACGCTGTTCTCCTCAACCAGATCGCGCAAGACATCCGTTATCCAAACCTCGTTCTCAAACAGGGCGACGCGCTCGCGCTTCTGCCCGAGCTTATCACCGCTTTCAAGCAACAGAAAACGCCCTACAAAATCGTGGGCAATATCCCTTACTATATCACCGGACACCTGCTTCGCATTCTTGGAGAGGTAAATCCCAAGCCGGAGATTTCCGTGTTCACCATCCAGCGCGAGGTTGCCGAGCGCATTACCGCCGTTCCTCCGAAGATGAATCTTCTTGCCGCAACCTCACAATTCTGGGCGAAGATTACTATTATTTCTTTTCTCTCGCACCGCGATTTCTCACCGCAGCCAAAAGTTGATTCTGCGATTATTTCCTGCACCCCCCGAGTTCGCGATCCGCTCGCTTCTTATCCTCATTATTTTTTCCTCGTTCGCGCCGCATTCAAACAACCGCGCAAAACGCTTCTCAATAACTTGGCGGCTGCATTTCCGCAAAAAACACGGGAAGAACTAACAACGTTCATTTCAAGCGCGGACATCGATCCACTTTGCCGCCCCCAGAATCTTTCCGTAGAGCATCTCAAAAAACTCTCTAAAATCGTGTACAATGGAAATATATGAAACGCCTTGTAACATCTGTTCTTGCCGGCACATTTTCAGTAATCTTCTTTCTTTTATTTTCTTCTAACGCCTCCGCGATCTCTCTTTATCAGCCATTCGGAGGCCGCGTGATATCAACCTTTACTCCCGGCGTAACCTGCAGGGGAGAAGGGCCGATCACCATACGACCTGTTGGGCTTTCCACGCCGACTGGTCCTTACGTCATCCAGCTCGGGCAGACAACACTTTATCAGTACTATGCCGTACACACCGGCTCATGGATTCTTGGTCTTTATAATCCTATCCCGTCCTTTACAAGCTGCTTCACCGACTCGCTCCCTCCATTTCCCGTTCCCACTTTTGCTGTAAAAATCTTCGGAAGTTCTCTATAGTACGGCACAAAAGCCGTTTACATCACTCTCTTACCGACTTATTCCCAACACGTATAAAAATACACCTGAAAAGGCCTTCCGTGTAGTGTATAATTGAATAAGGATGAAGCAGTATGCCTTCAAAAGGACGATTCTTCCGATTTCCATTCTCGCAGCGGGTTTGCTTGTTTCTGTTTTGATAACCGGATCGTCGCCCCATGAGAAAGAAAGCGAGAGCCCTGCGGTATCTTCCGGCTCCGGATCTAATCTTTCGTACGATATCGGGGATGCGCAGATATTTTCATCCCTTCTTTCATCGTCGTCCCTTTCCATAAATCTAACAGAGCGCCTTGCGGGCAGCATTATCCAAGGGGTTGCGGGAAACAATCCCGAAGCGTTTCTCGCTGGCGCTGATCCTACTTCGCTCGTTGGCTCACTTAATGAGAGTGATCTGAACCGCGGACTTAGTGAGCCGTTACCATTCCGCGTCTATACTCAAAATGACATCCGCGTCTCACCGGATACGTCTAAGGAGGCGCAAACCCGGTACTTCGTCCGCTTTTCTGAAATAAATAAGAGGCATTTCGGAGATCTGCCCTGGAGCATCGCCGATGCGCTTGATGAATGGACACGCAATGAAAATCCGGAACCGATTAACCGCTATCAGTCAGCTATTCCTGGAGCAGTAAATGATCTTCTTCAGCTTACTTCCCCGGAAAACCTCGCTATTCTGCATCT
Source organism: uncultured Candidatus Saccharibacteria bacterium (assembly GCA_964534105.1). Classification (GTDB taxonomy): domain Bacteria; phylum Patescibacteriota; class Minisyncoccia; order UBA6257; family GWB1-50-10; genus CAZHOF01. The sequence goes on from CAZHOF010000014.1 coordinate 11,856, forward strand.
GCAAACCTTGAATTTCTGGGAAAGGACTTTTTCTCTTTATGATGCACTCTTGAATCTTGACCGGGACCCCGTGAAATTCTTTATCGCACTCCGTGAAACGCCGGACATTCTCGATGAGGCGATACTTATCCAAAACGCTATCGAGAAAATATTATATCAACTTGCTTCGTAATATGAATCGAATTTTTTCTCTTGTTCTTATCGCTATCCTCATAAGCACGACGGTGGGCGGCATTTTTTATCCTCGCCCTTCTCATGCTTTAATCGATGATATTTGCGGCGCTTATTCAAGCGCGGTTTCCCGAGCGCAGTCGGCTCTCTCGCGCATCAATATTTCAACCGATGTAGGACTCCCCGACGTCGGTGGAATTGATCTACCCGATGTGGGAGGCGGTTTTGATGTTCCTGGTATTGATATCGGTTTTGGCGGAGGCGGAGGAAGTGCTGTTCCTACCAGAGACGATGCCACGCGCAGAGCAATACAAGACGCGCAGAAAAAAACTATAGAAAATTCCCGCGCGCAGGCATGTCAGAATTTTATCGAGCGCACCGCACTTGCAACGCTTAAAAACCGACTTCTCAATATGATGGTTGATCAGATTATTGACTGGATTAACGGAAATGGGAAACCGATGTTTATTACCGACTACAAGACGTTTCTCAAGAATGCCGGAAATGTCGCTGTTGGGGACCTTATTCAGGATGCGGGGTGGGGAGCGGTCTGTGAACCGTTCCGCGCGAACCTGCGACTCACGCTCCAACTTCAAAACACCGTTTTCTCGCAGCGTGCTTCCTGTTCTTTTAGCCAGGTACGCAATAATTTCCAAGATTTCTATAATGATTTTGCGAAAGGCGGCTGGGTTTTTTACAACGAGGCGTGGAAGCCGGCAAATAATCCCTACGGCGCGTTCATCATCGCCTACGACGAATCAAACCGGAGACGAGCGGAAGCCGAGCAGGCCGCTGAACTTCAGGCATTAGCGGGAGGGGGATTCACCGGCCAGACGCAATGTAATGAATGGAAATATCTTGTCGGCGGCCCAAGTGGACAGTACGTCGGGGATCCTGTCCGCAACTCAACTTTTCCCGTGGACCCCCCGGCGGGTGAACCCGCTACCGGAGAATGGATCTGTACTAATTACAGTGTTACCACTCCGGGAAGCGTTGCTGAAGGTGTGACCACCAAGGCGATCGGATCGTCCATTGATCAGGTTATTCAGAGTAATGACCTTTCTGATTATGCGGGCGCAATTGCAAGCGCGGCCATCAACCGCCTTATTAAAGAAGGGGTGGACGGTATCTCCGGGCTTTCTCTGCCTAGTATTAACAATGACCGAAAACCCGAGCCCACAGGATGTGAGGGGCTCTCCGGGGATCAGCTCTCGATTTGTTTGAGTAATTCAAGTAATTACAACAGAATCCAAACTTACGAACAAAGAGTGAGCAATGAGTATGATGCGTATAGCGCTTCCACTTTTCAGCACGCCCCGACGACCGCTATTGCCTTTGATAACTTGGTCAGCGCGCGCAACCAGATAAACTCGATGATCGTATCATTGATTCAGATAACGTCTTCCTCTATCGCAACAACCACGCAGCTTATTGCGTCTACAACAGCTGTAGCGCGATGCTACATCAACGCAACCACAACGCTTCAGAGGGCGCAGTCGTCGCTTGTCCGTCTCCAGGAAATTCAAGCAGACACTCACAGCTTGGACGCACAGCTCTCGGGGGTTACCATCCCTCAACCGAGCCAGGTAGGACAGGGTGATGATTATGATATTATTTCAGACCTTCTCCAATCCCTTGCAACACGAGCGGCAACATTGAAACAGGAGGTGAAAGATATCGGCGAATCAATGCAGTCGTTCATCTCCCAAATTGAGGTAATTTCATGTTCGTCTCCTGCGCAATAATGAAACGATTCACCCCAGTAAAAAAACTACTCTTCTTTCTTTCCTTTTTGGGGGTTTTTTCAATATCTAACTCCGCGCACGCAGCCGGCGGTTTCCTCTCGCTCGATAACATCGGAGCGAGTGTCGTAGGGTGGATTTTCTACCAAATCAGCTACCTTGCCGGTCTTGTTACCGGGGTTTTAGTCGCCTTAGGTACGGCTCTTGCCGGCTATTTTCTTGACCTAAACCAAACTATTCTCCAGGATCGCTTTGTGCAGGTCGGGTGGACCACGCTCCGCGATCTTGCCAATCTCGGCTTCGTTTTCGTCATTATCGTCATCGCCCTTGCTACGATTGTCCGGTATAAGGAGTATGGCGTTCAGAAGCTGCTCCCCCGGCTTATCGCCGCGGCGATTCTTATTAATTTCAGCTTATCAATCGCAGGAGTTGTTATTGATTTTTCGAATACGGCAACCAGGTTTTTCTTAAGCAGGGTGGGGAACGGTAATCCTCATGAGTTCGCCTCGTCAATTGCCGGCACATTGAACCCCCAGGCATTTCTTGCAGCCCAGGAAGAACCTACCCTTCCCACGGATCAGCCGGGAATACTGGAAACGATGCTTTCCGGAATTCTCGATCTTGTCTTCACGATTATTTTTTCTCTTGTTATCGCACTTGCGATGTTCGCCTTCGCCTTCATGTTCCTTGCGCGCTATCTTATCCTCGCGTTTCTTCTCGTTGTTCTCCCCATCGTTATCCTCTTCTCCGTCATACCTTTCTTGAAAGGCATGTGGAGCAAATGGGTTGACCACTTTATCCGCTGGGTCTTCTTTGCTCCCGCTGCAGCTTTTTTCATGTATCTTGCCATCCTGACCAGCACGGCATACCGG
>CAZHOF010000015.1:0-12898 GCA_964534105.1 uncultured Candidatus Saccharibacteria bacterium
CTCCGCAGGGGCACCCTTCTCCAAGCTCCCTGCAGACCCCGTGAATGCCACCTCCACAGGATACTACTATACGTATATCCCTGGGGGCTCATGGGAGATGACTGCGCTTATGGAGTCAGCAAAGCGGCGCCTCGGGGGAGACAAAGATGTGGTCTCCTCCGATGGAGGAGACACCTACAGCGTCTACGAGGTGGGCTCCTCCCTTACCGCAAATCCCGTAAATGACGATGGTCTGGTGGGTTACTGGAAGCTGGATGAGGGGTCGGGGAACTTTGCTGATTCGAGTGGGAATGGGAATGTGGGGACACAGTCAGGAGGCGTAACCTATGGACAGACGGGGAAGGTGGGAAAGGCGGCAAGTTTTGATGGGGGTGATGATTATATTACCATTACTTCTTCAACAGGAAATTTACAGATAGATTGGAATAATACTAATTGGGCTGTTTCAATATGGACAAACCTGCCTTCAGAAGCTTGGACTAGTCGTTTTATTATTAGCAATAAATTTGGTGCCGGAGCAGCTAATTGGTGGTCACTTTTAGTCCATAACGATGCGGGTATTCGTGTTCAGATAAAGGTAGGAAAACCCTACGCCTATATTAGCCCCAGTCCCTTATTTTATCCACAGGGGCAAGGTTGGCAGCATTATGCTGTTGTGAAGGATAGTACAGACATAATGCTGTATCGGAATGGTACACTTATTGCTTCAGGGAGTCCTGCCGGAGGAAGTGTTGGCGATACCACGAACGATGTACAAATCAGCGGGCAAGGAAGAAATTATTGGAAAGGTCTTATTGATGATACGCGCATTTACAACCGTGCCCTCTCCGCCGCAGAAATTCAAGCTCTCTACAACGCAACCCGATGACATCTCCTTCATTTCTTCAATCTTCCGAATGGCAGAAACTTCAGGAATCGCTGGGGCGTGAAACGTTACGTGTTCAGGGGGGATTTGTTGTATTGCATAAGCTCCGATTTGGAAAACAATATGCTTATATGCCGCGTGGCCCGGAAAACTTTTCGGAATCATCTCTCAAAGATATGGCAGCGACAATTAAATTAAAAGTTCCGAACGTTATTTTTTTATGTATTGAACCCATAAAGGAACATTCATTGGATGAGGAGAAAGAGCTTCGATTCACTGGTTTCCATAAGATCAAGGCCGTGCAGCCCGAAGAAACGCTTTTTCTGGATTTGAAAAAAAGCGAAGAAGAATTGCTCGCCGACATGAAACATAATACGCGCTATGCTATCCGTGCGGCGGAACGGAGAGGTGTAACTGTGCGGCGTTATGGAACCCGTGAAGAGAAAAAGAAACATTTCGAAGAATTTTGGAAATTATTCGGAGAAACGAATAAGCGGCATAACCTTGATGCGTACGGAAAACGATACTACGAAGCGGTAGCTAACCTGGAAGGGGAGTGCCAGTCGGAGTTGTTTGCGGCGTACCTTAGGGAGAAGCCGATTAGTGCGGCGCTGGTTCTTTATTACCAAAAGACGGCAACGTACCTTTTTGCGGCTTCGGCACGGGGCTTTGGTAAATACAATGCTCCGTCACTGCTCTTATGGGAAATTATAAAAAAAGCACAAAAGAGGGGAGAGGACACGCTTGATCTTTGGGGTACGAGTGAAACAAAAGAAGAGTGGGCGGGACTCACTGCTTTTAAAAAGGGTTTTGGTGGTAAGCCGATAAAATTTCTTGGTACGTGGGATTACGTCTTCAGTAAAACGTGGTATCGTATGTACAAAGTCGCCAAGAAACTCTCTCTATGAGCATATTTCGCCGTCTTATTCCCCGATTCCTCGTCAGTTTATATCATTGGAAACTGGCCTATCTTGGTGCGCTTTGGTGCGGGTTTCCGGGGAACAAAATGATCATCGTCGGTGTTCTAGGTACGCGTGGCAAGACCACCACGGCAAATTTAACCTGGGCCTGCACAACGGCCGCGGGTTATAAAACCGGACTTACGGGAACTGCCAATATCCGCATTGGTGATAAAGAACAGCTCAATCCATACCACATGACCATGCCGGGGAGATTTGAACTCCAGCGTCTTTTGAAGAAAATGCACAAAGCCGGCTGTGAAATAGCGGTTATCGAAACACCTTCGGAAGGGATTGAACAGTGGCGGCATAAAGGAATCGCATTCGACATCGCGCTTATGACCTCGCTCTATCCGGAATATGTCGCTGCGCACAACTGGGATTTTGAACGGTGTAAGCAAATGCATCTCAAAGTATTCCAGGAGTTGCACCAACAACCGAAGAAAAAACTGCGAGGGAGAGCTGTTCCGAAAACGATCATTGTAAACGCCGATATCAAGGAAAAAGATGTCTTCCTGAATAATTCAGCGGATAAGAGGATAACGTACGGTGTGGACCAGGATGCCAATCTCAAAGCACAAGAAATCCGATCGGAAAAAGAAGGGGTCAGTTTCTTCGTGAATAAGACCGAATACAAAACACACCTTATCGGTGCTTTCAACGCATCGAATGCCTTAGGGGCAATTGCGGTGGCGAAGGCGCTCAATATTTCCGAGGACGCGATTCAAAAAGGCCTTTCAATGCTCCCAAACGTTCCCGGGAGAATGGAAAAAATAGATGCCGGACAGCAGTTCCCGGTTTTTGTTGATTATGCTCATGATGCCGTGAGTTTAGAGACGGTCCTCAAGACCGCAGAACATCTTCGCATGGGAAAGGACAAGAAAATCATCGTCTTGACCGGAGGCCAGGGAGGCGGCCGGGATAAGAAAAAAAGACCGCTTATGGGGCGTCTGGCCGCCATGATTGCCGACTATGTTATTATTGCGAATGAAGACCCGTATGATGATGACCCGAAAGTAATAATGGAGGAAATCGCCAAGGGCAGCGAAGAGGCGGGAAAAAAGCGGGGCGAATCACTTTTTCTCTTTGATGACCGAAGAGAGGGGATCCGGAAGGCGCTTTCACTTGCAGATATCGGAGATCTTGTTTTTATCACCGGAAAAGGCGCCGAACAGTCAATGATGATAGGGAAGCGGATGGTACCCTGGGATGATCGTGCTGTTGTGCGGGAAGAACTGGAAAAAATAAATACATGACCAGAAGAATAATCATTATCGTCATTGCTCTAGCGATTTCGTTCTCTAATGTTTTCGTGATTTGTGCTCAAGAGGCATCAACACTTCCGGAGCCGGTTCAGGATGCGCTTGATCTGGTAAAGCGCATTGAGGTTGACATAACTGATACTTCGTGGCTTAAGAAATTCTCGGAATGGGGGAGTGAAAAATATGTTCAAAACAGCTCTTGGAGCGACGCACGAGTGAATTTGCAAGGGTTTTGGAGTACGGCGAATTCTTGGGTTTATAAAACAGTTGGCGTGACGTTAATAGAGATTATCAAAACCGTTGGAAGTTTTTTTATCTGGGTAGTTGAAACCGCCATTGATATTTTGAAGGGATTATTAAATCAATTATAAAGGTCGCTGAACAAGATAATCACGATTATGCTTTCACATTCACCAATAGACTTAAACAAGGTTTCCGAGGAGGATCTGGACAGGGAAATACTCCGGCTCGGCATTATTGCGGAGCTTGATGCGGTGAGCTTGTACGAACAGCTTGCAGCAAAGACAAAAGACGGGAAAATTAAAGAAGTGTTCTTGGAAGTCGCAAAGGAAGAAAAGACGCACGTAGGCGAGTTCCAGGCCATGTTATTGGAGCGGGACGAGGAGCAGGTTAAGGAATTAGAAGAAGGGAAGAAAGAGATTCGGGAAATGTAAAAAAAGCGGGGGGAACCCCGCTTTTTATTTTGTACCCTCTTCTTATTGTGCGACAATATGATATAATAAGAGGATGGCACGGGAGATGAAGATAAAGAATCTGCCGCCAGATTATATCTCTGGGCTCATTGATGGTGAAGGTTGTTTCGCTTTGAAATTTAGGCGCGATGTTCGCCATAAAAGAAAAAACAAGCCCATTTATTTTTATTGGGATATAGAATTCGCAATTCTATTAAAAGCAACTGATAGAGAAATCCTTGAAGCGATTCAAAAGACCTTCAACTGCGGTAGTATTAGCCAAAGTAAACGTGAGCACGTGAGATATTCGATCAGCAATATGGATGACCTAAAAGAGAAACTCGTCCCTTTTCTAGAAAAGTATCCCTTGCGAGCAAATAAGAGATTTGATTTCAATCTATGGAAAAAGGCATTGACGCTACTTCATAAAAATAAGGGGAAGAGAAGAAATCTATGGGAACTCTCGGACACAGAAAATCTAGAAAGAATACAAAAGGAGATGGGTAGATATAAGGGTAGCAACAGGACATGGAAATGGCTCTGAGGGGAAGCATCGTCTATATAACTGTCGCAAAACAGTTATTCTGCGACAGTACTAAATATAAAAATATAGGCCTCCCCCGTTAGGAAAGGTCTATATTTTATCCCGCCCCCACTCTCTTCTATTCGATTGTTTTTATGAGCGGAATACCGTTTGTTCCGACTGGAATATAAATTTGCGTATGATTCGGGCTGTTGGCCATTTCCATCTGTGCCTGAATTGCTTCGTGCTGGAGGTAGCGATCCGTAAGCGTGGTATTGATGATCTTCTGGGCCTCCGCTATCCCCTTCGCCTCTTCAACTTTGATCTGCGCCTTTTGCTGCTCGACTTTCACCAGCTGTTCCGTCTGATGAATCTTCATTTCGTTCACGCGGATTTCATTTTGCTGGTTCAAAACGCGCTGATAGCGGTTATACGCCGGAATCCCGAAAAGGATAGCAAAGATAACGCCAACGACGATTACAACAAGGACGGCTAACCAGATTTTCCCTGTGGTACTTACTGTCATAAATAAGAATGAATTTGTACGAAACGACCTTTTTCTCCAACCTTATTTTAGCATGTTTGCTAGGATTGCTCATTAAAAATTATGCTACAATCACTAGTGAGCATGAAAAGTAAAAAACAGAAAAAAAGCGTTTTTTTTATAGGAATCGGAGGTATTGGGATAAGCGCTCTTGCCCGCTGGTACCGAGCCCAAAAATGGGCTGTCTCCGGCTCTGATCTTATTCCCAGTGAAATTATCCGAGAGCTAAAAAAAGAGGGCTGTACGGTCAAAATAGGCCATAAAAAGGCCAATTTAGGGCCTAAAACAGGTCTTGTGGTCTATAACCAGGCCATTCCGAAGGATAATCCGGAGTTGGTCCGGGCACGGGAGCTTGGGATCCCGATACTCACTTATCCGGAAGGCCTAGGCCAGCTTACGCGGTGGCACAAGACAATCGCCGTTACCGGCGCGCACGGGAAGAGCACCACGACTGCGATGATGTCGCTTGTGGCGATCAAGGCCGGGCTGGACCCAACAGTTATTATCGGTACGAAGTTAAAAGAATTCAAAAATAAAAACTTTAGAGCTGGAAGGTCAATCCCCTCAAAATTTACTGTAAAGAGGGGAATTGATACTGAGCGGTGCTCTGCGCCCGCGAATGTAGTACATTATTTAATCATCGAGGCGGACGAATTCCACGCCTCATTTCATAACTACTCCCCTACTTTTGCCATTATCACGAATATTGATCGCGAACATTTGGACTTCTATAAAAATCTCACAAATATAAAGAGAAGTTTTCTGAAATTCATCGGGAACATAAAAAAGAACGGAACGCTTGTGGTGAATGCTGAAAACAAGATTCTCTGGGGACTAAAAAAACAGGTTGAAAAGATATGTGCGAAGAACAAAGTAAAAATCTTGTGGTACGGAACGCAACTGAACAAAACGAGAAAACCTGGAAAACTAAGAAATTCAAACAACCGTCTTCTATCTTACGATCGTGAGATAGAAGACGGAACAAGGGGCACGGCGGTGGAGAAGATACGGAAAGTTCTCAAGGTTCCGGGAAAGCACAATGTTTCAAACGCGTTGGCGGTTTACACGCTTGCGCGGGCGCTCAAGATTCCGGAAAAGGAGATTCTCTCTGCTCTGTCCTCATTCCGCGGCTCCTGGCGCAGGATGGAATATAAGGGCAAATTCAAATTAGCGGGTACCGATTACCAATCTCTGCTTTTTGACGACTACGCTCATCATCCCACCGAAATCAAAGCAACGCTTTCCGCGTTCCGGGGAAAATATCCGAAACACAAATTAATCTGCGTTTTCCAGCCGCATCAGGCGAAGCGCCTCCAGGCGCTTTTCAAGGAGTTTCAAAAATGCTTCTCTGATGCAGACGCTTTGGTTCTACTCCCTATCTACAAAGTCCCCGGCCGGGACAAGCCCGCCAGCTTCGCCAAAGATTCTTATCGAAGGCGAGGAAAACTTAAATATACATCCGAACTTCTCGCAAAAACGATTCGTCCCTCAGGTCACCTCAAAGAAGTTCGCTACGCCCAATCCCCCGCTCGCCTGCGTCCAGTTCTTAAATCATTAATCATAAATCACTCTGTAGTCGTAATGATGGGCGCCGGCGATATTGTGGAGTATTCAAAATATTTTTATTCCTTCACGTAGAACAAAACCTCTTTACGATTTTTGAGTTTCTAAATAACTTACCAATTTCACATAGAACCCTTCTAAAAAGTTCAGATAAAGTTCTAAAATCTTTCTATGAAGAGAAACCCAATCTTCTTTCTTATATAACTCAAACATCTTTAGTGTTCGCAACAGCGCCGTTAGTTCCTCCTTTCTAGCTGGATGCATCCACAAATTAACTAGTCGATTTACTATTTTTAGACCGCACAAATCGCTGTCCATGTTTATACCTCGCGAACATAGAAACAAATGGAAACTATTTATAGATTTATTAAAATCTTGACTTTGCAGCCCCTGAATAATCTTTGAAGCTTCCTCGAAACTAATTCCATGTTCGCTTATCTTTTTATTCATATCTTGTATGAACTCTCTAAACTCAACGCAACAACTCTTTAAAACGCCCTCATTTGTTGCTGCCTCTAACTGTTTGTAAATCGTTTCATTTTGCGGAAATACATTGAATCCTATTCTTCGATCCGTAGCCATTATTAGGTTTATTTTTTCTCTCGACTCGACAATTTTTGTGATTAACCCGCCGTTTGAATAGGACGCGGCCTCTTTCCTCTCCGAACTTTCCTTTTCTTCAATCTGTTTTTTCCGCGAGCTTTCTATAATTTCTCTCGCTCGACTCACTCCTTCGTTAACGATTTTGTCTTTCAACTTTTCTGTAAGGGGTCCTTTCCAAGCCATCAATACCTTACTTAACAAGATCTCGGCGCGTTTGTTTTTTATTTTTCCATAGTTGTCAACAAAAAACTGTAGCCACTTTTTAGGATCAGAATTTAATAAATAACTAAGGGCTAATGTTCGATCATCCGCATCATGTTGATCGCTTTCAAAAATTGTCATGAGCTGATCCGAAAGGCTTGAAACAATCCCAGCTTTATCTGAATATCTAAGAAGAGCCTCTAAATAAACTATCTCCTGATTGTTAACTGAAAATTGATAGAGGATAAATCTGGCCTTTTTGACTATATCTGGTGCAAAATACCCATATTTTAGAAAAATCGGTAGAGCGAAAGTAAAATCTACAGAGCTTATATCCGGATTGGATACGATTTCAACAATAATGGTTAGAACTTCTCTCGATTCAATTACATCTAGCGCATCAATGAAAAAGTGCGAGCTTGATGAGCTAGAAAACCTCTTGTATGCGGCATATATAGGATATACAAACACTGGGTCTCCAATCTCATTTATTTCATCAAGCACTCTAACCGCGTCATCCGCGCTACGAGTTTGGTATAAATCATCTATTAATTTCGAGTTATATTCAGTAGCCATTTATTCTCTTATTTTGCCCCATCACCGTAACTATCTCAAGTTCTCTCTCAACCTAGTTAAAACCGAGATAATTTCCCCCAGATATCGCCAGATGGATGAAATTTTTCTACCGTTTGCCGTGTCTTTTATAAAGATTTTGCCATTGTGTTTCTTTTGCTTGATATACCCTTTCTCTAAACAAGAATTAATACACTCTTTTATGTCATCGTGAAAAAACTCGAAATACACTGGACGCAGTTTTTCATATAGGGCAATAAACCACTTATTAAACCAAAAATAACCAAATTCTTTCGAGAAAAGCCTTGTAATAAAAAAATCCTTTTCTATGCCGAAAGTCCTTCGTATATAATCATCAAAATTGGAGCTATAGTAAATGCCCCCTTCTTTTCTTCTATGCAATGAACGAACTCGCCTCATTTTGATAAGTGCACGAATCACCCGTGGTTCAGTTATTTTCCAAAGCATAATTAGAAAAACTTTCCTACCTTCCCCTCGGTTTCTTGATTACCTGTACAACCTTTCCGTTGATGAAGAAATTGTCGTTTTCGTGGATATAGATAGGGGGAAACTCCTGTGTTGAGCGGGACATGAGCACTATCTGTCGGTTTGCGCGGTCAAGATGAAACTCTTTGATATTCGCTACGCCGTCAATCACCGAAAGCACGATATCCCCGTTCTTTGGGTTTCTGTCGTTCAAATCAATAACCACATAGTCCCCGTTCTCGATACGTTTCTTGTCTTTTCCGACCTCCGCCCGATTCATACTGACGCCTTCAACCTTAAGCGCGAAAAGCTGATGTTCGCCTTTCGCCAATGAGCGGTTTAAAAGCGAGCTCGAAATCTTCAAAAATCCTTCGATATTTGTTTCGGCAAAAATCTGTGCCGGCCCGGCATTCACTGCTCCCAGGATCGGCACGGAAAGAATCCTGCTCCTCCCCTTCTCCTCCACCCATTCCTGATGCTTCTTCTCGATTACGCCCTTAATCTTGTCTATTTTCAAGAGTCCGCGTTTCTCAAGCTGAAGCAAATGATGTTTTATCTTCTGTGGCGACCGCTCGCCGATAAACGCCCCGATTTCCCGAAGCGTGTACTGCCCCAGATTCTTTGACTGCGCGACCTTCAATAATTCCTCCTGTATTTTATGCATATATCAGTATTATAGCATATCGGTTACGAAACTACAATAAACCTCCGTAAAACTGGACAGGTTTCCATCCGTCAAGTTACCTACTCTTTATTGATAATCTTACCATATGTGTTATATTGTTCAGGAGAGGTTTAGTTAAAGTGACCTAACCCTTCCATAAGGGAGGTATGGTCTTCAAGTCATAGTGCATAAAAAACCCGCCGTTGGGATGTGTGCTATGCCGTATGGGGAAACCTGTACGAGGGCTGAAAAGCCCTGCCCAATGGTGGGCTTTTTGTTTAAGACATAGCACTAATGCTTACTGCTACCCAAAGACAGACCATACAGGAGGTCAAGCGGAACATATCAGCGATGCTCTATGAGCGCGTTTCTCGTGATATGCCGGGAAAATTCTGGGATAATGCCTGCGATCGGTTTAGATACCTACTTGACCTGCCGGAAGAACACTACTCACGCCTTCGCTGGCATACCTTTCACGTTGACGGCGATTTGTTTAATCCCTACTTCTACGAAAGCCACAAGGAAAGGATAACGAAGGCATATCACCACCTCACCGCAGAACTCCCGAAACGGTATCATCTCTCCGCACCAAAGGTGATGGGAGAGTTCGGGTACGACATCGGAGGGAGTATCGTAAACGAGAGCGTACTTGCCACGCAACACACCGTACGGACGCTTTTCCGCAAGGGTATTCTTGAACGTCTAGAGGAGAAATCAAAGCGTAAACGCCTGCTTTTCCTTGAAATAGGAGCTGGATATGGTGGGTGGGGCTATCACTTGAAGCAGCTTATCCCAAACGCTACCTATGTCATTATTGATCTTCCTGAAACGCTCCTTTTCTCCGCATCCTACTTAGTGACATCATTACCAAAAGCGAATCACTATCTTTACAACAAAAATACCTTCCCCATATCGGTAAGCGACTATGACTTCGTGCTGCTTCCTAATTATAAAAACGTTATGGAAAAGCTCACGAGTCAGTTCGATCTTGTCGTAAACGTTGATTCATTCCAAGAAATGACCTCGGAACAGGTTGAAGGATATGCCTCATTCATTTCAAGCAACCTCGCTCCCGACGGCATCCTTTATTCGTGGAATAAAGACAAGCAGAATAAGAATGTGGGGACGTTGAATGTTTCCAGCGTTTTACAACGATTCTTCACGCTTACCGAGATAACAAAACAAAAAACGCTTCTCCAAAAAGGGAAAAGTGTTGTGAGATACTTCTTGAATAGGAATGGCAAGCCATCACTCTTTACTTCACATGAGTACGTAGGGAGAAAGGAGTAGTATATGAGGTAACGAGGGTATTTGTTTATTTTGGTAACAAACCCCTAGTATGCCTATCCTGTTCGGCAATCTCTTCAAAAACTTCTCTGTCCTCTTCAAATATATAGGGATAATCACAGAACAATCCCTGGAGATTTTCCTGTCCTTTCCTTATTGCCCGAATTCTTGTTGTTTCACTTTCTCTTCCGCGCATTTTTCTTTTTTGTAATTATTTTTTTCTTCGCGCTTGGATAAAAATCATCAATAGCATGCCTAGGATATTCCTCCTTAAGGCGACAAAGCACAAGTCTACTGAACGTATCCATTATAGCATCGTTTGGTTTCACCCTAAACCCTAGGTTCTCAACATCATCTGCGAACAACGGGAATCCATGCGTGTACATGTTTTTTGTGAGTCGATATCCTATTGCGTAAGCAGATTCATTTGAATAACCGGATTTCTTAAGCAACCTAGCGGCGCAGATAATAGCAGTATTGACGGCTGTACTCATTTCGTTGTAGATAACAGGATCAAGTTTTTCAGCCATTTGGTTCCACGGATTAGGCATTTCTTCTGGGCTTCTATCCCCATATTCTTCCTCTATAGACTCCGCTGTTCTTATGAACGCGTGAGATGAAACGCCTGTTTGCTTGTGCCTTACTTGCGGATCAATAGAAGTCAGATTCCCAAGTTCGCCTAAATACAATTCATTGGCAGCACAACATAATATCGTGCCGCCGCTCGCCGCCTCATAGGGTACGAATGCTTTAATGTTGTCAAATTTTGAGCGAAGGAAGTTTGCAATTTTATATGTTGTATGCATTTCTCCCCCGGGCGTATGAACAATAAAATATAACAATTTTGTGGTTTTCTTTTGAACGGCTTTCTTCACAATATCTTCCAATCGGTAAATCTCACTTTCCTCAATAGACGCATGGGCAAACGTTACCGGCGATGTTCGCACAGCACGAGGCGCAACAAAACTAATAATCGTCGCGTTGTGTTTAGTGGCAATCTCTTCAAGTTTTCCAGTTAATTCTTCCTCTAGTTTTTTTAGTTCGACTTGCTTCGGCATAAATAAATCATTACTTATTTTGTTCTGTATAGCAAGTACACTTACTATTATAAGGTACCGATAATTTCCCGACCTTTCCTCAAATCCCATCCTTAACGTGGTCTAAGACGGGATGTATCACATTGAGTATAACTACAGTCAATAAATACGTGTGTTCAAGGTACAGTTATCAGTTCTTTCCTCTCACATCAGGAATTTTTTCTGTTTTTGTGGATGGTGTTAAGCATAGTGAAAAACAAAAGCGGCGTGAAATATGTTCACGCCGCTTCGATGGATCATGCAGCTATCGGGAGAAAGGCGGTCACTGAACCGCTGCAGGGACCTCGCTCGGTGATGTGAGCCGTTCCGAATTCGATCGGGCCGGCATTGATGCTGAAACGAGGCGCTCTGGAGAGGATGCCGGTATCTTGAGAGCGGACCTTGTCGCCAGGACAGTCCATCTCCAGATCTCCTCCCTGGGTGAGCCGCTCGGGGTGAGTCAGAAGGATTGATCCGACGGCGACCGCATCCAGGCAGAATTCGTTTCCGGCGAGAAACCTCTCGCGAACCCGGCTAACCGAACAGCCACGATGACGTATCCCGAGCTGCGCGGCGACGATGAGTATGTCGCCCTTCTGCACCAAGGCAATTCGATCCAGCGCCCGTTGAGTGTGAGGGTAAATCCTGAGCATCTCGGGCGTGAGCATACCCGTTTCACGGTTGCGGAATGATCCTTGCGAAACCGCTATACCCCCCAGAACGAGTGAGATCGCGAGGAGATGTTTCTCCACGGAGTTTCGTACTTCGGGTTTTCTGGCAGACGTGGCCAGTGCATCCACCGTCGGAACTGCGAACCATCCCTCGGCATACTCGGGTAACCTTGGGAGTTGCTCTGCGTACTCAAGCGCCTGATCCGGATTGAGGTGGAAGCACGAAGCTATTACCCCGATCTGTTGCCCGATCGGTTTCGGCCCTTCGTACTGCTGTGGATAAGCGCTAGTAGGCGCTACCTGGTCGGAAACAGCATTACTCATCTTTTTCCCCTTTCTTCAAGAAAAGATTGACAAAGATTTCTAAAAATATAATAGCACAATTATATAAATTGTGTCAAGGAGAATTGAGAAGATTATTCGTTTTCACAATGGAAAACGCGATTGGCAGAACTACTTACTGGTATGCGGTTACTATACCAATTGCTCCTCTTTTCTTACGTCAGGAAGTTTTTCCGTGAAGATAATACCGATCAAGATAAATATCGCCATGGCGATTGCCGCGAGGCGGTAGTTGAACTCCCCTACTCTTGGCGCGTAGGTAACAATAAGCCCCCATGAAACAGGGCCTACGAGCGTAGACATACGCTCCATAAGCGTATAGTAGGTAAACGACTGATTAGCCATCGAAGGAGGAGTAAGACGTAAAAGATACGCCCGCGTAACTGTCCAGATGGAGCCAAACCACAACCCCATTATTACCGAGAGACCTATGAAGAAAGTGAAGTTTTTTGAGAGTGCCATGAGCGGGAAAATGATAACCCAGCCGCCTAGGATCCCCAACATGGTTTTTTTGAGGCCGATTTTGTCGGCAATCCATCCGCTTATGGGTGCGCCGATTGCGGAGGTGATGAAAATACCAATCAAGA
>CAZHOF010000016.1:0-3550 GCA_964534105.1 uncultured Candidatus Saccharibacteria bacterium
CCAAATTCGAGTACTTGCCTGCTTAGCCTCACACTAAACCAGCAATTACCTGCTATTATCCACAAAAAGGGCAAAAATGCAAGTCAAGAAAAACTGCCCACATTTTTCGCCTTCACTACTTATAACGAGGAAATCCAACAAAAGTTACACTGCGAAACGGCACGCTAGAAACTAGCAACTAGAACCTCATCAAAAAGAGGCGGGAACGAGGAAAAAGGAGAGTAAAATGAGGGAAAACAGGGAAAAAAGGCCGAAAAGGAGATGTCTTCGGGAAAGAGTCGAGGAAAAATGGGCCACAAGACCTTCCCGTGAGAGTAAAAGAAATGCCGAAAGCACCAGAGAAGCTCCGAAAAAGCTGACAGGAAGAAGGAGCAAAACCCAGCTCAACTGGACAGAAAAAAATCCCGCTAAAATACTCCAAAACCATCCGGAAAGCCCGGGAAAAATATGGAAAAACCTGAAAAATTCGCGGACGAGGATGGTAGAAACAATAAAAAGAGAGAGGAGCCAAAAAAGAGAGACGGGAGAAAACCAGAAATCCGCAAAGCTATGGATAAAAAAGAGGAAAAAGAGAGAGAGGAAAAGGACAAGGGACTGAATGATGCGAAAAACGAGTTGGCGATCCTCAAAAAATGACCGGAAAAATCCGAGTATAAACCCGAGAAGGAGAGAGAAAACGATGAAAATCGACACCGGAACAAGGACGTGAACATTGGGAAAAAAACCATAGGTGATAAAAAGAGAAAATGGCGCTCCAAAGACAACGATGAAAAATGAAGAACGGAGGGGTCCGCGCTCCTCGCGCCCGAAAGAAAAATAAGCCCAAAATGCGGCTGCAAGATAGATAAGGAAAGTAGTCCAATGAAAGCCGGAAAGCGAAAATAAGCCGAGCCCGAGAACGGCTACAAAAACCTTAGGCAGAAACTTCCACCTGATCAGCCTTACTAAGCGAAACGCGAACGCGTTTACCATCTTGAACATCGCCTCGAATCATTTTATCAGCAAGTGCGTCAACAATCATCTTTTGGATAAGACGCTTCACGGGCCGAGCGCCATAATCCGGGTCGAAACCATGCTTTGCAAGATACCGCTTCACCTCCGGTTTTATGGAAAGTTGGACGCCTCGGGAAACCAACCGCTCGGAAAGCCGTGAAAGCTGAATGTCCACGACCCTTTCCATGTCCTTCGGTGAAAGTGTGTTGAAGATAATAGTTTCATCCAATCGATTCAAAAATTCAGGACGGAAGGTTTCCTTAAGCGACTCCATAACGCGCTCCCGAAATGTATCCTGCTTTTCTTTGAGATTTACAGGGACCCCCTCCTTCGCTTGGGAAAAACCGATCGTGGACATTTTCCGGAAATAGGCGCTACCGACATTCGAGGTCAAGATGATAATGGCATTCCGGAAATTAACATGCCGTCCCTTACCGTCGGTCAGACGCCCGTTATCAAGAACCTGAAGAAGAATATTGAAAACCTCCGGATGCGCCTTCTCGATCTCATCGAACAAAATCAGACTGTAAGGGCGATGTCGCACCAATTCAGTGAGCTGTCCTCCCTCTTCATACCCGACATATCCCGGAGGAGAACCGATGAGACGCGCCACGGCATGACGTTCCATGTACTCCGACATATCAAGGCGGATTAATGCCTTCTCATCGTTGAACATGAATTCCGCAAGTGCGCGTGCAAGTTCCGTCTTTCCCACACCGGTCGGGCCAAGAAACATGAACGATCCTGCGGGCCTATCCTCGTCCGCAAGTCCGGCGCGGGAGCGACGCAATGCGCGCGCAACCGCCTGAATCGCCTCCTCCTGGCCTATAACACGCTTTTGAAGTTCCTCCTCAAGTCGAGTAAGCTTCTCCGTCTCAGTCTCAAGCATGCGAGCGACAGGAATACCGGTCCAGCGGGAAACCACGCCTGCAATATCCTCATCGTCAACAACTTCCTTAATAAACCGCTTGCCAGTAGTTTTGGTTTTCTTCCCTTTTCCGCTCATCTTCCGCTCAAACGCCTTAAATTCCTTTTCCGCAGCGGGAAGTTCGCCGTATTGAATCTCGGCAACCCGATCCAGATTTCCCTCGCGCTCGGCAAGCTCCGCTCCGCGACGTAGGTCCTCAATCTTCTTGTGAAGTCCCTGGATTTTCTCGAAAGTTATCTTCTCGGCGTGCCACTTACCTGAAAGTTCATCATTTTTTTGCTTGGCTTCCTTGAGAACCTTTTCAACTTCGGCAAGACGCTGGGTTGATTTCTTCTTCGCGGTTCCGTTCTCTTTCTCCTTAAGGAGTGCCGAACGCTCAATCTCAAGCCGCATAATCTCGCGCCGCAAACAGTCAAGCTCGGCGGGAATACTGTCGCTTTCCAATCGGCGCGCTGCAGCGGCCTCGTCAATGAGATCAACTGCCTTATCGGGCAAAAACCGGTCGGTAATATAGCGCGCAGAAAGGTTAACCGCAGAAACAATGGCCTCGTCGCTGATCTTCAAACCGTGGTGCGCTTCATAGCGCTCCTTCAGGCCGCGTAAGATTGCCATAGAATCCTCAAGAGTGGGCTCGTCAACCGTAACCGGCTGGAAGCGCCGCTCAAACGCCGCATCTTTTTCAATGTGCTTCTGGTATTCCTTGAGCGTCGTTGCGCCAATAGCATGGAGCTCTCCCCGCGCAAGCGCCGGTTTCAATAGATTTGAAGCGTCAATGGCTCCCTCGGCGGCTCCGGCGCCGACAACCATATGGATCTCATCAATGAAAAGAAGGATGCGCCCCTGCGAGTCCTGAACCTCGCGAAGAAACGCCTTGAGGCGATCCTCGAACTCCCCGCGGAATTTCGTACCCGCAATAAGTGCCCCGAGATCAAGCATAATAATATCCTTATTCTTCAGGGACTCGGGAACATCGTTCGAAACAATACGCTGTGCAAGACCCTCAACAATCGCGGTTTTCCCGACTCCCGGTTCCCCGATTAAAATCGGGTTGTTTTTCGTGCGCCGGGAAAGAATCTGCATCACGCGCCGCAATTCGTCCTCGCGTCCAATCACGGGATCCAGTTTCCCCTCGCGTGCTTTTTCAGTGATGTTCACCGCATACTTATCAAGAACCTGAAATTTGCTCTCGGGGGTCTCGTCGGTCACTCGCGCCGACCCGCGCAACTGCCCTAAGACACGTGAAAGCATATCGCCCCGCACACCGAAACGTTCCAAAAGTTCCCGTGCCGGCGAAGTAACGTCGGCAAGAGCAAGAAGAAGATGTTCGCAGGAGATAAATTCATCCTTATGCTTCACCGCAATCTCCGCAGCACGATCCAGAATCTTCATAAGTTCCTGAGAAAGATAAAGCTGGTTCACGGACCCGGAAGAGGTGAAGCTCTTCGGAAACTGCCCCATCTCTTCCTCTAATTTTCGCTCAAGCGAGGAGAGGTTCACATTGGAACGCACAAGCATAGGACGAACAAGCGTCTGATCGTCGGATAAAAGCGAAGCGAGAAGATGGAGCGCCTTTAACTCGCCGTGATTCTCACGGGCAACGAGCTCCTGCGCATTCTGAAGCGCTTCCTG
>CAZHOF010000016.1:3650-10454 GCA_964534105.1 uncultured Candidatus Saccharibacteria bacterium
AAACCGAGAGGATTCTCCGAATCAATACGTTCGCCATTTATGGCATAAATAATATCCTCTGTCTGAACTCCCGCTTTCGCGGCAGGAGAATCGGGCAAAACAGCAGGACCGTCCTGTGACCCACGGACGAGAGCTCCGTAAGAAAGTGGGAGATTCTGTTCGTGGGCAAAAGCATCAGTGATGGAAACGTACCGGACGCCAAGATAGGAAATCTGAATGGTTCCTGTCCGCTTCACGGATTCAATAGCGCGTTTCGCCTGATTGATGGGTATGGCAAATCCGATATTCTGCGCCCCTGAGACAACCGCCGTATTGATACCGATTACCTCGCCCTTCAGATTTAAAAGCGGGCCGCCGGAATTCCCGGGATTAACCGCCGCGTCAGTTTGAATGACTCCGCGAATCGTTTCGGCGCCAATCCCCTGACTTGAAGCGGTAATCGTGCGCGCAAGTCCGGAGATAACCCCGACGGAAACGGTGTTCCGGAATTCGCCAAGCGCATTACCGATCGCAATCGCCGTCTGCCCCAATCGAACCGCATCCGAATCCCCAAGACGAGCGGCGGGAAGATTGTGTGCGTCAACCTGAAGCACAGCGAGGTCGAGTGAAACGTCACGGGCAATGACTTGAGCGGAATATTTCTCTCCATCATTCGTAAGCACGGTGTAATCGGCATCGGTATCCACAACAACGTGGCGATTTGTAACGACAAGGCCGTTCGCTGTGGCGACAAACCCGGATCCCCCGCCTACTTCCTGACGTTGCGTCCCCCGCTCGCACGGCTGATAAAATTCGAAACCATAAGGAGTACTGAAAAAATCCTGAATTTCCGGGGGAAGGTCCCCGAAAGGATTGTAAGGACACTGCTCAATAACGGGGAGGTCTTTGGTAACCACGATAGAAACCACGCTCGGTGAAGCCGCCTCCACTGCGCTTATCACCGCATCCTCGTAAGCAATAACGGGCTTGTAGTCGACGACAGCAGGAATCTGTTCATCATCTTCCTGTTTGGGGAGTTCGTGAAAAACTTCCGGAAGCGAAGAGGTCGACTCTGGGGCAATAATCCCGTTTTTAAAGAAGTTGAGGAGGTCGTCGAAAAAATTCGCATGAGCAACTCGCGCCGGGATAAATAACCCGAAAACGACGACGATAAACGAAAAAACAATGAAGGGAATAATTATTTTTTTCTGCATGTGTTAATCATACCAAAATGAAGAGCATCAAAAAACAATCTATTGACCCCACGGGTCAATAGATTGTAAATCTTGCACTTGCTAACCTTCGCTTATCTCCCCTCCATTACTTAATCTCGTAACGCAGGGTAACGCTTACAACAACCTCCTGGGATCCCGGCTGAATGTCAGGAGAGACGGAACTGGCGCCTCCCATACCAAGGCCTTCGGCCCTCGCGTCGTAGTAAATCGAAGGCGTTGAGGGATACCCCTCTTCAACGGCGACAAGACGCCCGAGTCGGATGCCACTCGCCTCGGCAATCGCCTCTGCTTTATCCTTCGCTTCCTGAATCGCCTTTTCGCGCGCCTCATTCTGGATCATAGTCGAATCATCGATAGTGAAAGAGAGCTGCGAGACGGAATTCGCTCCGCGCTCAACAACGCCTGAGAGAATATCCCCAACCTTCGAAAAATCGCGAATCTTCACGAGAACACCCTGATTCACCTCATACCCAACGATATCCGCGGGAGGACAGATGCCAGTTGAGCGACAGTCATAGTACTGATACCGCGGCTGGACGTTATAATACTGCGTCTTGATGTCCTGTTCATCAATTCCCGATTCTTCGAGGAAAGCAATCGCACTGTTAATCTTTTCCGTATTTTGATTCTTGAGCGTTTCAAGATTCTTCCCTCCCTGCGTAATCACGCTGAAAGTGAACTCGGCAATGTCGGGAACGGCAACCACCTCTCCCTCACCGGAAACCGCAAGTGTCCTCGAGGAAAAAGGATCTGCCGAATCCGCATAAGAACTCACAAAATGCCAGCTCGCGAATCCTACCATAAGCGCTGAAATGGTAAGCGCGGCACCAAGATAGTTTTTTACTTTTTCGTGCATAATTATTGAACCATTAAACGACCTTTCGCTATGTATTACGCTCCCAACTCACTAAAGTTACATTTTATTCGTCAGGAATATGTTGTGAGAAAGAAGCTCACTTTTATGAAGCAGAACTGAATAACAAAAATCATCCTGACTCATTTCACTAATTATAACCTAAATCTTCTCCAACACCTTCCTAATCCTTCGGAGCGCCTCCGCAAGCTCGTCCCGAGTCGTTGTCCTCCCAAAACTGAAGCGAATACTTCCTTGAGTCCGTTTCTTTTCCAGACCAATCGCTGAAAGCACATAAGAATCGCGCTGAGCCCGCGCAGAACAGGCGGAAGCGGCGGAAGCAGCGACACCAGCACGATCAAGAGCGATGAGAAAATCTTCGGAAGGAATATTGGGAATATGCACATTTAAAATATGAGGACTGACTCGGGAATATGATGCGGTAACCTTGGGCCCATTTTCAACCGTACCCCTACGAACTTTCTTGAGACCCGAAAGAAAGAATCGTTTGAGCGTAAGGAGCCGCTTCGCTTCTTTTTTGCGAAGCGAATCAGCAAGAAACGCTGACTCTCTAAAACCGACAATACCGGGAACATTTTCCGTTCCCGAGCGCAAACCGAACTCCTGTCCCCCGCCAGTAATAATGGGGGTGATAAAATCATTCTCCGACTTTTTACTTTTTACTTTCAACTTTTCACTCTTTATGTACAGCGCTCCCACTCCCTTAGGGCCATTAATTTTATGAGCGGAAAAAGTAATGAGGTCAGCCCCAAGTGTTGACGGCTTACAGTCATAATACGCGAACGCCTGGACAGCGTCAGAGTGAAAGAGCGGATATCGGTAATTGGTGATTGGTGATTGTCCCTCCACCTTTCCGGTTTCTAATTTCCAATTACAAATTACCCTAGAAATTTCAGCAATCGGCTGCACCGCTCCAATCTCGTTATTTACAGACATAACTGAAACGAGAAGTGTCCGATCGTCCAAAAGTGAATCAAGCGCCTTCACATTAACAACCCCGGAACGATCAACAGGTAAAAAGACAACATCAACTCCCCGCTCTTCAAGATCGCGGGCGGTTTCCAAAACGGATTCGTGCTCAAGAGGGGAAAGAATGAGCCGCGGGGATTTCGGAAACAGCTTCCACGCATAAAGAAATGGAGTAAAAACGCCCCGCAACGCAAGATTATTCGCCTCGGTAGCCGACCCCGTAAAGATGAGGTTCCGAAAATCCTCGGGACCGTCGCCAAGAAGGGAAAGAATCGCTTCCCGGGCATTATCTACCGCACGAAGAGCGCCCTGCCCGAAAGAATGCAAAGCACCCGCATTGCCATACTCTCTGCTCCAGTAGGGAGCCATGGCGCGGAGAACGCGCGGATCAACAGGCGTTGACGCGGCGTGATCGAGATATATCTTCTTCATTTGTCGGATGTTTCACGAGAATGCGTAAAGAAACGGTCAATGTCAATGCCGCGAAGAACAAAGAGAAGCCCGGTCAGGATAACCGTGGAAAGGACAGCGAATATCACAAGACCGAACCCGCAAAGCATCCCGATCGCGGCGGCAAACCAAACAGTCGCAGCCGTGGTTAAGCTCCGCACGTGCGTCCCCCGCTTCACGATAATCCCCGCTCCCAAAAAACCGATGCCGACCACGACATTCGCCGCAATGGCAAGAAAGCCACTGTTACGGGCAAGAATTTCAGCAAGATTTTCCGGAGAAAGGGCAATAAGATAAGGAACAGTAACTGCGGCAAGTGTAAAGAGCGCCGAACCGGCGGAAACCATAATATTAGTGCGAATTCCCGCCTCCTTGCCGATCGACTCACGCTCGAAGCCAATAAAAGCGCCAAGAACAACGGCGATTACTAAACGGAAGAGCATCTCGGAAAGTGTAAGCATAAAAAATGGGTAACTAGTGGTTGGCAATTAGTAACAGTATATCACGGACTATAAACAGCGCTAACAATAGGAAGGATGATCTTCGTCAATATGTAACTCATAATTAGCGTACCGGGCAAGAGCGAATAATATGCTTGAGAGCCGATTCAAAAAAGCGGGTAATAAAGTAGAGTCGTTTAATGCGCGATGAGTGAGAAAAGAACGTTCCGCGCGTCGGGAAACCGCACGCGCAACATCAAGCGCGGCAGATATCTCGCTCCCGCCGGGAATCACGAACTGATGAAGCGAGGGGAGAATCCCATCCACGCGCTTAATGACATTCTCAAGAAAAAGGAGATGGTCAGCGGAAACATGAGGCTCCCCTCCGCCGGCATCGGCAAGAGAAGCTCGCCCCCCACCATTGGCGAAGTTCGCCATGTTAGGCGACGTCTCCGACGAGGCTGAGCGGGCAATCTCGGCCTGCGCGATAAAAAGCTGTCCCTGAATAGTGAGTAAGACATCGGGAAGATCTACGGGAACAGTACTTATATTTTTCGTCTTTGCCGCAACAACCCGACAAAAACCGATCCATGAGTTCAACTCGTCAAGATCGCCGAGGCAGACGAAAAGAGGATGGGATTTCTTCACGCGGCAACTCCCAAAAACACTTTCCCCGCCGTCCCCCTTCCCGGTGAAAAACTGGGTGCTCATATCGCCTTCATTATGACACAATACCCACTTTGAGGTGGGTATTGTGTATCACGCGACGCAAAGAAAAATCAAAGCTGGTCCAGCTCGGCATCGATGTCCTGAAATTCTTGTTCAAGATCACCAAGGTCAATGCCTTCGAGATTTTCAAGAATCTCCGAGGTGGTATCCTCCTCAAGCAACGTCTGGTTCTCGGGAAGAGTTTCCTCAACCGGAGTATCCCCAAACCACCAATACGCAAGCGCAGCAAGGACAATAATGACAACGAGAGCGAAAAGTATTTTTTTCATAGATGATTATTGTGCTTCGACCGATCCTGTCTGATCCGAGGATGCCGGAGCGGTTTCCTCTTCTATTTCAATATCATCAACGTTCGGAACTTGAGCAAGGGTAACCGCGGCCTCTCGAATCGCACTGTGAACTTCGCGGATTTTCTCTTTCACGCTTTCAAGATCCTCCTGCAAACGATTCCGCGATTCCCCGACATCGCTTCGCAATGTTTCCTCCGAAGAAATCTCAAATGAATAGCTTTTTTGTGCCTGCTCGGCAACAAGAGCGCGTGCTGCAACCAACATGTTTTGCGCCTCGGTAACGGCAGAACGAACCGCACTAAGATCCCGTCCAACAGCCTCGGCTTTGCCAGCCCGGGAAAGAACACCGCTCAAAACAGCGTCAAGCTTATCCAGTATCTCCGTGTAGTGACCGGTAAGACGTTCGTTCAACGCGTTCACTTGGTCGTAAACGCGCGTTACGATGGCCTGTTTCTGCTCATCCGCAACAAGTACCCGAACGCGTTCCCGAACTTCCGCCTTTTTCTGATCCAATCGCTCACGAAGTTCGGTTTTCTTTTCTTCCAATGCCTCACGAAACTCGATGCGACGTTCTTCGAAATTTTCACGAAGTTCCTGCTGCTTCGCGCGCAATTCCTGAACCGCCTGGGGCGCAACATCCTGAATGCGAATAGTTGCACGAACCCCTTGGTCAGCGTTTTCACTTCCAGACTGTAAGTCACCCCGCTTCTCTTTAATCTCAATACGAAGTCCTTGAGCGTTATCTTGGATAGCATCACTCCCCCGGGGAACCACTAAAGAAGAGGTGGTATTCCCCAAGGGAACGATGGATTTAATGTTCTGTAAGAGACGTTCCTGAAGCTGCTGCTCCTCACGGGACTCCTGAACGCCCCGAAGGAACTCATTTCCTGTGTTCTGCTCCAAACGGATTGTATTCTGCGACCGAATCTGGACTTGCGAGACCTGGGCAAAAACAGGTACGACCAACGACAAAGAAAGAAAGGTTGTAAAAAATATCCTCATGTTTACATTATAACACGAATGCAATGAAGAGTAAGCTACTGCAACGCACTATTATAAAGCGCCTGAATCTCCGCGATGGAAAGGACTTTATCGTAAATGCGAACATCGTCGATAGCTCCATTGAAATAATTGCCTACGATCCCCTTCCCCATATGCACCTTAGTAATCGTTCCCGTAAGCGGATTGGGTATAGTTCCATTGAAACTTGGCCCAGATAGCGTACCACCGTTTATCGAGCGACGATACGCGTTTGTCCCATTATAAGTAAGGGCAAGCATGTACCATTCGTCTACAACCCAGGAATAAGTGTTGAAACTAGCGTAGTTTGGAAACCCACCATTCAACTCAAGTGTGTTACTGCTGGCCGTCCAGAAATTGAACGAGAACTCATCATCAGTGTCACCCGACGCAAAAGGCATCTGGTTATTCGGACTGGTGTTCGCCCGCTTGAACCAAAACACAACAGTACGCGCATCATCCCCCGTTGGCACACCGGAAAGTCCTAAAGCTTCCACATAATCACTTGACCCATTGAAGCTTCCTGCATAGCTTCCCACCTTGCCTGTTCCGTAGTGCGTGGAAGTGCCATACCAGGTGCCATTGTTCCCATGGCCTGAGTAGTCCGTGGAGGTGGCGTTGCCTGACCCCTCCTCGAAGCTCCAGTAGCCCACCAAGGTAGGGTCTCTCGTAATGGGGGTGTAGTTGAGCGCAGAGCCCGTCTCGTAGAGCTCGGGGTATTGTCCTCCGTCCTGGGAGGTGGCATCCTTGTCGCCTCCCATCTTCCTCTTTGCTGACTCCATAAGGGCAGTCATCTCCCATGAGCCCCCAGGGATATA
>CAZHOF010000017.1:0-10176 GCA_964534105.1 uncultured Candidatus Saccharibacteria bacterium
ATCAGGGATGTTGCGAAGAAAACAGGAGCTGTAGTGACCGTAGAAGAGCATCAGGTATCAGGAGGATTAGGGGGTGCCGTTGCGGAATTCCTGGCGAACACCCTCCCAACCCCAATGGAATTTGTTGGTATGCAGGATACTTTCGGTGAATCAGGGGAACCAAACGAACTCTTAAAAAAATACGGTCTGGATGAAAAGGGAATTATAAAAGCGGTTCAGAAAGTATTGAAGCGTAAGAAATAAAGGCAGCATCTTTTTTGTTCTCACATGAATTGTTGAAACCACTATGATGTATCGTGGCGGTCTTATCTGTTAAAATAACTACGCATACAACAGAAAGACATGATTTCCAAATCCTCCTTCCCTCCCACCCCGACACAGGTCGGGGCTTCCCACCAACGTAAAGTTCGCTATGAGAGTCGCTCTGTTCCGCAGAGCGAACCTCGCTCCAGAGGAGCGAGCTTCACCCTCATCGAACTCCTCGTCGTAATAGCCATCCTCGCCATCCTCGCCGTAGCCGTGGTTCTGGTCTTGAATCCTGTAGAGCTCATCAAAGAAAGCAGGGATACGACGCGCCTCACTGACCTTGCTACCCTCCATCAGGGCCTCACCCTCCTCCAGACAGACCAGCCCAATGCAAGCTTTGGTTCCTCAACCACGGTCTACGTCTCCATACCCTGGATCACAACCTCTACGAACTGCAGTAATCTGGGCCTTCCCACGCTCCCCTCTGGCTATGCCTACGGCTGCGCTCCCACCTCCACGTACCAAAGGGCAGACGGGACGGGCTGGATTCCCGTGGACTTCACCTCGTTCTCCGCAGGGGCACCCTTCTCCAAGCTCCCTGCAGACCCCGTGAATGCCACCTCCTCAGGCCTCTACTATACGTATATCCCGGGAGGGAGCTGGAAGCTTACGGCCTTGTTTGAGAGTGCTGATCAGGCACCCAAGGCGAATACGGATGGAGGTACTGATACCGCAATCTATGAGGTGGGCTCAAGCTTAACCCTTACCTCCCCAGGACGAGGCCTGGTGGGGTATTGGACGTTTGAGGAAACGGGGACAACTTATTTTGATCGTTCAGGAAATAGTGAAAATGGTACGTCTACTACTGATTTGCATATTGCTACTAGTAAGGCGGGAAATTATGCGGCAACCTTCAATGGCACATCAGATTACATTGAACTGGATAACTTTATACCATTCTCTACAAATAACGCTTCGACGATTTCAGCGTGGGTCAAGACTCCTTCATTGGATGCCACATACCGGAATATTTATTCGGAGGGTGATGTGGCAGCTCAAGAATTTCATTTTCGATTAAGCCCGACGGCGAACAAATTCACATTGTTTACCCGAGCCGTTTCCGAGGAAATCAACTTCTCTGATTCTCTTTTGAATGATGGGCAATGGCATCATATTGCAGGGACAGTCAATAAAACAACAGGGTATCATGCATTGTTCCTGGACGGGGTGTTAAAGTCATCTGCAGCAGTGGTCCCTACTATTGGTGCAACTTATTCCACCATCGGTTCAAAAAATAAAACAAGCGAGTTTTGGAAGGGACAAATCGATGATTTACGCATTTATAACCGCGCACTTTCGGTGGCAGAAGTCCAGACACTTTATAACGCGACAAAATAAGACGGGCGCGATATAATGTACCCGATGCTCGATATCATCACAATCGGAACCGCAACGCGAGACGTTTTTTTGAGGAGTAATCAGCTCAAAATCCTCAAAGACCCAAAACACCTAAAGAAACTCGGGTTCAAAACCGGCGAGGCGGAATGTCTTTCTCTCGGTTCGAAAATACAGGTTGAAGAGCCGGTTTTCACGATTGGAGGCGGCGCTGCAAATGCCGCGGTGACTTTCCAGAGAACAGGTCTCAAGACCGCAGCGTTCATCAAAATCGGCAAGGATGATCCAGGTAAGGCGATTGAGAAAAAACTTAAACAAGAAGACATAAAACTTGTAGCGGAAAGAAGCTTAACGAAGGGGAGTTCGGCTTACTCCACGATTCTTCTTACGCCGACAGGGGAGAGAACAATTTTGGTTTTCCGGGGCGTCTCCGACGATTTCAAAATTGGCGATTTCCCGAAAAACATAAAAGCGCGGTGGATGTATATTACTCCGGGGGAGATGTCCGCTGCGGTTCTGCTCAAAATAATGAGAGATATGAAACGGAACGGAGGATGCATTGCCTTCAACCCTTCCCGATACTACCTCTCATTGGATAAGAAAACACTAAAACCGCTTCTCGATTTAATTGATGTAGTTATTGTGAACCGAGAGGAAGCGTCACTTCTTACCGGCGTGAATTACCGCGATATGCCGGGTATATTTAAAAAATTCGACAAACTTGTCCCGGGAATTGCGGTAATGACTAATGGAGCGAAAGGAGCATCGGTTTCTAACGGAAGGAATGCGTTCCATGTCGGCATTTTCCGCGAAAGGAAGGTGCTTGATCGGACGGGCGCAGGAGACGCATTTGGCTCCGGGTTTGTTGCTGGCCTCATACTGCACAAAGGAGACATAAAAAAAGCGCTTCGAGTAGCCAGCGCAAATGCCACTTCGGTAGTAGAACATATCGGGGCACAGGAAGGAATTTTAAGGAAGACAGAACTCCGGGCTTCCCGTTGGAGTAAACTTCCCGTACGAGAAGAAAAATTAAAATGAAAGCGACCGAAAAAATAGCAAAAATACTAAGAACAGATAAGGATTTCATCTCGCATATCGAAGAGCGATTTTCCGCCGTGACAGGAAAGCAAAAAGTGATGGAGGCGGTTGTCGCCGAAAATGAGGAGAGAATCAGGAACAGTTCACTTGCAATCGGGGTTTCACGGAACGCTGGAGCGAGGGACGTCTATGACGCTCTCATCTCAAAGGTAGAGGCGGATGACCACAAGATATTTGAGGCGCTCAAACGCCCGCAGTGGTATACCCAGGAAGGATGTAAAAAGGTACTGGAAGTGGCGAAGGAAGCGGCAGGAACGAATCATGGATTTTTTCTGAAAAAAGAGAAGGCAATCGAGTTTCTGAAAAAAGAACCTCCGCAAAATATTCTAAAGCAGTTGGGATATGCAACGGTTGAGGAAATGCTCAAGAAGGAGGACTTGTTTGAAGTGTACAGCGCCCTCCGTTTCGTTGAGGGAAGTGAATGGCTGAATAAGGTTTTTTTCAAACAATATGAAAACCTTACGCCGGATGATTTTGAAGAGCGTGCAATTGTAGTTCAAGCGCTTTCGGAAAAATGGAAAGAAACCGCCGAAGGGTTTGTTGTGAAGAAGAAGCATAATATCAGCCACCTCAAAGAGCTAGGCGTTGTTTTTGTGATCCCCGTTGCTTTGGGAATGTCGGGAGAATTATTAAGAATGTTGGGTTTGATTTTCCATTACCTTCACGAAATTCCCTTTTACTCGGGCATTTTCAAGACCATCGCCAGAGAAGAAGAAACTTTCGCACAAAACCTCATTTCTCTTTTACGAGGTGATGTTTTAGACGAGCGACTGCCTCAAGGGAAGATAAGTTCGTGGCTTGTGGTACAACAATATCTCGCGAAAGAGGATGATCACGAATGGCGATTGTTTGTACCGCACATCAACCCAGAGGCAATCCATTGGTTTAAGACGTCCCAGGACTTCGTGCGTTTAAGTGCGATTGTGGACGGGTTTTCGGAAGATGTGGCGTTCTGGCATGATCTTGATTGGGTTGGCGACTACTTCCGTGATGAGCTGGGTAACGATGTTTTAGTGAGCTTCAATCTAGTGGATACGGTGATGAGCTTAGTGAAAGAAAAGGAAATGGTGAAGTACCTTTATCATCACCAAGAAGCTCTTTGGAATAAGATTTTTACGGCATATTTTGATTTTGAAACCTTAGAGCGGTACGCTTCAGAAAATCTTCTCAAAGGAAGCTTCCAAATCTAAAATAGTAAAACAAGTATGAAAAGACCATCATTGCGCAAGGCGATACGGGAAGCGCGAAAAAACAAGCAGGCGTTACTGCACTGCAATGTGGCGAGCTTCGAACAGCTTAAAGCGGTTGCGCAAACGGCAGTACGATTGGACGTTCCAATGATTGTCGGGGTATCGGAAGGAGAGCGGGATTACCTTGGTGTTCTCCAGATACGGAGTTTGGTTTCAAGTTATAACGAGACGTATGGACGTGAGGAGAAAAAATTCCAACTGTTTTTGAACGCCGATCACACGCATTCATTGGACAAGGTTGAAGAAGCCGCGGAAGCAAAGTTCGACGCGATTCTTTTTGACGGCGGCAAACTCGATTTCGAAGAAAACATACGGAAGACCAAGGAGGCGGCGGAGCGGGCACGGGCATTACACAAACAGGTACTTGTTGAAGGCGAACTGGGTTACATTGGTTCCTCCTCGGAAATATTTGAAGACCTCCCAGAAGGAGCGGCAATTCGCCAGGAAGATTTGACCCGGACCGAAGACGCGAAACGGTTCGTAGCGGAAACCGGTATTGATCTCCTTGCTCCCGCAGTGGGTAACGTGCATGGAAGATTCCGCTCGGCTCCGAATCCAAGGCTGGATATAAAACGTGTTCGGGCGATTCGGAGGGCGGCGCGAGTCCCCCTTGTGTTGCATGGGGGGTCGGGGATTTCCGAAAGTGATATACGTGAGGCGGTTTTGGGCGGCATGGTGATCGTACACATCGGAACGGAACTGCGTATCGCGTGGAAGGAAGGAATGCAGGCGGCATTTGCAGAGCATGAAAGGGAAATTGCTCCTTACAAAATTCTTCCCGGGGCAGTAAGCGCAATTGAAACCGTAATAGACCGTTACGCAAAACTGGTAAGCGGTTTCCAGCATGAAGAAACATAACAAGATAACAAAGGCGATTATTCCAGTTGCGGGACTCGGCACGCGGTTTCTGCCGGCAACAAAAGCGCAACCGAAGGAAATGCTGCCGATTGTTGATAAGCCCATCATTCAATACATTGTTGAGGAGGCGGTAGCATCAGGGATTAAAGAAATTATTTTCGTAACAGGGCGCAATAAACGCGCAATAGAAGACCATTTCGACGATGCCCGGGAGCTTGAAGTTGAATTAGTAGAGAAAGGGAAACATGTACTCGCGCGGGAGATAAAAGCCATCTCACGATTGGCAAAGTTCGCATATGTGCGACAGCATGAACCTCGAGGGGATGGCGACGCAATCCTCTCAGCAGCGCATCTTATAGGGGACGAGTCAGTCGCAATTCTGCACGGAGATAATATCGTCGATGCCAAAGAACCTTGCCTGAAACAATTGATGCGCATTTTCGAAGAGTACGGAGCCCCCGTGGTTGCGCTCGAACGGGTACAAAAGCAGGACGTATCAAAATTTGGAATTGTAAAAGGTTCCAAAGTCGGAAACAATCTTTATAACCTTGAGAACGTCGTAGAAAAACCCGATCCGAGATACGCGCCTTCTCAACTCGCGGTAGTCGCAAAGTATATCGTCACTCCAAAAATTATTTCACTCTTACGGACGCTGAAACCAACACGCGGAGAAGTCCGTTTTACGGACGCACTTGATCGGTTTTTACAAAGAGGGGGCACCATGTATGGGTTTGTTTTCGAAGGAACACGATATGACTGCGGTTCGAAGGAAGGATTCCTTGAGGCGACGGTGGAATTCGGTTTGCGGCACAAGGAAGTAAGCAGCTATTTTCGTCGTTATCTTCGTCGTGTGATATAATACAAACAATGAGAAGGTGGGAGGCACACATTCATTGGGAAAGAGTTTTATGGTCGGTGCTGGCGACATCGCTCTTCGCTTGCGCCGGGATTCTTATTTGGTATTGGGTGGCGGTATGGCTTCCCCAAAAAGAGAGCGAAGCTATGCGTTTACACTTAGACCAGATGGCAATAAGATACTGGGCTGAGGTTCGGGCAGAAAGAGCCTCCGGGCAATAACAGGAAACAGGCAAAAAGAGAGCACTCTTTGTCCTCGTGCTCTCTTTTGATTTTAGTAACGGACTTGGATTCTGTGGCATAATGCAGTATCCTGATTCCAAAAATATGGATACGCGTGAATTCAACAAAATAATCCTTGAGGTAAGAGCCGGGGCAGGCGGGGATGAAGCAGCTCTCTTCGCGGGGGATTTAGTGCGGATGTATCAGCGATATGCAGCACAACGCGGCTGGAAGTTCGCGCCTATTGATTTTAGCGTGAGTTCCGCGCGCGGATATAAAACATATGTGGGAGAAATTGCCGGTCAGGGGGTGTACAATGCTCTTCGACATGAATCAGGGGTGCATCGAGTGCAACGCATCCCGGAAACAGAAACAAGAGGACGTATCCATACCTCAACCGCTTCAGTTGCCGTACTACCGGAAGTTGAACCGAATGAGGTACAAATAAACCCCCAGGACCTTGAGATTTCTTTTTTCAGATCTTCCGGTCCGGGCGGGCAGAACGTGAATAAGGTGGAAACCGCCGTTCGCATTCAGCATATTCCAACGGGACTAGTAGTTTCATCGCAGAATGGACGTTCACAAGCGAATAATCGCGAATATGCCATGGGTATGCTTCGCGCAAAGCTGTTTGAGGAGCAAAAGAACGCAGAAGCAGCAAAAATCGGTGGCTTGAGACGGGAGCAAATCGGTTCGGGAGACCGGTCAGAGAAAATAAGGACATATAATTTCCCAGAAGATAGAATCACGGACCACCGAATTAAGAAGAAGTTTCATAATATAGAAAAAGTACTAGACGGCGAACTCGACCTAATAGTCAAAGCTTTCGAAAAAAACATCACCGCCTAAAGCGGTGATGTTGATAAAATTGTGTAGGTCTTTGCAAAAAAAGCGAAGCGAATGTAGGTGAGCGAAGTCCCGCGCCGAACTTGTTCTGGTGCGGGAGGAATCTAAACCCTATCGTCCGGGCGTTCCAAAAGCTATCGTAGATTCGGGATAAAAAGCAGTTCCCTGCAGGACGCGGATATCATCTTCAAATTCATTGGCCTTAGTAACCACGGGATCACCGTACCAGAAACGATATCTGTACCAATTGCCACCAGCGTAATATTTTGCTGCGGCGCACCGCTCGAGGAGCGTTTGATAAGCAACAAGATGCTGGTTCTCGCTCGCATACGATCTGCAACTCGAAGAGTCAAGGAGGTCTTCAATGTAAACAGCCGTCGCAGTGAACGCATCAGAGTTGTTCCATGGAGAAGGGGGATTATTTCCGGTTACCGCTGTAATTTTACTCTCGTAAATCTTCCACGTTGACGGAATAAATTGGGCGGGACCCATGGCGCCCCCATAGGAGCCATGCTGGTTTGCGCAGGAAACCTTCGCGAATTCCGATACGGGATCAATATTCAGGCGTCCAAGAAGGTCGAGGAAATAGGGGATATCACGCGTGGGATGCATTGCCGTTTCATAAGAACATCGCCCAACATTTTTACCAAGAAGCGATTCACGGTGCAGGATTGCGAGAATAAGAGCTGCCCGAACGCCCGTGGCGCTTTCGGCAAGGCGCGCGTATTCATAGGCCTTCTCGAAGGTAAGCTCGCCGCCGCCAAGGAGTTCGAAAATGCGAGTCCTGATCTGTGCTGCGCTTGCCTGGGTTTTTGCGAGGAGCTTTTGGTATTCCGATTCCTTACCCTTCGTCACGGAGAGTAAGTTTGCTTTTTCTGACTGGGTAGATTGTACAGAGGAACGTTGTCGCTCCTGAATGAACTTGAGATTTTCCGCGTCGGATTTTTCAAGTGCAAGTTCTTCTTTCTGGGTAAGGAGATCCTGTCGAAGGCGCGTGATTTCCGTAAGCGCAATACGAAGGTTGTCCTGAACGAGTGCGAGATCATTGATGCTGCCGAAGAAATCAGAAAGTGTTTCATTGGCGAGGAGGATTTGCGCAAGACCCCTTCGGTCAGTGTCGTAAAGCGTCCTCAAGCTTTCCGCAAGAGCGCCGCGATGACTGTCGATCGCGTTTTCCGTCTGGTTGATCTGCCGCTGCGTCTCGTTAATGTTCTGATCCAGTTTAGAGATACTCAGGTTTAAGGCCTTAACCTGAAGATTCAATTTGGAGATACGGGAGTTCAAAACATTAATCTCAGTCTTGAGCGTGCCACCCTGTTTTTTGTATTCTTCTATGGTTTGTTGGTGTTCATCAATTTCTCGCTCCAACTCTGCAAGCTGCTGTTCAAGCTCGGAGCGTTCTTGGGCGACGTCAGGATCCTGCGCAATAGCCGTATTGTCTTCCTGAGCATAGGCACGGAAAGAAGAAGTAGAAAGCGCAAGAATAAAAAGAAAAGAAAGCGCACCTATCCCTATAAGTACGCGTTTCATATGTTCAGAAACAAAAAACGCCCGTATAACATTCATCTTCTTATATTATAACGATTATCCGTAAAGTTAGTAACGGATAAACAAAAGACGAACTATTTTTCGGCGTTTTCCGTTCCGGCTTCGTTTGCTTCAGCTTCTTTTGATCCTCTCTCGCTTGACTCCGGAGATTCCTCGGAGGCAGGTTGGGAAACTTCCTCTTCCTCTGCCGCGCGATCACTCACTGTTGCCACAACCGTATCCGAAGGAATGAGAACCTTCACATCTTCTTGAGGAATATTGAGATCTTGGATGTGCAAACTCTGCCCCTCCTCAGCGAGCTTGCTGAGATCAACATCAAAGTGGTCGGGGATAGCGGTGGGAAGCGCTTCAACCTCAATCTCGTCGAGGACGCGAATAATAACAAACCCTTTCTTGAGCGCGGGGGCTTCGCCGGTAAAATGCAAAGGAATGGTAATCTGAATTTTCTCATCCATGCGAATTTGGTGAAAATCGACTGAAAGAATGCGACGGGAAACGGGATCGCTTTGTATTTCAGCAATGAGTGCCGGTATTCTTTCTTTCGTTTTTTCATCGACGAGAGTGACAATTGCATGAGCACCCGATTCCTTATACGTGCGCGCAAGATCCTTTACGGGAACCTGTACGTGGCGGTTTTCAGCACCGTGTCCATAAACTTCTCCGGGGACGAATCCCGACTGACGCAATTGCCTTACTTTTTTGCCGAAAAGGGCTCTTGGGGCGATAGAAAGTTCAGCCATAATTACTTGGCGTTGGTGCGCTTAACGGCAGCGCGGGTTTTTTGCACCTGCTGTTTCTTAACACGAACCTTCTTTTTCTTCGAGGGGAGAGTAGCTGCCTTTGCGCGACGCTCCTTAAAGCGTTCTACCTTTCCGGCGGTGTCAATAAGACGCTGCGTACCGGTGTAAAAAGGATGACATTTGCTGCAGATTTCAACCTCGATTTTTTCGCGCGTTGACCCGACGGTAAATTGTTCCCCGCAGGCGCATGCTACCGTAGCCTTCTTGTGATACGTGGGATGAATTCCGGTTTTCATGGTTTTTAAACCTCATCATTGTACACAAAGAAAGAAAAATGGCAATACCTTGACCCCGTTGGAGACAGGTTGCCCCAAAGCGGCCGAGCCGCTCCGACTTCTGTCGGAGGGCGGTCTCTAACGGGGTTGATCCCCCACATAACTTGCGCCATGAAATCCTGCGCGCTCCGCGCAAGCGCAAGTTATGTGGGGGATTGACAAGAGTTTTACCTCCCTTATAATAACCCAGCTGCTTAAAGTGCAGCGTTCGTTGAAAATTGAGAGTATTTTTGGATTGTCCCAATCTATAGTGTTCGGGCATCACGCGGCGTCTGTCTTTTCAAGGCGGACTACGCAGATGTGCGCGGAACCGGTTCTGCGTATATCTGCGTAACGCGAATGCGCGACGCTTTTATTTTTAGAGGATTTGATCCTGGTCCAGGATGAACGCTGGCGGCGTGGATAAGGCATGCAAGTCGAACGGTCCGTTTTCGGACGGACAGTGGCGAACGAGTTAGGAATACCCTGGTTACGTACCCCAGAGTCGGGCACAACCGGCCGAAAGGTTGGCTAATTCCCGATGGTATCAGTATCAAGCTTTGCTCTTTCTATTTTTTAAGAGAGTGAAGTTTGGTACTGATTAAAGTCGCAAGACGCTTTGGGAGCGGCCTAGGCCCTATCAGCTTGTTGGTGAGGTAATAGCTCACCAAGGCTTTGACGGGTAGGGGAGCTGAGAGGCTGACCCCCAACGAGGAAACTGAGACACGGTTCCTACACCTACGGGTGGCAGCAGTCGAGAATATTCGACAATGGGCGAAAGCCTGATCGAGCGACGCCGCGTGC
>CAZHOF010000018.1:0-10037 GCA_964534105.1 uncultured Candidatus Saccharibacteria bacterium
CGGGAATCCAGCCCGTCCCGTCTGCCCTTTGGTACGTGGAGGTGGGAGCACAGCCGTAGGCATAGCCAGAGGGGAGCGTGGGAAGGCCCAGATTACTGCAGTTCGTAGAGGTTGTAGTCCAGGGTATGGAGACGTAGACCGTGGTTGAGGAGCCAAAGCTTGCATTGGGCTGGTCTACCTGGATGAGAGACAAAGCTTTGTTGATCGTGGCAAGATCTTCAATGCGCGTCGTATCCCTGCTTTCTTTGATGAGCTCTACAGGATTCAAGATAAGAACCACGGCTACGGCAAGGATGGCGAGGATGGCGATCACGACCAGGAGTTCGATGAGGGTGAAGCTCGCTCCTCTGGAGCGAAGTTCGCTCTGCGGAGCAGAGCGACTCTCATAGCGAACTTTACGTTGGTGGGAAGCCCCGACCCGTGTCGGGGTGGGAGTATCGTGATTTCGTGAAGAGTAAATTACTTCCTGTTCCATTATTATATTTTTCAGTATAGCAACTTTAAGGTAATAGGCGTAGATTGAGCAGTGCTCATCTTTCAAGTACAATGCAAGAAGAATATGCGCAGATACGATTTCGGGAAAATCGAGGCGAAATGGTCCCGATTTTGCCTACGGCACAAGCCGGAGTGACAAAATCGAGGATCCGCGTCCGCGACGATAGTCGGGACGGGACAAAAATTATGAAATACGACTATAAAAAAATAGAACGCAAATGGCAGCGAATTTGGAGAAAGGAGAAAATCTACGAGCCTTCCTTTGCTAATGCTTCGGCGAGTAGGCCAGATTTGAAGGCAAAAGGAAAGAAAAAGAAGTTCTACAATTTGATGATGTTCCCGTATCCTTCAGCCGAGGGATTGCACGTAGGGAACGTGTACGCTTTTACGGGAAGCGACATTTACGGCCGCTTCAAGCGGATGAATGGCTATGATGTATTTGAGCCGATCGGCCTGGACGGCTTTGGAATTCATTCGGAAAATTATGCGATTAAGACGGGGGCTCATCCCAAAGAACAGGCAAAAACGTCAGAAAAACGATTCTATAAGCAGCTTGAAGTGATTGGGAACAGCTTTTCATGGGAAGAACGGCTTGAAACCTACAAACCGGAATATTACCGCTGGACGCAATGGATTTTCGCACAGATGTTCAAGCAGGGACTTGCGTATCGGAAAAAAGCGGCGGTAAATTGGTGTCCGAGCTGTAAAACCGTGCTTGCCGACGAACAGGCGGAGAAAGGTTCCTGCGAACGGTGCGGAAGCGAGGTAGTGCAAAAGGAACTTGAGCAGTGGTTTTTCAAGATTACACAATATGCAGATCGCCTGCTTAAGAACCTGGAAAAAATCGACTGGACGGAGAAGGTGAAGATCGCACAACGGAACTGGATCGGGCGGAGCGAAGGAGCGCTGCTAAAGTTTAAAGTTGAAAGTTTAAAGTTGAAAGTTAAGGAGATCAAAGTATTTACCACCCGTCCCAACACGCTCTTTGGCGCTACGTTCGTAGTCATCTCGCCCGAGTTGGCAAAGCAGTGGATCGGTCTCGGTTGGGGCGCTGACAAAAAGGTAAAAGAATACATAGAGGAAGCGCTTGCGCGAAGGAGTAAAACCGAAGAAGAACAGGAAAAAACTGGCGTGTTTTCGGGGATAGAAGCGATAAACCCGGCAAGTGAGGAGAAGATTCCGGTGTGGGTCTCCGACTATGTTCTTGCCGGATACGGCACGGGCGCGATTATGGCCGTGCCGGCGCATGATGCTCGGGATTTCGCCTTCGCAAGGAAATTTAAACTTCCCATAAAAAGAGTGATTGTGCGCAGAGAAATGCCCGCGAGGAGTTATCTGATGGGAGCGGATCAGATCTCGGATGAAAATCTCCGTAGCGTGGGCATATCGATAGTCGGGAAGACAAGCGAGGGGAATAGAAAAATCGAGATTCCCGGTAAGTATCTGCCTGCATACGAAAATCTTATTCAAGAAAAGCTGACACCGGGATTTTGGAACGAATACGTCGGTGAAGAGATCGTTTTCATATTCAAACATACTGGGGGGGAGATAGAACGAATCGCTTTGAATTCCCGTACGGCGGAAGAAATAAACAGGCTTGCGTGCGATTTTGCCAAAGAGCAATTTGTTTCGCCGTGGCTGATGCTCGCGGAGAACGATTGGTACACTGACGTGATTTTCCACGAAGAGAATGGAACATTGGAAAATTCGGAGGAATTTGACGGAATAGATTCTGTGGAGGCAAAACACGCCATTGCAAGAAAGGTTGGAGGAAAATGGCA
Source organism: uncultured Candidatus Saccharibacteria bacterium (assembly GCA_964534105.1). Taxonomy (GTDB): domain Bacteria; phylum Patescibacteriota; class Minisyncoccia; order UBA6257; family GWB1-50-10; genus CAZHOF01. The sequence continues at coordinate 2,277 of CAZHOF010000018.1, forward strand.
GACGCATTTCCGTCTCCGTGACTGGCTGATCTCGCGTCAGCGCTACTGGGGGCCGCCCATCCCGCTTGTCTACTGTGAGGCGTGTGCGCAGAAAGTATCAAAAGCAGGCAGTAAGGAAAAAAAGAAATACAACCCCGGCGAACTTGAAAACCCTGGCTGGTTTGCGGTGGACGAAAAGGAATTACCCGTGAAGCTACCTTTCATTGAAGATTTTCGTCCGACGGGGCAAGGGCCGTCACCGCTTGCCCATGACGAGAAATTTGTAAAAACGAAGTGTCCCAAGTGTGGCGGCGAGGCGCGCCGTGAAACGGACGTATCTGACACCTTCCTGGATTCCGCCTGGTACCATCTTGGTTATCTTATGGTATCCAGAGAGTGGAAATTGGATATTGAAGATAAGAAATTCCAAACACTTTCCCGAAACTGGCTTCCGGTTGATATGTACATCGGCGGTGCCGAGCATTCCGTGTTGCACCTGCTCTACGTGCGGTTTCTGGCACTGGCATTTCACGATTGGGGTCTCACGCATTTCGAGGAACCATTCCCGATGTTCCGGGCGCACGGGCTGATCATCAAGGATGGCACAAAGATGTCGAAATCGAAGGGAAACGTGGTGAACCCGGATGAATACGTCAAAAGGTTTGGCGCGGATGCGTTACGCATGTATTTAATGTTCCTTGCGCCATTCGAGCAGGGAGGGGATTTCCGCGATTCAGGCATCTTAGGAGTCGTCCGTTTCTTGGAACGGGTATGGAAGTTCGCTACCGAACGTGCTCAAGGAAAAACAAAAGAGCAGGACTCACGGGAAACGACACAGGCGTTGCATCGAGGCATAAAAAAAGTAACCGAAGATCTTGAAAAACTTCATTACAACACGGCCGTAAGCGCATTAATGATACTGTTGAACGAACTCGAAAAAGAAAAAAACATTTCTATCTCAACACTTGAAACGTTCCTGAAACTGCTCGCGCCGTTTGCGCCGCATCTCACGGAAGAGTTATGGTCCCGATTTTTCGAGGGTAAAAATCGGGAGTTTAGGTCAATACATCTTGAAGCGTGGCCGAAGTATGATACCAAGCTTGCCCGGAGTGACGAGGTAACGATTGCAATCCAGATAAATGGAAAAACACGCAGTACGGTAACCGTCGCAAGGGGTGCCGCGCAGGAAGAAGTAATGCGTGCGGCGCTTGCGGAGAAACGAATCGCGGCACACGTGAAGGGGAAAAAGACGAAAAAAACCATCTTCGTACCGGACAGGATTATAAATATTATCGTATAATAAAAACACTATGGGGCGCATACTCTCGTTCATTATATTTTTCTTCGTAGCGGCATTTTTACTCTACGGCGTCTATATGATAACGGGGGGTGATGAGTTTCTCCCAATTCTCCGCGGGACCTTCAAATATGAAGGGCCACTCTCCGGATCCACGGAAACGGGAGCAGAAGCGCCGGCATCGGAATCCGGAACCTCGGTTGAAGTAAACCGGGAAACAACATCCGGCCAACCCTCGCCTTCTTACACAAATCCCTCAACCCAACAGCTGTCGCAGCAGCAGCCGGCACCGCAGCCAACGCCGCCGCAAGGATTTTCAGTTGCCGATCTCTCCCCGTTCTATAAAGAAGTCCGCGTTTCAAACGTGCGGGCGGCATCCTACTACTCGAGCGATCCTGGGCAATTTTCGCTTATTGCGGATTATTCGCTCAAAGGCAGTGTAAACGTCACCGGATGGAAATTGCGGGTAAATAAAGGCGGAGAAGCAGTTATTCCGCAGGCGGTTGAAGACATAAATATAACCCAGCCGTCACAGGTAGGCGACATCATTCTCGACAAAGGACAAACGCTGCGCGCATACGGAACACAAAGCCCGCTTTCAAGAAATATCCGTCTCAATAAGTGTACCGGATACTTGAATGAGATATACCATCCAAGCCCTTCTTTCCCAAACAGCTGTCCAACAAAGGATCGGAGCGATTACATAGATTTCTCAGGGCGCTGCCAAACCTTCATCCGCTCTCTGAGCAGTTGCGAGGCGCCAACACCCCAGGAATTGAACCAATATAGCCTACCGAATGATCTTGGTTGCCGGAGCTATCTTGATACCTTGAACTATAACGGGTGCTATCAAAAGTACCGCTACACTGCGAACTTTTTTTCGAACGAATGGCGCGTCTGGCTGAATCAGGCGATGCCGTTTGACCGGGAACACGACCGCGTGCTTCTCCTCGACCAAAACGGTCTTATTGTAAACGAGTACATCTACTGACCGGATTGCGTCCGGTTCGGTAACAACATACGCATACTTCTATCTCACGATCGTGAGATAGAAGTATGCGGTGGAGGGGTATGTAGAGCGAACAAAAAGAAGTGCTAGAAAAACAACCGCTACTATCCTATCGGACGATCGTCCGATAGGATAGTAAATAAAGGAAGGAAAAAGAAACGGGAGAGGATACGCGAAGTTTATTTGCGCTCGGCAAGCGTGAGTGAAACTCGCTTTTCTTTGTTGTTGCGGAGCAGGGTGAGTTCAATGGCGTCTCCCACGTTGCTTTCCTCGAGGCAATCGAGCAAGCTGCGTTCCGGTGTAAGCTGTACGTCGTTCCAGGTGAGAATGATATCGCGTTCCTTGATCTTCGCCTGTGCGGCAGGCGTTCCGGGAGCAACTGCCATGTCGGACGGGTGCTCACGGGTGATGAGCGCCCCACGGTCCACAGGGAGATCTAGTTTTTCCTGAAGATCGTGGGTAATCATCAGGTAGCGCAGGCCGAGAAGCGGCCTGCGAATGCGCCCGTATTTCTCAAGATCGTGCAAATCTCGTTTTGCAGGATCAATGGGAATAGCAAAGCCGATGTTTTGAGCTCCGGAAATCACGGCGGCATTGATACCGATAACTCTTCCCGAAAGGTCGGTTAAGGGGCCACCCGAATTTCCCGGATTGATTGCGGCATCCGTCTGGATGAGGCCGCGCATCTCCTGCGGCGGAGCGTCGGGTTCGGTCTGTGCCACAACGGATCGCGAAAGACCGGAGATAATGCCTCGCGAGACGGTATTTCGGAAAATACCCAGAGCATTCCCGAAAGCGAGAACGGCCTCTCCAAGATCAAGCGAGTGGGATTGCCCTATGGAAACAATCGGCAAGGGTTCCTTTGATGCTATGGAAAGGATAGCAATGTCATTTATAGGATCGCGGGCGATGACCTCCGCCGGGTAGCGCGTGTCGTCGCTCGTAATAACGGTATAAGAAACGCCGGGTTCGGCGATAACGTGCTTGTTGGTAAGAATAATTCCCTTTGGGCTCACAATGAAACCGGATCCGCCACCCACTTGCACCATGCCGTGAGCGTCAATCTTTTCAGCGGGAATGGAAAGGTGCTTGCACTTCCCGGGTGATTTTGGGTTCGTGGCAAGACATTCCTTCTCAAGCTCCTCAAGGGGCTTAGTGAGCGTAACGGAAACGACTGCAGGCATCACTTTTTTGATGGTGCGCATCGCCTCCGTCTGTCCGTGTTTGAAAAACATTGCGATTACGGTTGTATGTCCTCGACAGCGTTTGCGCGCTCACCGGCGGGAGCGGGGGAATTTTCGGGAATCTGGTTTCCTTCAGGAGTAATTGGCGCATACCCTTTCCGGGCTGCAAAGAAAACAACGATAAGAACAATGACAATAATAAGAAAAAACCATGCCTTTTTCTTTTGCATGGTTTTATTCTACATGATTTGGGAAATTTGGGGAACGCTATGATTGTTCCCCAAATTCCTCCTCAAGCTTCCGAATGAAGAGTTCCACCGAATCCTCCCCGGGAAAATCGAGATACAAACTCGGTTGGGAAGGAGTACTCCCGATGAAACCGTGATAAAGACGATACCGCGAATAGTCAGGGTACTTACTCTGGAGATTTCTGGCGAAGGCAATGATTCGCTGTTGAATCTGCTCGCGTTTGCCAAATCCTTCAGCCCCAGGGTAGCGCCTCCGCAGCTCGATAAGACAGTTGGAGATATCCTGGGATTTCTCCTCCCACTCGGGATGCTCGAACTGTGATTGCGGCAGTTCCGGATTCATAATTGTTCCTCTCGTTTATAATACCTAACGGAACAAAGAAAGCCAATACAATATTCGAAGAAAAGCCGCCAGAGGTCAAGAAAACATGGCGGCCATTCGATCAGATGCTGCCCATCGTGAGCCAGGCGAGGACGGAACCGATGATTGTAGGAACAACCGCGATGCCGCCAATGGAAAGGGCGAAGACCGGCGCCACCGTGAAGATGGAGCGGAAGGCCTCCCGGACGTTGCCCGTCACGAAGAGCGTGAGGAAAGGGGTGAGAGCCGCCATGAGAATGGCGAGTTCCACTGCCATGAGAAGGCCGAAGAGAATCGGGTTCATGCCGTACCTCCTGAAAAATGGATTGATCGCGGGCGTCATCGTTGACTCAGATCCATCCGCGCACGAGATAGAGCAGTCGCGCTATAATCTCTCGCGGAACGAATCTCCATCTGCTTCTCGTCCACGGCTGGAGTGAGAGCGAATCGTAGGGGATTGACGCCATATCTGTAATGGCGATCCCAAAATCAAGCTTTTCCGCTGTCTTCATCACGCGCCATACATGGTCGGGATGTGCTACGATAATCGCTTTTCGCCAACCATGCTTTCGGCATATTTCCGCCGATTGGACGAGAACCTCGCGGGTGTCAAGGTAGGCATCCGGTGTTTGATGTCTGCGAATCACTCCGGCCTTTTGCAAGTCCGGAAGACAATCCGCAATCTCCCACTGGAGCACGAGCGGTAATCCGTAGTGTTCATGAAGGTTGCGGGCAATGCTCGCAAGCGCGCCGTTACTTAGGCCGGGAGCACCCCGCCGTAATCCGAACGACTGAACCAATGCAACCTCGGCATGACACAACGCATCTTCTCCGCTTGGCGGGACGCGCCAAACAAAGAAACATTGGATGAGTTTCTTTAAGAAACGCAAGACGCACCCCCTTTCTTTTCGTTTAGTTTATGAAGTTACTGCAACTAGAATAGCACAACTCTAAAGAAAAGTCAACCGATATCAAAGAAGAGAAAGAAAGGAAAACTCATCCCAACGTCGGAAGTTTCAGATTACTCCAGAGTTCTTTCCAAACGGCGCGCAACGTCTCAGCGATGTTGGGGTCCTCAATAAGAACGCAAAACGGGGTTTTTGTGCGGTAACTTATGAGCGCGACCTTATTACCGTAAATTTCCATATCCGTTCTCCAGTCGGCCGATTTCATAAGCTTTGTTCGCCGTAATAGTTTGGCGTTATTCTGGGTGAACTGCTGTGCTACTACGGAGTCGCGCGTGATCGTGTTCATAGGAATGCCGCGCCGCGCTCGTTCGGGAGGAAACCAGTCAAAAAAAGGTTTCGGTACTCCCGCCTTCATATGTTCCAGATCTTCAAAAGCAAGAATCTCCTGTCCTTCCTTAAGCATGTCGCTATAAACCTGTTTTAAGCCATCGATACCCTCATAGAAACGCACGCTGGGCTTCGTCTTCGAACGGTTCTGTACAGCGAGGAGTTCCGGCATGGTGCGTTCAAGTTCGGCGAGTCGTCCCTTTTCGATTTCAAGAAGTTGACGCGGGTCAATGGCGCTATACACCTTCCTTTTTTTCTTAACGGTTTCCGTAAGAAGACCGCGCTCCCGCAATTCATCGATAAAGTTATAAATACTGGTGCGTTTAACCCCCGATTTTCTCGCCAATTCTTGCATATACGCTTCCCCGAGCTCAAGCGCCGCAAGATAGACGGCCGCCTGCGTCTCAGTGAGCCCTAAGCTGCGGAGAAATCCTTTTGAAAACTTGCGCATATTATGACGTTATTTTAGTCACTTTATTATATCAAAATAATGTTGATTTTAAAAGATTTTCAGTTTTAATGATATTTTTATAACTAAAATTTTGACATTTTTTACTTCACAAGAAGACAATGAAGACGTTTTTGCGACAGTGCGCGAAAGACGCGCGATAGCGCTGAAACGCCGCTCCTTTAAAAGGGGGAGAGAACCATGATAGTCGTGAATTACATGGTATTCGTGCTCACGGTGGTGAGTGTGGTGATCTGGGTTCTTGCCTGCGGATTTGGGATATCCCAGCACAAGCTGCTCGGGAAGTTCTACCCGCTCGCGCAGAAAATGCTCATCGGGACAGGACTCGTCTATGTGATCCTGGCGTTTGCGGCGAATCGATCTGAATTGCTGATCATGACCATCATACTCTTCGCGCTCATCCTCATGCTTTTCATAATGAAAGACATGGGAAAGAAAAAATCGGCGCGACCCGGGTGAGGAACAAAAGGCCAACGATATCCTATCGTTGGCCTTCTCATTAATTATCAAGGAAAACCGTTGTTTCTTGAAAAGAAATAGGCACTTATAAACAAAGTTTACAAGTGCCTAAGTGATGCCCGATTCTCGCCGGGCTAGACGATGTGACGAAACACTCGATTGCTCGCGCCATCGAAGGCACGGGCAATTGTTCGCCACGCCGGAACGGCGATCGAGAAAGCGAGAACCTTCTCCTCGTCGTGCCAGATGCCGAGGTAACGTATGCCCGCACCTGTGCTGCCCCACCAGATGCCCAGTCTTCGCAGACCCTCGGTAGCAATGCCGCTCGCGAGACCGGCGCAGAGCGCAACCGTCCACAACATGATTTCATGACTGAAGCTGTCGTAGAAGATGAGCGCCGACGCTCCCGTAACAGTGAGCGTGACGATGAAACACTGCCAGTGAGCGGATCGTTGGGCGATCTTGTAGAGGCCGATCAAGAAAGAGATGAACGTGGTAACCGGGATCACGACAATCGCGATCATCAGTCCTCCGAGCGTCACCCAATAGATGAGCATCGCGAGGATGAAGAGCGTTATCATGATCTCCGACCGGAAGAAGCGGATCAGCTCTCTCACGAAATACGAAGGAGCCGAGTAGCGGGAGTACTGCTCCAAACGAGCGTGGAGAACCCGTACGGAATCGTCTTCTCCGAACATGAACATCGCTCCGAGCCCGGTCAGGATCATGGTTGCTATGCCAGTGGCGGTGGCGATCTCAAGCAAACCGAAGGGAACCACCCGTATCGGATGACCGTTCAACCCATTACCAGCCATATACGTCTCAGGCCATGGCCAGAAGAAACCGATCGCGAGCGCGTTCAACACCGCACCGACCACGATCGCGCTGATCGTGAGGAAGAGCGCTATGCTCGCCGGACGTGGTGCGTGATCCATGATGTGTCTCGGAAGACGCATGACGGCACGAATGCCCGCCACTATCCACCGGAGGGGCATACCCGCGTACCCAACGGCGTGAGTGAGACCGTTCCTGATCCCCGTGATACATCGGGCGAAGAACGCGCCGACGTATCGGAAGAAAGCGCGAGGTGACACCCGGATCTCCTCGGGAATGAGGCGCGCTACGAGCTGTTGCCAGAGCCGGGAGGCGGTATGGAAGGAGTTCACGAATGCCTTTCCAATATCCTCTACCCACCAGCCGACGACTACCCCGAAGATCACGCCGAGCGGTAGCGCTGCCGGCGCCAGGTACCAGGAGATGAGAATTCCGAAGACCCCGCCGAAGAAACCGCCCGCGAGGTTGCGCGACGCAACTGACCTGTTCATGACGAACCTCCATCTGTGTTGGGAAAGTGCTACTATGAGCCGTAAAAGCTCAATAAAGTTCTAAGGCGATAATAATATAGTTCGGTATATATGTCAAGGAATCTCATTGTTGGAAGAAGCCCCGACGTGTACTGC
>CAZHOF010000019.1:0-7024 GCA_964534105.1 uncultured Candidatus Saccharibacteria bacterium
TCGTGATTGAGAACGGAAATGGAAGCACACTGAATGCCGAAGGAAAGGGCGCTATCCTTCGTGGGCATCCATACGTCGAGAAAGTTTTGCTTCCGGCGATGCATGCGGTCCTCGACGGTAAATACTTTATCGCCGAAAAGTTCGGGGATGGTGATTCGCGTGCCGAAAGGAAAGAGATTCGTTGCGACAATGCCGTCACGAACCTGCTTCCCGGACGCGGTAATAAACGGCGTGTCGTCGGTTTCCTCGGGAGTGCTTGAATATGCGGTAACCCAAACCGCCATCGTTGCGTTGAGCTCTTGCGGGGCATAAGAACACTGCAATTCTGACGCCTCTGCGCTTGCAATCGAAAGCTCATTCAAGACACTTTCCTGGTTTTCCACATTTTGCGTGAGCGGCTGGGGACTGAATGTAAACGCCACAAGCAAAAGATATAAAATTGCACTTTTCATGAATCAAAAAGCCCCGCACGGGGCTTACTTCATCTTCTTTAATTATAGCATACCCACAGAAAAAGTCAATACTTTCAATGAACATATTGTTATCAGAAGTTGACTTAAGCTGTCCATTCTGGTAAAGCTGAGGATAGTACAAGAAAAAAGATAAATCTTCCAGAGAAGAGGAAAAGCAATGATTAAGGCGACCAAGTACGCCATCGTTCTTCTTGTGATGGTTGGATGGTCTGTCTCGTCAGCCATGGCGGAAGAAATGCTCATCGCTGATTGGGAAGGTGAAGAAGTAAGCGCCGTAATCAAAACCGGAGCGAATCCAAGCTGGGCTTGCACGGGAAAACAAGGAGAAGAGATTGTCGAAATCATATTTCTGGACGTTGACAACGACAAACGAACCGATTACGCCCGAATAACGGTAAGCGTGGGCGCCGATTCGTTGGATGCACGCGTTCTTTTCCTTATGCGCGGGGTACGGGGCGTACGAGCACACCACTTTTTCCTTGCGCAGATTCAATCGTTTTCCCCGGCGCCCGAGATTCACGAGCAATGGAAGGCGCAACTCGATTCCGCATGTCTCGCGTCCACTAGATTGGCGACTCGTTCCGTAGCGCTTGATCCATTGCGCTTCAACCCGAAGGCCGTCCATTGGTGGTTTGACGAGTGGCATGATACGGGAGAATTGAGTTTTGATATTCCCGATCGTGCCCAGGATTTTCTATTGCAGGCAGACGCCCTTCTGGAAGCGGGATCGCACATCTCGCCGTTGCCTTTCTTGGGTCCGCAGGTGCGCGAGCTGGTTACGCTTAGCGCCGAAGTGAGCATGACTCATCGATGAAAGAAGCGCCTCTGGCAAAAAAAGCTGGAGGCGCTATTATTTTAAAAATGGAGGTAATATTCAGCAACAAAGATGTGATTGCGATAAATAAACCGGCAGCCGTGCTGGTACACCGGACAAGTGCGAAACGAACCGGGGAAGAAACGGTTGCGGATGAAATCGTAAAACAGTTTCCGGAAGTGCGGAGCGTGGGAGATGATCCGGCGATGCGGCCGGGTATCGTGCACCGTCTCGATAAAGATACATCGGGCGTACTGCTCGTAGCACGGAATCAGGAAGCGTTCGAATATCTCAAAAAATTGTTCCAACGGCGCGAGATAAAAAAGGAATATCTTGCTCTGGTGTACGGTGGAGTCAAGACGGACGGAATCATCAGAAAGCCGATCGGTCTTCGTCCGGGAACCACAAAGCACAGCGTAAACGCGAAACAGATGAAAATGGTGAAAGAGGCGGTAACGCGCTATGAAGTGGAGGAACAATTTGAAAAAAACAAAGGAAAAGACATATACACACTGCTCCGCGTTTTTCCGGAAACGGGAAGAACGCACCAAATCAGGGTACACCTCGCAAGCATTAGTCATCCGGTAGTTGGTGATGCGCTCTACGGCGGAAAAAAGGAGAGGAGAAAAAAAGGGGAGCGGCTTATGCTTCACGCCCGGGTACTTGAGCTTACCTTGCCGAGTGGAGAAAAAATGCATTTTGAAGCCGAACCTCCCGAGAGCTTCAAAGAGGGATTGAAACGATTACATCGCATTGACAAGGATTGATAAGAACGATATAGTAGAGCTCATTTATTATGGAAAAGGAAATTTTGGATCAAATCAAACCGGGAGCGCGCGTTCGCGTCTGGGAACGGATTAAAGAAGCCGACGGGAAGGAGCGGCAGAGTGCTTTCGAAGGCATTGTACTTGCAAGAAAGCACGGGTCGGAACCTGGTGCAACGTTTACTGTTCGGGCAATAGTGGCGGAAGTTGGAGTTGAGAAGGTATATCCGGTTCATGCTCCGACCATAGCGAAGGTGGAGATTATTTCATCCCCGAAGAAGGTGCATCGTTCAAAATTGTATTATCTTAGAACATTCTCAAGTAAAAAAGTGCGCGAGCGGTTGAAGTCATAAAAACGGCTGCAAGCCCCGCTTCGGCGGGGTTTTTTCATACCTTTAAGAAAAGGTATACTGGAGAGAATCGTAACGTATGAAAGATTATGCAAAAGTGGGAAACCGGAGCGGAAAACCGGGCTATCGCACACGCGCATCTTTTCGATACACGAATTGCCTTGAGGTACAAAAAACGAAATTCGCAAAAGCGCAAAGTAAGAAAAAATAAATGGGAACATTATTCATTGTCGCAACCCCGATTGGCAACCTGAAGGATATTTCAGAGAGAGCCGAGGAAACGCTCAAGAACGCGGATTGTATCTTCGCCGAGGATACGCGCGTTGCCCGCAAATTATTGAATGTCTTGGGAATACGGGGAAAATGCGTTGAACGGCTGGACGAGCACGCGGAGAGCAAAAAAATATCATTTGTAAAAAAGCTGCTGAAAGAGGGAAAAGATTGCGCATTAATTTCAGACGCAGGAACGCCGGGAATTTGCGATCCCGGATATCGTTTGGTACATGCGTTGAGAACAGGAGGCGTCCGCATTGTCCCGATTCCGGGACCTTCGGCGATAACTTCCGCCCTCTCTATTGCGGGGGTTTCCGCAAATCATTTTCTGTTTCTCGGATACCCGCCGCACAAAAAAGGCAGGAAAACGTTTTTCGAGAAAATAGGAAACGTGGAAACGTGGCCAATTGTGCTTTTCGAGTCGCCTCACCGTATTATAAAAACCCTTCAGGATATACAATCAGCATTGGGACAAGAGCAGCCGGTTATTGTAGTCCGGGAACTCACGAAGATTCACGAAGAAGTGCTCGCGGGGAGCGTGAGTGAAATATTGCAGAAAATTAAAGAGGGCAGAGATCGGGGAGAGTTTGTCGTTATTGTGCCGGAAAAAGAAAAACGTTCTTCACATGAAAGATAGAAAGAAGAAATCCGTTGTCGATGTCCGTGATCCGCATTTTCAATACGATCGCGACGTAAAAACAGTCAATCTCGGATCAACGCCGGTACGCCAATCAAGACGCAAAAAGAGATACTTCATTGTCGCTACGTTCGGAGCGATCGGCGTGTTGCTCGTATCGTTCCTGTTTTTTGTCGGATTGCGCACAAAACAATCCTCCGACTTTCTTCTGGGAAAAGGGAGAGTGATTGAGGAAAATATTTCGGCCTCGCTTGAAGCGTTTGACGAATTCGAACCGGAGGAGGCGCGCTCCTATCTTGAGGAAAACACCCGTTTATTGGAAGAGACGCAAGAAGGAAGGGGATCAATCCTGGAGACACTAAGCGGCGTCATTCCAATCTTGCAGGATTCCGGATCGATTACAAAAAACCTTGTCGTCTTAAACGCGAATCTTCTTGCGCTTGCCGATACCTTAAGCGGGCTTCAGCAGAACGGATTGCAGTATTTTATCGAGGACGGCCCGGAACTGATAGGCGCCATCGAGCAGGCGCGTGATTTCGCTGATAATTTGGTAAGCGCTTCCCAAAAAATAAAAAACACCACGACACATCTCAAAAAAATCTCATCGCTTTTTTCGGCAGTAGATGAGGTGGTGGGAAACCCTTACCTTATACACGGATTCAGCGCGCTTAGCATCAGAGAAACCCTTAACGAAGCTCTTGCCGCGCTAAAAACCGACAAAGAACAACGTCTTATCATTGTTTTCGTGGACGGAAAAGAGCATCGCCCCGGAGGCGGTGTCATAAAACAGCTCGTGGAGGTGTATTTCAAAAATGGCCAGATGATACACGCCCTTGCCAGAAATCCCCAGGATATTATTCCGGACCAAGCATTAAAAACCGAACCTCCAGCGGAGATTCGGGGAGGAACATATTGGAATTTTTCTGATGCCGCATGGTTCTTTGATTATCCCGAATCGGCAGAAACAATCCGCGCTTTCTTAGAAGCGCAGGAAAACGGGAGCACGGCTCCGATCGCGGGGGTTGTCATGACGACCGTTCAGGCATTCGAAAATCTCGCAGAGCTTTCCGGGACAGAAATTCAGTTAGCCGACGCTTCGTTACTGCTGAATCACCTTGCGCTCTTAAATGATGAGAAAAAGGAAAAGTTCGGGGAGCTGGTAAGTGCTCTTGTCGAAGATCGCGGACTTCTGTTCTACACTCAATTTTCCGGACTTGAATCGTTTTTCGGAAGAGCGCGCGTTGATGGAAAAGTATTTCAGTCAAACCAAGATTTTTGGGGAATGTACGTAGGGTTAGCGTACGGCGATGTTTATGGGGCGGGAGACAGTCCTCTTGAGAATCAAATGCTTTCGGGAAAAATAGATATCGATGGAAACGGAAATGCTTTGGCCAATCTTTCTCTGGATCAGTATTTCGCGAGGGGGACCTCGGTAAGAAAGGGAACTCGAGAAGGATTTCTTCAGATTTTTACTGCGCCGGGAACGGAACTGATTGCGCTTTCGGGAAACAATGGGAGCGCTCGATCTTCGGGTAAGCGCCTAGGAGGGGATGAGGAGGATAATGTGTTACGCCGTTTTGAGGCGGCAAAGGTATTTTTGAAAGATCTCAATGCCTGGTCTGCGAACGCGTTCGGCGCAATATTTTTTGAAAGTTATCCGAGCATTTCAACAGCCGGAGAAAGCAGAGTAAGAATTCGTTATCAAACCCCGCCCCGACCGGCAGCGCCGGGTGTTGCAACGGGAAGCATATTTAAGGTGGTGCTTGAGCGGCAAATGGAACTACCCACCAAGGTTTCACTGCGTGTGTTTGCACCCTTCGGTTATGTGTGGAAAGAATCGGGAGGAGCTTCATTTTTACACGAAGCGGAACAAATGCCAGGGCGGGTCGAATTCATCCTCACACTCGAAAAGAACTAAGAACACAGATGCCTTTTCAAATAAGAAATTTTGTAATTATCGCTCACGTAGATCATGGTAAATCCACGTTTGCCGATCGCCTACTTGAAATAACCGCAACGATTCCGGGAAGGAAAATGCGCGAGCAATACCTCGATCAGATGGAATTGGAACGGGAGCGGGGTATTACGATAAAAATGGCTCCCGTAAGAATGAGCTATGTCATGGACGGGGTAGAGTACCTTCTCCATCTCATCGATACGCCTGGGCACTCTGACTTCTCGTACGAGGTTTCACGGGCTCTCGTTGCCGTCGAGGGAGCGGTTCTTCTTGTTGATGCAACGCAGGGCATTCAGGCCCAGACGCTTGCAAATTTCCGTTCGGCAAAAAAAGCGGGCCTGGAAATCGTGGGAGCAATCAATAAAGTCGATCTGTTTGAAGAAGACGATCCCCGTCTTTTAAAAAGCAGAGAGGGGCTCGCAAAATTACTTGAGTGCCAAGAGTATGAAATTTTTCTCGTCTCGGGAAAGACGGGGAAAGGAGTGAAGGAACTGCTTGAAGCGATAATACGGAAAACACCGCCCCCGCAACCGCCGCCCATAGCAATAAATACGAAGGATTCCGGAAAGCACTCAAGGGGACTTATTTTCGATTCCTTCTATGATGACCATAAGGGAGTTGTTGCCTCCGTCCGCGTCTTCGACGGTTCCTTTGATGGACGGTCAACGGTATATTTATTGGGAACGGGAACGGAGGCACACATAAAAGAAGTAGGATATTTCGCTCCCGAGTTAAAAAAACTCTCAACGCCGCTCGAAGCCGGAATGATCGGTTACATCGCAACAGGAATCAGAAATCCAGAGGCAGTTCGCATCGGTGACACGATTGCCGTTATGCCGCAGGGAAGGTCTGAAATACCCCCGCCGCTTCACGGATACCAGGAACCCAACCCCGTCGTCTTCGTTTCCTTTTATCCGGAAGAAAGCGACGACTTCGAGTCATTGGAAAAGGGACTCCAAAAACTGAAGCTGAACGACTCGGCGCTTTCGATTACTCCCGATCAAAACGAACTGTTAGGACGGGGATTTAAGGTCGGATTTTTAGGTCGGCTTCATTTTGAAATCACGGCAGACCGGTTGAGACAGGAATTCGGGGTTGCGACAGTCAATACTTTTCCTTCCGTGCTATATCGCATACGAACGAAGGGCGCGTGGGCGGAAATTGTAAAACCGGAAGATCTCCCGGAATCATATGACGAAATTTGGGAACCGATGGTTCGAATCTCCATCTTCCTCCCGCCCCCGGATCTCGCTAACATATTCCATCTCTATCAAAGATTCCGCATGGTTGATATAGAAACGCGGACTGCGGGAGATCGCGCAGAAGTGACTGCACGAATGCCGCTTGCTGAGCTGATTAGCGATTTCGATGATCAATTAAAATCGATAACCGCAGGGTTCTCGTCATTCAGCTATGAATTGGGAGAATACGAAAAGACGGACATTGTAAGAATGGATGTCTTGGTTTCCGGAAATCTCGTACCGGGATTAAGCAGATTCTTCCCGAAAGGGACATACGAGAAAGAAGGGAGAAAAATGATCGAGCGCTTAAAGAAGGTGCTTCCGCGGCAGCAGTTCGCGCAGCCGATCCAGGCAATAGCCCAGAATAAGGTTATTGCGCGCGAGGACATACCCGCGCTGCGCAAGGACGTAACCGGATATCTTTACGGCGGGGACAGGACGCGAAAGATGAAACTGTGGAAGAAACAGCAGCGCGGCAAGAAACGTCTCAAGGAACGATCCGAAGCAAAAATCAC
>CAZHOF010000019.1:7124-10020 GCA_964534105.1 uncultured Candidatus Saccharibacteria bacterium
ATTGAATATTATCAGAATCCCGAAAACCTGATTAAAGAGCTGAAATCGCAGTTTAATTACCGCGAGGAGGGAGAAAGCTTGCTTATCGTGGTTCCAAGGAGCGAAGAGGGGCGAAAAGCAGCAACCTCGACCCAATAATGCGGAATGAGTTTCGATATATGTTATGCGGTCATAGTTTAGTGGTAGAACGTCTGCTTCTTCCCGATTTGTCTAAAATATGAGTATGCGTAGTATTTTAGAAACAAATCGTCGTGCCTGCGGTCATGCCTTTGGCAGATCTACCGAAGGTAGACAGATCTCCCGGAGGGATGACAATCCCGTTTAATTTTGCGAGATTAGTTTAGTGGTAGAACGTCTGCTTCCCAAGCAGAGGGCGCCAGTTCGATTCTGGTATCTCGCACCGAGAAGGGAGCAAAATTTTCGAGGGGCCAAACAGAGGGCGCGAGTTCGATTCTCGCTGACCGCACGAATTTTCCCTTCAGCTCCCAAGCGGAGCGAAGGAAGGCAATTCCCGCATCCCGAGCATTAAATATAAAAGATTATGTGTTATACTGAAGAAAAGTCGTCTTTGGCAGTTCAATAACAAGCATACACTTTTATGTCGTTAGAACGACCACCAGTTCCAAGTCCGGAGGAGGAGAAATCAAGAGAAGCAGCAGAAAGAATCGCGCAGGCAAGCTCGTTTGACGAGCTTTTTTCCATACTGCGAGGTTTGGAGTCAGTCGAGACATCGCAGGGGGTCGCTATGAGCGCGGAGGAAATCATAGAGACCATCGAAAGGGTGCGAAATAAAGAAGCGTCCTTCAAGACAGGCGAAAAATATTCTGTTACTCGGGGCGGAGATTTAAAAATACGACAAAAAGTAGCCGAGCTTTTGGAAAAAGAGGGAATAGATTGGAAAGGGGAAGGCGGAGAACCCTCTGTAGAAAAAACCGAAAAAGTAACAGCGGCCATAAAAGATTTAGTGCTTGCCATGGACCGTCTTGCGGTGAATAAAAAACGCGCGGAAAACCGCGAGGCGCTTAGCGCCGCACGGGAAAAAATACATGAACTGACAGACGATCCGGAAACAAAAACAATCCTCGAAAAGTTTTTGGAGGAAAAGAGGGAAGCGCTTGAACGGGCCCGGAAAGCTATAAGCGAGAACAAGAGAATTGACCGACTTGATGCGCGCGAGGCGCTTGCGCAGGCAAAAATCGATGAAAAACAACTCGAGCAAGAGTTGGAACTTCTCGAAGAAACCCTGGGCGGAAAACAGGAAAAAAAGCAAAAAGAGAAGCTGAAGCGGGAAAAGAAAACGAAGAAGGAAGCAGCACCGGAAGAACAAAAAGACCTTGGGGAAGCGGTGGTGGAGGATTTCGAAAAAGCGTTTTCAATCAGAAAAGAGGAACTTGAAACGACACCCGGATTCAATGAATTATCCGATCCGGAAAAGGCACTCGTATTGCGCAATCTAAAGCAGATTGCCATGGGCAGTGTGCAGGACGAGGCGATAAAAACATTCGGAGAGGAAGCCACCCAATCAAGGTTGTTGGGAAGGATGTGGAGGAATGTTTGGAAGAAATACTACGTTGCAAAAGCGGAGAAAGGCAGCGCGCTGGATTTGATGCAGGGGGGCATAGCGATGCATCAAGAAACACTTACCGAGCTTGTCCGTCAGACAAAAGAGAGTGATATTTTAGTCACCGCTGAAGGAAACGAACTGAAAATTAACTTCGTGGGTCGGGAATTCGAAAGAATGTCAGATCCTCAAAAAGAAACCGTCCTCGCTTTTAATGTTGCAGCCGAGCAATTCGCTACCCTTCCTAAGGAGTGGGGATTAGGGCAGGCCTCAAAGAGGGAGCAGGAACAATATAAAAAAGCGCGGAAGACGTACGAAGAGGCAAGGGCAAGCTTATTGAACATTGAAAAGGAACGGTTTGGTAATGATGTGGAAGCGCAGCTTGCGGTTTTAGATATTGACCGGAAAGTACAGATGCAACAATTTGTCACATCGCACCCCGAGGTAGAGGGACAACTTGAAAAAGCAGCGAGTAAGAGCGCGTGGACACGGGCGTTCCAGAGCACGTTATTTGAAAGGGGTGTTTATGCCGCCGCGGGTTATGGGGTAAGAACTGCAACGGTAAGTATGCTTGGTCTCGCGGGTCTTCCTATCGCTGCAGCGGCAATGGGAGGATTTATGGCGTGGCGTCGCGGAAAAGAGGCAAGAAGAGACGAAGAAAAAGCGGTTCGGGGCGGAAAGGATCAGGAGCTTTTAGAACAGGCGATGCAAAAACGCAGAGAGGTCTTCCGGGAATATGTCGAAGTATTTAAGCAGGCGCAGGAAAGAATCGAAGACGCGAAGAATATCCCCGAGGATCCTGCCGTGAAAGCGGCGAAAGAAAAAATGGACGCTGCGTATGCCGAAATAGAAGCTGTCCGGGAGAAAGTTTTCGGGAAAAGGAAGAATTATGAAAACGTGGAAAAGCTTAGAGAGCGGTTGGAAGCAATGGCAGAGGAGCTTCAAACGGGAAAATCAACTGAAGGAATAGATTTAACGGAGACGCAGAAAAAAACGCTGGCAAAACGCCTGAAGAACAGGATTGAATATACGCAGGATAAAATAGACAAGGGACTGGTCATATTCGGAGGGTCGGAGGAACGCCTTACCCGCACATATGATTTATTGACCAGGATCGGTCAGGCAGCTACGGAAGTTGCGAGGGTGGAACATGAAGAAGAAATTTTGAGGGATCCTAAAGTATTTGAAAGATTGGGCGCTCGGGAAAAGAAAATAGAAACAGCAGTAAGAAAACAGGAGCGGAAGAAATTGAGAGGCCAGGTAATCCGCGGAGCAACGCTCGGTGCCGCCTTCGCTACAGCTGGTTGGGTAGTTCGTGATTATTTCCATGAAGAT
>CAZHOF010000020.1:0-2499 GCA_964534105.1 uncultured Candidatus Saccharibacteria bacterium
CATATGATTCCTATTATATCACATTGCTCCCTCCTTATGACGCCTACATTCATATGCCGCAATACCGAATGCGACGCTTACGTTCAACGATTCTTTTCTGCCCTCCATGGGAATTTCCACAATGCGATCCGCACGCTTCAAGAGGTGCGGCTTAATGCCCTGCGTTTCGTTTCCCACCACAAGTGCAATTTTTTCAGGCAATCGTTTCGAGAGCGAGGTGTACGGTACGGCTTGGGGCGACTGCTCAAGCGCAATAATGTAAAAGCCCTCCTTGCGCAATCGTGAAATCGCTTTCCCTGTCGCTTTTTCTTTTCTCCAAGGAAGTGAACGCTCGGCACCGAGTGCGACTTTCGCAAATTCTCCGCGGAGGCGTCCCAGGCGATCTACGGGTTCGGGTGTCACGCCGCAGAGCACGATTTCTGAAAATCCCGCTCCATCGGCCGTTCTGAAAATTGAGCCAACATTGTGCACGCTCCTTATATTATCGAGAACAGCTACTATGTTTCCATTCTTCATCTCTTTTTTCATGCGGTATAGTACCCTTCCCATCATCGTAACATCGGAATCACTGCAATGCCTAGCATATCGGCTCAGATATATCTGAGCCGATAAAGAAAAAGAGCTTCCTAGGAAGCTCTGATGTGGTGGGGAAGGAATAACTTTACCCGAAACCGAAGGTTTCGGGGTCAGGCGTCAGCCCCCCAGGGCAACGCCTTTCAAAGTTTACTCCTCCCCCATGTAACCGGCACCGCACAATGTACCTCGCTGAATATATTACCCTTGAAATACACTGTCAAGTAAAAAAAGTGGCGTATCATGATTGATGCGCCACTTTTTGATTCACTATTCTTCGATTCCCGCGGGGTTGCCTGTCACAGCTTCCGCCGGAGCCGCGCCCTCATCTCCTATTGGAGTTTCCGCGTCGTCTTCCGTGTAGTAGAAAACGTGGAATAAGGGGATGTCGTTAGGGCCCACCAGCACAAAAATCCGTGCGGTATTGGGCGTGAGACCACGATCGTTTAGAAACTCGGTAACCTTACCGCGGTCGCGGAACCCTTCGGAAAACCAGCGCATTGCCATGCCACAATCTCCCTTCAGAGTGAAATCTTGAATGCGATCACGCCGCCCGCGCTCCGGTCCACCCAATTGTAAAGTGGCGAACCCCAGAGGCAGATCATCGGCGCGATGTTCCACTCGACGCGCGGACCGATGGATTCGAAATCGCGGATAGTGATACCCGCGCCAACGGACGAATGCACGTCGATTGCGACATCCAGGTCCAGACCGTCATCGTCCAAGAGTGCGAAGACATCCAGAGGGTACTCACCTTCCTGCCGCACCTCAAGCCAGATGCCTAGATTGGTGAGCGGGTTCTCCTCCTTCGAAAGCTGGAAGCCGAATCCCGCGTGCACGCTGTGATGCAAACACACGCTCGGTCCCACGTAGACCGATGGCGTCTTGTTGTACAGGTTGAAGAACGCACCCGCGCCGAACCGGTCTCCGAAGTCCCTGCTCACAAGCCACCGTGCATGGAGATGAAGATTGCTTCCATCCGCGAGTATGGCCGCATCGGCCCGAAAGACGGTTTTCTCCGCCTCACCCACATCCTGTGCCTGCACTGCGCCGGCAAGCGCAATCACAGCACAGAAAAGCATTTTCCGAAACATTATTCTCTCCTCCTGAAGAAGAAGTGGTTCGCAATGATCTTTTTGTATTATGAAATAATAATGGATAAAAGTCAAACATCTCCTCGCCTTCCCGCTCATCCACTCACTTTCCTGTTCACCTACCCATTGCCTCAAAATATCCACATATGTGGATATTTTGAGGCAAGAAAAAACTCGCTTCCATTATTCATGGACAGCGAGTTTGAGATGGAAACCAGGGAAAAGACAGAGGAGGTGGGTGGGCACGCGACATCTTCTCCCTGGCGGGCTTGGATGTTGCAGGGGGGGCAACATCACAAGCGAGGTATACTAGACGGAAGGAGGAAGCGACTGCAAGCAGAACGCTCAGGAGGAGAGAACCGCTTTCACCTCCTCCCTCCTTGCGTGCCGCGGAAGGAGGTGAACCAAACCGCAGCACACTGATTGATATATATGAAAGAGCTGTAGGTTTTGCGAGGGGAGATCTCACGGTTCGGAACGAACCCTCCCCTCTTTCTAGTGTCACAGCTGCAGCCCATTTGGGGAGAACCCGAGAAAAGCTGCACTTGACGATTTATATAATAGGAAAACAGATAGAAAATGTCAATATGGGGCGGAGATTGATATAGAAAAGCTCCATCACGATGTGATGGAGCTGAAATGGAGGGAGTGGCCTACCTACCGGCAGGCAGGGATTCCTCTTCCCCCGTCGCTTTCACTCCTCCTCCAGAGCCTGGGTTTCTCGCTTCCGTTCGCTTCGCTCACTTCCCGCATTCGCGGGCTCAAATACCCTTCGAATCCCGCGCAAAAGAAAACCCCATCACATTCGTGATGGGGTGATGGAGGGAGTGGG
>CAZHOF010000020.1:2599-9727 GCA_964534105.1 uncultured Candidatus Saccharibacteria bacterium
AAAACCCCATCACATTCGTGATGGGGTGATGGAGGGAGTGGGATTCGAACCCACGGCCTTCCCTGCCGTAAGCGGACGGAAGCGGCAGGGACGTTCGTTGACCACCCGAACTCTCCCCCCGGAAAGGATGGAATAGGGTAGGGCAGGACTCGAACCTGCGTCTTTCGTGTTAACAGCACGAGGCTCTGCCAGTTGAGCTACCTCCCTCTGATCAGGAGAGCAGGATTCGAACCTGCGACCGCTTCGGCCCGAGCGAAGGGCTCTACCAGCTGAGCTATCTCCTGAAAAGGACTGTTTCCGATAATAGCAAAGTAATAAGAATAGTGTCAAGAAAAAGAAAAGCCACCCGATATTTTGGGTGGCTTCCTGTGTTGATTGCATGTGAGTGAGAGGTTTCCCCCGCCGAGATCAGACCCTCAGCTGGATGTCGCCGAGGTTGACCTGGTCGAGGAAGCGCACGCTGTGCGCGACGGTCGGGGAACCGATTGCGGCGATCGCCCGGCTCATTCGTGGCGGGCCGGTCGCGCCGTTCATCTTCACATCGAACGTCATCGGATTCCATGCCGTCGCGGGCGGCGATCTCGTCGCGCCGACGTTGCCGGAGTAGCCGTAGTTCTGAACGATCGGAATTACAACGGTGTTCCCGTTGGTGGGACAGATGACGTGATAGGCCACCTCGGGGACCGTCGATTCCGCCGTTCCGGCGATGTTGGCTTCGTACAAATCGTTCTGGAGCGCGTGCTCTGCCGGCGCGAGGACGACATGTCCCGCCGCGACTGCATCGTCGTTGATGGCAGCGATCATGTCCTGTACGTTCTGCGCGCCGTCGTCGAGGTTCTCGAAGTCGTCGGATCCGTAGAAATTCGAGGTAAGAGCGTACTCGGCCATCATGTGACAGATGACGGGTGTCTCAACCTCGCTGGTCCGGTGATTCGGCGTCGGGAAGGCCGCGACGTGCGTGCCGGTTCCGAGGTACGTTCCGTTCTGCGCGTACGGGACGGTAGCGAGGTCCGACTGCATTGTCGTAGTCGCGATCGCGGCGTCCTGGACGCCGATCCCGATGAACGCCACGGTGTCGTCGAAGGATTCCACCAGATCGATCTGGTGCGATATCCCCGGCGGTCCGTTCGCCAAGTTGTCGGCGCGTGCGGTGATCCCGATGGAGAGCGCTGCGATCGCTACGGCGAAGAGCGCCGCGAGTGCGAAGGAGTGCCTCTTCATGCTGAACCTCCTCTCCCTTTCTTCGGTTGTCAAACTGGCACCATTACCAGTTTAGCTGTCTGTGATGTTAGCATACTCGAATATATTTGTCAATAGTTTTCGTCCGTCCCTATATACGGAAAGCTTGACTAATACAAAAAAACGTGATAAAAACTGAACAGCTCATCTACATTGTTATTCCCCTACAAGGAGGTGAAACGTGTTTGTCGCAGTGCTGTTTGGGATCGTTTTCGCGATCCTCGCGTATGCCGCATCGCGGAGAGCTACCACGCCAATCGCGGTCTTCCTCTTCACGCTTCTCGCGGTGTACAACGGATTTCCCGTGCTCAAGTTCGGCTTCGCCGGAATTCCCGCTCTTGTCCTCATAAACGGCATCATCGGTCTCGCGATCGAGGCTATCTACGAGGAGCAAGGAAGCGACGGGAAGTTTGTTTTCCACGGCATCATCACGGGCATCGGCGTTCTCTTCCTCATCGTCATCCCTCTCATCACCACACCCCCGATATTCCACGCCGCGAGTTACCGTGGGATTATCGGGCCCGTTCGGGAGAGCGTTTTCTCGACGGACACGAGTCCGCTCGACCCTTCGCAGATCAGAATCATCGATGAAGGTCTTGCGCGTCGGCTCGGCGAGAAACGGCTTGGCGAGAACACCGCGCTCGGCAGTCAGGTGAATCTCGGCAAGCTTTCCGTCCAGAAGGTCCGCGGCGGGCTCTACTGGGTCGGTCCCCTGGAGCACAGCGGCTTCTTCAAGTGGTGGGGATCGAGCGGCACGCCCGGCTACATCATGGTAAGCGCCACGAACGAGCAGGACGTCCGGCTTGTGCAGGAAATCGATCGAAAACCGATTGCCATCCTCTACAACGGCGGCGCCTGGTACGGCGATCTGCCGCAACGGTACCTCTACAACAACGGGTACATGACAACCGGACTCACCGACTTCACGTTCGAGATCGACGACAGCGAGGAAGGACGTCCCTATCTTGTCGTCACTAAATACCGGAAACGCGTCGGCTACTCCGGTGACGATGCAACCGGCGTTGTCGTGCTCGATGTCCAGACGGGCGAAATCCACGAGTACGGCATCGACGATGCTCCCGACTGGATCGATCGCATCCAACCCGAAGCATTCGTCCTCGAGCAGTTGAACGACTGGGGCGAGTATGTTCACGGCTGGTTGAACCCGTCCGATTTGGACAGACTCCAGATCACGCCAGGAACTTCACTTGTCTACGGCGACGACGGAAATTCCTACTTCTATACCGGGATAACCTCCGTGGGCGCGGACGAGAGCACGGTCGGGTTCGTTCTCGTGAATACGCGGACGAAGGAGGTTCGCTTCTACAAGCAGACCGGCGCCACCGAGACCGCGGCCATGCAGTCGGCGCAGGGCTCGATGCAGGAGAAAGAATACGAAGCAACGTTTCCTATTCTCTACAACGTCGGCGGCATTCCCACCTACTTCACCACGCTCAAGGACAAGGCCGGCCTCGTGAAGGCATATGCCTTCGTCTCCGTCGAGAACTATCAGATCGTCGGTTACGGCGACAATGTGCAATCGGCACTCCAGATGTTTCGGCGCTCGGTGGCAAGTCGCGGCAACGACATCGCTCCCGATGGCCCCGTGAGCTGGCTCGAGCTCGTGGGGCGCGTCTTGCGCGTCTCGACCGAGATCAAGGGAGGAAACACTCTCTACTACTTCCTGATCGAGGGTAACGAGGAGAAGGTCTTCGTCGGATCTTCTGACATCTCCCCGGAGATGCCGCTTTCACAGCCCGGCGACAGGATTCAGGTTCAGTTCGACGACGGCGGCAATGCCATCGTAGATATGACCCGTTTCGACAACCTTGCCCTCGAGTTCCAGGCAACGCCCTATCAGCATCTCGTGGAAGCCCGTGGTGACACGGTTCGGCGAACCGTGCGCATGCGGCAGAACGAGCAAAACGCAGACGCCGCGTGGGACGAGCTTACCCCCGCGCAGAAAGCGGAACTCATCAGAAGCGCCGCGGCGCAACGGGAATAACTTTCTATCACACTCTCACAAAGGAGCGCATATCACGCGCTCCTTTTTCTTTTTTTACAGCGGACTCCATCGAAATGAAACGGCTTCGTATTACTTGCGCCTTTCCTTTTTGAAACTTCTGTGGTATTTTTACATTATTCTCTTTTATGGCGCCATTGCGCCATACATTATGAAACTTTTTTTTCCGTCCCCTATTCGTTCAACATTTCAGCCCTCTCCATTCGCCGGGCAGATCTTAAGAACCGGCAATATTCTTGGCCCCCAGGAATCTCCCAATAAAATGATAGAAAGGGTGGTGTGTTCTCTCTGTGCCGCTGAACGTTTTTTTCACACATCCGACCGGGAAACGCGGCAATTTTCTCAAGATTTACTTTCATGTCTTGATAATAAGGAATGTGTTATGAGCACGCCTATCATGCATAATGCCGGACGTTATTCAAAGAAACCTCTGGCCGCCTGTTCTGTTCCTCCTCTTGATCTTAATAGCTCTTATAAAGAAATTGAAAATGTTGTCAACGCGTTCCATCGCAATGGTATGGGTACTGGATTTTCACTGAATAATGTTGCCGATCCTATTCCTGTACTAAAGGCGCTAAACCGGATTGCGGTTGCCGGCGCGAAAAGCGGACGCGAAGATCGACCCGTCGGCAATATGGCAGTCATTTCCATTTACCATCCCCGCGTAATGGATGTTATTAATATAAAAATCGGAGCCGACGAAAGGGGCGAAGAATGGAAATTCAACATTTCCATTGATGTTGATGAACAATTTTTCCGAGCCCTGGAAAAAGATGGGCTAATCTGCCTGCAAGACGGTACTCGGGTGCGTGCCCGATCACTTTTTACCGATATTGCCAACGCGGCGTATCGGTGCGGAGATCCTGGATTAGTTTTTTTGGATCGTTTGAACGCGGACAACCCAACCCCCAAAGTTGGCCTTTATACTAGTGTTGCTCCTTGTGGTGAGGTCGGACTCATGCCCGGAGAAACATGTCAATTCGGATATATCAATCTCGGAAAGTGTATTTCTTCTTTTCCAGAACCCTCCATAAACCTTTCCAAAATCGAGCATCTCACCAAACTTATGGTACGCGCTCTTGATAACGCCCTCGAACTCAGCGGACGGCAGTTTTCCCTTGAGGTGAACCGAAATGTAATGCGCGCGAAGAGAAAAATTGGTGTTGGTATCTGCGGACTTGCCGACATGTTGATCGCGTTGCGAATTCCTTATGCAAGCGAAAAAGGAGTTCGGGTCGCAACCGATGTTGTTGCCTTTATAAACTACATTTCGAAACAGGAATCCCATAAACTTGCCCGTACCCGCGGATCCTTCGGGGCGATGGATGATCCCGGAAGCCGTTATACAGAACATCCTGGTTTCATTGAGCAAAAATACGGTTCTCTGGAAACGCGTTATGTATCCAAAACAATGTGGCAGAATTTGGGAGTACAGATTAGAACCACGCAACATCTTCGTAACTCTATTACTATCTCCCTTCCTCCGACCGGGCGAAGTGGTCTTATTATTGATGCCTCAACCGGCGTCGAACCGCTTTTCTCATTAATCAATCCTGATGGAAATATCTATGCCCCGCTCCTTCGCGATCTTCAGTCGAATAATATTTCGCCTAATTCTTTCGCCGAACTAAAGCGAAACGGTTCGTTACGGGCGTTAACAGGAATACCTGAAACTTTGCGTTTTCTTTACCGCACCGCGCTTGAAATCAATCCGGAACAACATATTGCAATGGTAAGTGGATTACAACGCGTAGTCGACGATTCTATTTCGAAGACAATAAACCTTCCCTCAAATTCCTCACCGGATTATATTGCCCGTCTTTTTCTGCGAGCGTATCAATTAAATCTAAAAGGAATTACCGTCTTCCGTGACGGATGTCGTTTTATCCAACCGCGGGAGGTTTCACGATAATGAGAAAACCCATTATTGTGTTAAACGGTGTTCACGGAGCCGGTAAAACCACTCTCGCCACTCTCCTTGAACAGCGCAACGACCGTTATCAACGCTTTCCTGAAATCGGAGCGATGCTCCGTCAAGAAGTGGGCATGAATGCGCTTTCTTCAGATGAACGTTTCGATACCGAGGTTATTCGCCGGGAAACCGTGCGGGACAGTATCCTTTTTGCTACTCAAAAGATTCCTCTCGTCGAAACGTGGCATATCGGAAATCTGGCATATGTATCTACGCGCAGCCCACGACTCCTCGCTTCATATGAAAAATGTTTTCCTCAATTCCTTTCTCTTTTTGATCCATTAGCTATTTTTATCACTATTCCCTGGAATACATTCGCACAGCGGGCGACCGAAAAAATCGAGCCGGAACAAAGGCAGGAGCTTCAACGGTTCTATGAGTGTATTCAGCACGTTATCGAAGCGAGCTACGCTCGCTTTCACATTCCCTTTTTCCGTATTGAAAACGGCCCAGGAAATCTTGAGGCAAATGCAAAATTGATTGAGGATTTTTTAAGCAACCGGGGATTATGAGAATTTCGCCCACTTTCTCATCAGGAGATTCGTAACGCTTTTTGCCACTATCTGGTCTTCTTTCACCCCTAATATTGCTAATAACTCCCTTAT
The DNA here is from genome assembly GCA_964534105.1 of uncultured Candidatus Saccharibacteria bacterium. Classification (GTDB taxonomy): domain Bacteria; phylum Patescibacteriota; class Minisyncoccia; order UBA6257; family GWB1-50-10; genus CAZHOF01. The sequence continues at coordinate 8,439 of CAZHOF010000020.1, forward strand.
TTTTTTCTTTGCTTCTTCCGCCTTCGCCTGCGTGGTCATAATTTCTACTTCAATAATCGGGCCAAAGTTCTTCACGTCTTCAAGAGCGATCGTGCATTCGTTAAGTCGCATCACTGTCCTCGCTTTCTCGACAGTGAAAAATTCTTTGAACCCAATAGCGCGGAGAATTGCTCTTCCCTCCTCAAAAGAATCGAGCTGGATTTCGTGTTCCTCCCACGCATTATGATCATCATGCTGCGTAATTACTTTTGTGTTCAATTCCACAATCTCTGACCGCCCTCCTTCTGAGCTTTTTCTGATCCGTAAACTATATGATCCGACCTCGCACATTTCTATTTCTGCAAACAACTTTACATTGTTATTACAAAAATATACATCAGTAAGCTCCAGATGTTTTTCTATACTTCCTCCCATTTCTTCTATTTTTTGCTCAATACCCCGCCTCTGCTCCGGAACAAGAAAAGCTCGTATTTCAACCTCCTGTTTATTGTTCATGGACAAATTGATTTATTCGCATCATACTATTATTCCATGGAAGCGACAACGTACTAATTCTCCATTTATGCAAAAAACACGCTGTTTTGTTACCTTTTCTCACGCCGCGCTTCACAAAAAAAGCGCCTTTTTTAAACGTTTCGTTGATATCATTGAACAATGCGGCTGCTCCATCCCGTATCGCTGGTTCGATCACGGGAAAGACGGCTCATGTTCTTCTGCCAGCGTCTACGAGTGTGCATTGCGCGCAATTCAGGATTCCGATCTTGTCATTGCCGAAGTTTCCATGAATTCAACTGGAGTTGGCCAGCAAATTGTGTATGCTATTCAACAACGTAAATCCATTCTCCTTTGCCTGCAAAAAAAATACGAGCATGGCAATGTTCATACTTTTCTGCGCGGCACACGGTCACGCAATGTTTCTTTTCTTTACTATGATTCTCTCCCTTCCCTGCAACGTGATATTCGCGCGTGGCTTTCTAAGGAACGTGATTTTTCTCCGCAATTAGAAAAGTTCAACTTCCTCACCACGCAAGATCAGAAATTCGTCCTCGCCGAAACCAGTAAAAAGCTTCGCATTTCCCAATCCGAGCTACTCCGCACGATTGTCGATGAATGGATAAAACACCAAAAGAAAAAAGCGCAAAGATAAACCTTTGCGCTCTTGTTATTCGATCTTTACGATTTTGAAACGTCGCATTTTCCCGCCAATTTTCCCTTCTCGTTCTTCTCCCGCTACTGCGCCTCTCAACAATCGGGCCAGAGGAGCAGTATAGGAGAGTGGCTTTGGGCCA
>CAZHOF010000021.1:0-8798 GCA_964534105.1 uncultured Candidatus Saccharibacteria bacterium
TATGGACCTCAAAGCATTAGGAACGTCGGTACAGCAAATTGCTACGGAAAAGGGAATCTCTCCCGAGAGTGTGGTCGCGGCAATCGAAAGCGCTCTTGCAGCGGCATATAAAAAAGAGTATCGGAAGCGTAGTGAGATAGTACGGGCAAAATTCAACCCTAAAACAGGGGCCCTTTCTTTTGTACTTGTGAAAACCGTTGTTGATCCTACAGAGGTGCGCATTATCTCGGATGAAGAAGAAGAAAATCAGGAAGCCGCGCCTGAAGGCCGAGAGGGTGATCGTAATGAAAAAGAACGCGAAGAGGAAAACGAAGAGGAAGTGCTTCCTCGGTATAATCCAGATCGCCATATCTTTTTAGAGGAGGCGAAGAAGCAAAAAAAAGATGCAGTAGTCGGGGAAGATTTGGAATTTCCCCTTGAAGAGCAAGCCGACTTCGGACGCATTGCCGCACAGACGGCGAAGCAAGTCATTCTCCAAGGTCTTCGGGAAGCGGAGCGGGCTTCGGTTCACGATGAATTCGCCGACAAGGAGGGAGAAATCGTAAGTGGTGTGGTACAACGCTTTGAGCGGGGGAATGTATTCGTTGATCTGGGACGGGCAATCGGTATCATGTTTTACAACGAAGGCATTCCGGGGGAACATTACCGAGTGGGGGAACGCCTCCGTTTCTATGTGGTTGCAGTACAGGACGATCCTCGAAGGCCGGGAATTATCCTTTCTCGAGCGCATCCGAAATTCATAGAGAAACTTTTCGAACTGGAGGTGCCGGAAATGGCCGACGGAATCGTGGAAGTGAAACAGATTGCCCGCGAACCGGGAAGCCGCACAAAGATAGCCGTCTTTTCGAAAGAAGACGGAATTGATCCGGTGGGATCGGCGGTGGGGCAGCGGGGAACCCGAGTGATGGCGGTTACGAATGAACTGGGGAACGAAAAGATAGACATCGTCGAATGGTCCGAAGATTCGGAAAAATTTATTGCAAACTCTCTTTCTCCCGCAGAGGTTGGAGAGGTTGAGGTCCTGGAGCGTAGGACGGCACGAGTACTGGTGACAGACGACCAGTTAAGCTTGGCAATTGGAAAAGGGGGGCAGAACGTCCGTCTTGCTGCGCGGCTCACGGGATGGAAAATTGACGTTCGTTCCCAGGCGCGCCCCGACGTTGTTCAGGAAGGAGGCGTTGCGGCAGTTCCCCAAGAAGAAAAGACAATCCCTCCGGAAGAATCGGATCGGGCTAAGGGAAACGGTAAAGCCGACACCGTTTCTTAAAAAGGGATAAAGCATAATTTAATCCATCATGATATATCTTATTTTTGGTTCAGTTATTGCAGCGGTCGCGTACACATTGTTTTCGTTCGTCTGGCTTCGGAAACAGCCATCGGGGAACGAAAAGATGGAATCAATCTCGCGGGCAATCATGGAAGGTTCGCGAGCTTATTTGAACAGACAATACAAAACAGCCGGAATCGTGGCGCTCGTGCTGTTCCTTGCAATCGGTTTCGCGCCGCCTCTTGGCTGGACGGCGGCAATCGGTTTTTTGGTAGGTGCAGGCGCCTCGGCACTTGCGGGATATTTGGGAATGAATGTTGCGGTAGCATCGAATGCAAAAACTACTGAAGCTGCCCGCAAAGGACTCGCGCCTTCCTTACGTCTCGCGTTCCGTGCGGGATCGGTAACAGGATTTCTGGTGGTTGCGTTGGGATTACTCGCAGTCGCCGGTTTCTATTATATAAGCGGAGATATAACAGGACTCATCGGACTGGGATTCGGGGCGAGTTTAATCTCGATATTCGCACGATTGGGCGGCGGCATATTCACGAAGGCCGCTGATGTGGGTACTGACCTGGTGGGCAAGGTGGAAGCCGGAATCCCCGAAGACGACCCCCGCAATCCCGGCGTTATTGCGGATAACGTAGGTGATAACGTAGGGGACTGCGCTGGTATGGCAGCAGACCTTTTTGAGACATATGCGGTAACGCTTACTGCGGCAATGATTCTTGGCACGCTTGCGGTTTCGGGAACACAGCTCGTGTTCCCTTTGGTGCTTGGCGCGCTCGCAATCATCGCCTCTATTATAGGAAGCTTCTTTGTGCGATTGGGAAAAGATGGAGGAATTATGAAGGCGCTCTATAAGGGACTTGCGGCGTCGCTCGTTGTTTCGGGAGCATTGTTCTATGGCGCTGCTTACTTTTTCTTCCCGAATCGCCTTTGGCAGATTTTCCTCTCAAGCGTGATCGGTCTTCTCGTAACAATATTCATGGTGGTGATTACCGACTATTACACTGCAAAGAAATTCCGCCCGGTCCGAAGCATCGCAGAAGCATCAAGGACAGGACACGGGACAAACATCATTATGGGTCTTTCTGTGGGAATGGAAGCAACTTTCCTTCCTATTATCGTCATCGTGCTTGGAATTCTCGGGTCTTTTGCCTTGGCGGGAATGTACGGCATTGCGGTTGCGGCAACGGCAATGCTTTCCGTTGCCGGTATTATCGTTGCTATTGATTCGTTCGGTCCCATTACCGACAACGCGGGCGGCATTGCAGAAATGACCGAAGCCCCGGAAGATGTCCGGAAGATAACCGATGCGTTGGATGCGGTGGGGAACACCACAAAAGCGGTCACGAAGGGTTATGCTATTGCTTCGGCTGGGCTCGCCGCGCTTGTGCTCTTTGCCGGATATGCGGAAGAACTTATGAATACGGCCCGGGCGGTCTCATTTGAACTCGAAAATCCAAAGGTACTTGTCGGTCTCTTCCTTGGCGCTGCAATTCCATATCTCTTCGGGTCTATTGCGATGAAGGCGGTCGGGCGTGCTGCGAGTGCGATCGTCGAGGAGATCAGAAGGCAATTCCGTGAAATCAAAGGGATCATGGAGGGTACGGCGAAGCCGGAATACGGGAAGGCGGTTGATATCGTAACAAAGGCAGCGCTCCGCGAAATGGTAATTCCGGCACTTCTTCCTATAGTAGCCGTTCTCGTTGTGGGATTCGGTCTAGGCGCGGAAGCGCTGGGAGGGTTCTTGATAGGTGTTATCGTTTCGGGTCTCTTCGTTGCGCTTTCTATGACCTCGGGAGGTGCGGCATGGGATAATGCAAAGAAGTATATTGAGGACGGGAAATTCGGCGGGAAGGGCTCCGAGGCGCACAAAGCGGCAGTTACGGGAGACACAGTCGGTGATCCGTATAAGGACACCGCGGGACCGGCAATTAATCCTCTAATTAAGGTGATAAACGTAGTTGCGCTTCTCATCGTTCCGTTCCTTTAAGAACGAAGCAGGGCTTAAGGAAACATCGCCGTTGTTCCAAGCGGTAAGCGGCGACACCTTCGCGTTTTATATATCTTCTGCAGGAAATCTTTTGTTCTGAAAAACGCGCTATCCTCAACTTATCCACACCCCGTTCTAGAGCGGGGTGTCCGGTCTACACGTAAGGACTCTAAAGAGGTATGATATGCGAGACATGGAGGGAGAAAAACAAGAATTTAAGAATAAAAAGGTGCTCGTCATGGGTCTCGGTGTACTTGGCGGGGGAATTGCTTCGGCAAAGTGGTTTGTGCGTAAGGGGGCGAAGGTCACCGTGACTGATTTACGGGAAAGGAAGAACCTCCGGGGATCAATTCATAAACTTGGAGGAGCGGCAAAACAGATTTCTTTCGTACTCGGTAAACATCGGAAAGAGGATTTCAGAAAAAATGATTATGTTGTAGTGAATCCCGCAGTTCTTCGCGAGAGCATGTTCCTCAATGCTACGAAAAAGGCGGGGAAGAAGTTGATAAACGACGCAAGTATTTTTTTTGATGAAGTTCGGAATCCCATCGTTGCAGTTTCAGGCACGCGGGGAAAAACGACGACAACAAATTGGGTCGCGCATTTCTTGAGCGGTGGAAGAAAAAAAATTACGGCAGCGGGGAACTCGTCCGCAATTGCATTACTCGATCTCATCGAGCGCGCGAAAAGAACGCCGAACATTCCCGCAGTAATAGAACTTTCCTCGTGGCAGCTCGAATTTGTCGGCCAAAACCGCAGGGGGCCGGACATTGCTGTTATCACAAACCTTCTTCCTGATCACCTCAATCGATACCGCTCTCTTACGCAATACGCCGAGGCGAAAGCAAATATCTTTAAACAGCAGAAAGAGAGTCAGCATCTTATTCTCAATGCGGAGAATGAATGGACTCCGTTCTTCCTGAAGAAAAAACCGAAAAGCACGATATGGTTTGTATCGAGAAAACCGCTTCCGGTATCGAAGCGCGGGTTGTTTGTAATGAAGGGAGAAATGTATTTTCAGGACAAAGGAAAGAAAAAAAAGATACTGGATACAAAACACGCGAAGGTTGTTTTCGAAAAAGGGGAGCATAACACGTTAAATTTTCTCGCGGCAGCTCTTGCTGCCCACCTTGCGGGAATTCCTTGGAAGGTAATACAACGAAAGATTGCCTCGCTTCCCGCAGTTCAGTACCGGGAAGAAATCGTGATGAGAAAGGGGAACGTAATCGTAGTAAATGACTCCGCGGCAACCTCGCCGGACGCGGTTTGCGCTGCTCTTGAACGTTTTGGAAAGGACTACGAAGTATTGTTGCTTACTGGCGGCACCGACAAAAACCTCGAGTTTACCGAGTGGGCAAAAACGGTGAAAAAGATAGTAAAGCCGGAAAATCTGTTTTTGCTCGAAGGAAGCGCGACAAGGAAAATGGAACAAGGGTTAAGGAGTAGAGGGTACGGAAAGGGAAACAAGGAACAAGGAAATATAAAAACATTCATCGATTTGCAATCGATGCTACTCGCCGTTCGCGATGTCCTTGAAAAGAAAAGTGTAAAAAAATATTGCGTTCTCTTTTCCCCGGGAGCGGCAAGCTTCGAAAAGTTCAAGAATGAATTTGACCGTGGAGAAAAATTCAACGCCCTCGCGGGGAGGACGTTAGAAAAAGCATTGAAATAAAAAAATTAAGAATTCAAGGAAACTTTCAGCTTCTTTCCCTTCTTCCGATCAAGCTTCGGCATTTTGATAGTAAGAACCCCGTTCTTTAGCGCGGCGGTTGATTTCTCGGTGTCGATTTCCGTGGGCAAGATAACGGTTCGGGAAAACGACCCCCAAAAACACTCCTGATAGAAATAATCAGTATCGCTGACCTTCTGACTTTTTTCTCGTTTTCCGCGGATCGTCACGGATTCCGGGGTAAGATTGATTTCAAGATTGTCTTCATCAACACCCGCAACGGCGGATTGCACCACGATCATATCGCCGTTCTGGTACACGTCAACGGTAAGCTGCCCCTCGACGTCATCGGTTTCGGATTCTATCTCCTGGCCTGTGGTGATGGGAGTCGGCTGGCTTTTTACTTTCGCGAGTTCAACGAAAACATCGTCCTTATTCGAATCAAACATAACAGAATTATTATATCACAATCGCTACAGCACTTTCCGGGGAAGGAAATAAATATAAAGAGCGCTTATAAAGGAGAGAACAGACATGATTACGAACAATATCTGAAATCCGAATTTCGTTGCAATGAAGCCGCCGACAATTGCACCGATAGTGATGGCAAAATAGTGAATCGCTTCCCAAAGCCCCCACTCCCGTCCCGCGTGACGGCGATCAAGGTGCCGCGAATAAAGGGCATCAAAAGCGGGGGCATAGACGGCCTCAGCGAAACCGATGAGTGCTTGGACAAGAAAAAGTGAAAGGATCGAACCAACCTTCGTGAGAAGTAAAAATCCAACACCCATAATAACATATCCAAGGACGACGATAAGTTCATTTTCGCGTATCTTGTCTGCAAAGCGCCCTGCGATAAGCGTTGTAATACCGGCCGCCAAGGCAAAAACACCGCCAGTCAACCCGGCATCGAAAAGATCCCCCCCGATCTTATCGACAAAGAGAGCGTAAATAGGAGCGAGCATCGCCCCTGCGACAAGCACGAGGGCGTTGGTGACAAGAAGAATGCGTAATGCGCGATTGGATCCAAACATGGATTGGGTTTGGTAAGATAAGGATATTTTCCCTATACTCTAGTATAGACGAAGAGCATATGCTTGAAAAACGGTACGACTCCAAAGAAATTGAACCGGCAATTTACGACCTCTGGGAACGGTCGGGTTTTTTTAACCCGGACAATCTACCCTGCGGGAAAGCCGCAAAGCCCTTCACGATCATTATGCCGCCGCCGAATGCGAACGGATCGTTGCACCTGGGACATGCGGTTATGGCGACGCTTGAGGACATCCTTATCCGTTTCCGAAGAATGCAGGGGAGAAAAACACTCTGGTTGCCGGGGGCTGACCATGCCGGATTTGAAACACAGGTTGTTTTTGAAAAGAAACTTGAGAAAGAAGGGAAAAGCCGATTCTCCATGGAACGTTCCGACTTGTGGCGGGAAATGTTCAATTTTACCCAAGCGAACAAGTCGACAATGGAAGGACAGCTCCGGAAACTGGGAGCATCCTGCGACTGGTCCCGCGAAACCTTCACGCTTGAGCAAAAAATTATAGACGAGGTGCATCGAACCTTCGTAGCGCTCTATAAGGACGGTCTTATTTATCGCGATTTGCGGATTGTGAACTGGTGTCCGAAACATCAGACAGCGCTTTCTGACCTTGAGGTGAAATACGTGGAGCGCGAAGACCCGCTTTATTACATCAAGTATGGGCCGCTTACGCTTGCGACCGTGCGTCCCGAAACGAAATTCGGCGATACCGGACTTGCGGTGAACCCTAAAGACAAGCGCTACAGACAATACATTGGAAAGGAAATTACGGCACAAAGCGTGCTGGGTCCGGTAACGTTTAAGGTTATCGCGGACGAGGCCGTTGACCCGAAATTCGGCACAGGCGTAGTGAAAGTAACGCCGGCACATGATCCGGCGGACTTCGAGATGTGGCAGCGGCACAAAGACGAAATCGCGGGGCCGACAATTATCATTGACGAACGCGGACGGCTCATGGGGGAACGGGTCGGGGAATTCGCAGGATTAAAGGTTTCGGAAGCTCGTAAAAAAGTAGCGGAGCGTATGCGTGAAATCGGTATCTTGGAGAAAGTTGACGAACATTACGTTCACCAGATTGCAACGTGTTACAAATGCGGATCAACACTTGAGCCGCTTCCCCGGGAGCAGTGGTTCGTGAAAATGGAGCCGCTGGCGGAAAAAGCAATGGCGGCGGTTCGAAAGAAGCAGATCGTTTTCTATCCAGACCGCTCGAAAAAAGTTTATTTCCACTGGCTCAAAAATATTCGTGATTGGAACATCTCACGCCAAATTGTTTGGGGAATCCGGATTCCGGCCTGGTTCTGCAGGGAAATGGGGAATGAAGCATGCAAAAAAGAACATGGGATAATTGTAGCGGAGAAACAGCCGCGTCGGTGCCCGCATTGCGGCTCGTCAAAGCTTGAGCAGGATCCGGACGTGTTCGACACATGGTTTTCCTCGGGACAATGGCCGTTCCTCACGCTTAATTACCCTGACGGCGAAGATTACAAAACATTTTACCCGACCGACGTAATGGAAACGGGGTACGACATCCTCTTTTTCTGGGTTGCACGCATGATTATGTTGGGACTGTACCGAACGGGGAAAGTTCCTTTTAAACACGTTTATCTCCACGGCCTGGTGCGCGACAAAGACCGTCAAAAGATGTCGAAATCGAAGGGAAACGTGATTGATCCGCTCGGCGTTACGGAAGCGTACGGCACGGACGCGCTCCGCATGGCGCTCGTTATCGGGAACACGGCGGGAAACGATGCGATAATCTCCGAGGAAAAAATCAGAGGATACAGAAATTTTGTCACAAAGATCTGGAACGCCAGCCGCTTCGTGCTTATGAATTACAAAAAAGAGTTCGAAGGCGTCAAAGTGAAGTCAACGGTTCAAGATCGGAAACGTCTTACGGAATTGAAACGCGTGAAAACAGCGGTAACAAAACACCTCGAACGTTTTGAGTTCCATCTTGCTGGGGAAAAACTCTATCACTATTTCTGGCACACTTTTGCGGATAAGATTATCGAAGAATCGAAAAAGCGCTTGTACGAAGGCGATCTCAAAGATCAGGCAGCCGCTTTCATGCTTCTCGAGAGCATATTAAAAGAAACGCTTGCACTGCTCCATCCGTTCATGCCCTTCGTGACCGAAAAGATTTATCAGGAATTGCCGCACAAAGAGGCCGAGATGCTTATGATCGCACCATGGTAGCGCTTGGTGGCCTTTTCACGATAGGTGTGGCGGTCATCCCGGCAATCATATGGCTGGTTTTCTTTCTGCGGGAAGATCTCCATCCGGAGCCGCGGCGCCTGCTCGTAGTAACATTCTGCTTCGGCGCTCTGGTGAGTATCCCGGTTTTGGGAATGCAGGTCCTTTTCCAGAATCTAGTCGAGTTCACAGTGAGAAATCTTGTGGTGCTGGTGTTCGGCCTCGCATTTATCGAAGAATTCTTCAAATTCTTTGCCGTTTTTTTCTCCGTTCGCGGCGAACCTGCTTTTGATGAACCGCTCGATGCGATGATTTATCTTATCGTTGCAGCACTCGGTTTTGCCACCGTGGAGAATCTTTTTATAGCGGGAGGTATTTTCAAAATTTGGAATATCGGTTCGAGCGTTGCCTTATCACTTAACACGATGCTCCTCCGTCTCGTGGGAGCAACGTTGCTCCACGCGCTTACCGCGGGGCTTATCGGATATTTTTGGGCAAAAGGAATTCAGGCGGCACGTCTTACAGAAAATGCAGCAGCCGGAAAGAAAGAACGCAGGAGATTTATTGTATTAGGTATTTGGATTGCAACCGTTGTACACGCAATTTTCAACATATTGGT
>CAZHOF010000022.1:0-8261 GCA_964534105.1 uncultured Candidatus Saccharibacteria bacterium
TCGTACAAAGAATAAACTTTCTATCTCCGCCGTCTATCTTATTCAACTCAAGTACGGCGTGGCCGGTAGTACCAGAACCAGCAAAAAAGTCCAAAACGAGAGCAGACTTGCTCTTGTGTTTGCTTACAACCCATTTCATCATATCTAGCGATTTAGGGTAATCAAATTTTTTCTCACCCAAAATATCAACAAGTATCTGATTCCCAAAGTTTCTCGTATCGAATCTTTTTAGTGTGGTGTCTTTTGTTTTTCCCGTAGCACGATTTTTGTGATATATGCCAAATTCACCCTTTTTATTTTTCATGAACACGAGGTCTTTTTTATAGTCAGCCGAAAATCTTGCTGACGTCCAGTTCCATGGATATTGAACGCCTTTCCTTACACCGGGTCGTATTGGTGTATAGCCTTTTTTGATTAGATTCTTATCAAAATCACTAAAGGTTCCGTTTTTACGGTCGTATTCATCTTTGACTTCTGCGACACCAGTTTTTTCGTTGTAGTAAACTGTGTAGCCACGATTCTTATTCGCTGACAGAGGTGAATTTATGGAGTCAAAAGAATTCGTTACAGCATAAAGCCCACGTTCGTCACGATATTTGTACTTCTTTTTATCTATATCTGTATCCGTGTCCGAATCAATCATATTCTGTGCGGCTTTTGTGTAAAGGAGGCAATATTCATGAGTTTGCTTAAAGGTTGCGCTCTGATTAGCTCCTTGAGCAGTTTTGTCTACAACAAACTGAAAGACGAAATTACTCTCTCCAAAAATTTTGTCGCAAAGAACACGCAAGTGGGCTTGCTCGTTGTCGTCAATACTGATGAAAATGAACCCGTCATCTTTTAATAAGTTTTTTGCCAAACGAAGGCGATTATCTATGAAGGAAAGCCATTTGCTATGGCGATATCCGTCGTCTAGATCTACATACTGATCGTTATAGACAAAATCGTGACTGCCTGTGTTGTAAGGCGGATCAATATAAATAAGGTCAATTTTTTTCTTGTGCGTATAGTTTAGAACGGAAAGAGAGTGGTAGTTATCGCCCTCAATTAGTAAATTGTTCGGGGATTGGTCGCCTTCAACAACTCTGCGTTTTATTACCTCCTTCAGAACCGGAACATTTTCCTGACATTGAGTTACGACATCCTCCGGCTTGTCCTCAAAGACAATTCCAAGATTGCTTTTTTGAAGCTTCCTTATTTGGGCTTTCAAATCCGATATTTCTTTTTGTGAATCTTTTTCTGGTATAATCATTTTCTAGTTATTAAGTCATATGATAGACTGGCCAGCGAAATATATTGAATTGCTAAATTTTTATCCAAATCCTGAGCGGGAGTATGCGCTTTTTCATTTCGTAAAAATTGAATAGACATATGCAAAAATTTTACTCCCTCGAAAAAATCTTTCTCCGCTTCGTTTTTCGGTTTGTGTCCAAAAATCTTTTCTTGGTTCGATTCCGCAAAAGCCTCATGCGCTTTTTCCTTGCCTGTAATATCTTTGAGTTTTTGCCGCACAATTTTATACGCTTCTTCTACCGCGTTAAAGTAATGCCCGCTATTCAATAATTTTTGAACATGGTCAAAAACTTCTTTTTGCAAAGTTATATTGATATTGCCATTCCTAAAAGTAGCTTGGGATTTATTTTCAACTTTGACTTTCGCTCCAAGAAGTTTTTCGCCAATGTTTTTAGCGGCGGTTATCCTGTCTGCTGGAAAATCATCTCGTTTCAAATTATCCAGTAAAATTTGGTTTTCAATATACTCAATAAGTTTCAAAATACTTTTGCCGACAAATTTTTCGTCCGCTTTCAGCCAAAAACCGCGCATACGGTTAGCCTTTGATCCGCTGGCATAGTTATATTTCTGATTGTAAATATTCACCCCAATGTCATCTCTGAAAAATTCACCTATTGTTCGATCAGAAAAATTCAACACATAACCACTGCTCATTTGGAACAGTTTTTCGAGTACCTGTTTTTCAAGTGTAGTTAGATCTGCCATATCTATTGCATCAAATCATCAAGCGAACACCGAGCTTGGCAACCCTCAATCCCCCGCCTCACCCCTTCCAATCCTCTATAGTGATCTTTTTGCCGCGAAGGTTGACGACTACCTTTTGCCGTTCCTTCCAGCCCAGCTTGCGGATAAACTCAATAGGCACCGTAACACCGTAGCTGTGCCGGCCCAGTTTGGTGAGTTTGCGCGTATTCCGCTGCTCCAATTTTCTTCTTGCCATATACGTAAATTATTACGTACTTATTTACGTAAATCAACGTAACCAAAAACCACCGCTTGTGCGGTGGTTTTGCGCATAATTACTCGTTTAAGAAAACGCGGATATATTTTCTGTAACTATAACTCCTGTCATACGAACCTTTTTCTGCCTGGGCCTCAAGGATCCCCAGTTTCATGAACCGGTCAATAACTTTCTGCGCTCCGGCGCGCGTAAAACCGGTCCACTTCATAACCCGAGCAGTATTCACAATCGGCATGCCAAACAAATGGGACAATACCAAAACGCCGCTCTCGGATTCTCGTTTGGCGAGAGCTTGAATTTTTGCCATATCGTCATCACGCAGTTTTCTGATTTTCCTTGAAATCTCAATTGATTCGCCCGCGGTTTCTATCACGCCATCAAGAAAGAAATGCATCCAGCTTTCAATGTTGCCACTGTGGTAATCGTCCAATTTTTGATAGTAGACCTTTTGATGTCTTTTGAAGTAAGAAGACAAGAACAAGACGGGCCTTTCTAATAGTTTTCTGTGGCATAGAAGCAGTGTAATCAAAAGCCGTCCGGTTCTGCCGTTGCCGTCGAGAAACGGGTGAATGGCCTCAAATTGCCCGTGCATAACACCAACATGGATAAGTGGTAAAATATTTTGCTCGTCGTGCAGAAATTTCTCAAAATCATTCAACGCGTGGTTCATCTCACCGACCGGCGGCGGAACAAAATGGGCGTCGCTCGGCTTTGTACCACCAATCCAGTTTTGAGTTTTACGAAATTCTCCCGGGTCAGAGAAATGGGTTGAGCGGGCTCCGGTCATTAATTGCGAATGTATTTCTTTAATCAGGCGCGTGGAGAGCGGCAAGTTGTCCAGCCGTTTCATTCCGTACTCAAGCGCTTTGATGTAATAAATAATATCGTCAGCATCAGTTTCTTTCATTGCCACGCCCGACTCCATTTCTAGCGCGTCTATTATGGTTGCCCTTGTTCCTTCAATTTGAGCGGAAGATGTCGCGTCTTTAGCCACGAACATTCGCAAGAAAAAATCCACATCCGGCAAGGTGTGAGTGATCCCATCCAACTTACCAACAAGCCGATCGGCTTGCGCAGTTTTTAAGAGAATGTCTTGCGGCACGCCAAAAAGCCCTTTAGGCGGGAAGGGATTGGGAACGAAAGCGGGAAAGCCCTCTTTTTGCCTTATATTTTTACCTATTTCTGTGTTCATAAGTTAGTTTATATCATCATGTTAAATATATACTATCTTATACTTTAGTATATATCCTGTCAAGCAATAGATACTATATTTATAGGCAGGTATTATTTCTTCTTTTTTTTCACATTGCTGGTCTCCTCGAAGAAAGGTGCCCAGTTCGGACCACTTGATCCCCCGCCTCACTTCTTCCAATCCTCTATGGTGATCTTTTTGCCGCGAAGATTGACAACCACCTTTTGCCGTTCCTTCCAGCCCAGCTTGCGGATAAACTCAATAGGCACCGTAACGCCGTAGCTGTGCCGGCCCAGTTTGGTGAGCTTGCGCGTATTCCGCTGCTCCAATTTTCTCCTCGCCATGTACGTAAATTATTACGTACTTATTTACGTAAATCAACGCAACCAAAAACCACCGCTTGTGCGGTGGTTTTTGTGGATTTCTACTGCGTTCTAGGCACGCGTCACATTAACGGCGCTTGGTCCTTTTTCACCTTCCACGACTTCAAAAGTGACAACATCGCCCACTTTCAATTCGTCGAACATGACACCGCTTAAATCCTTGGAGTGGAAAAACAGGTCTTTTGTCTCGCCTTCGCGGGCAATAAACCCGAAATTTCTGTCCGTGAGGGTCTTAATTGTTCCTTGCATGATTTTTATTTTCTTTTTTTTAGGAAACCCGACTACGTCTCTTTATATCGAAATACTATAATATTTCTTTGATCTTATCAAGATCTGGCCCAGGTATGGAGAATTGGTGATAATTCTATTTATTCTTTGTTTTTTTGTTCTTCCACTTCCGATTTATCTTCTTCAACCGAAGCCGTCGGCGAGTTCGGTTTTTTAACTTGTTCCCTTTCTTCATAGAATCACTAATTTAGTGCGTTTAGTTAAGCACGTATTGGTTCAAACGTCCACTCGGGGCCTAAAATTACCAGTTTTCCAATGTTGCTCCAACTATTGCACGTACTGGGAACCGTGGAGTGGAATAAAACAAGGAAAGAGATGCGAAATGGAGAAATATCTAGATTTTGAAGTGAAGGATTGGTTTTGTTCTGCTATCACACCATAATCCAATCCGGACAGGTCCAACATTATTCCAAACTCATAAAAACTACCGCCGCGGTGCGTCTTTCTGTGTATTGCTACCAATCGCATACCAATCAACTCTTCTTGATAAATACATCACAACAGCCAATATCGAAAATAACAACACGCTTCCTATGAGTAAAGCGTAATCTTCCAATTGCAATATAATGTATACAAAAAGATAAAGGAAGGTGAGAATAAGCCCTTGTGTTAGCGCCATTTTTGTGTTTGCTAAAACGCTTTTTGAATAAAGTACAATTAAACTAATCGTTGCGACGCTCGAAATGAAATACGCCCAGCCAAAACCGGTTATTTCAGATATTGAAACGAGCAATGCATAGAACAAAACCATTGAAAGACCAACCAAAATATATTGGATAAGGTGTATCCTTTTTTTATTGAATGCTTCAGCAAAGAAGAACACAAGAAAGGTAAGAGCAATAATTAACAAGGCGTACTTTACTGAACGAGTCGCTTTTTTATAGCCGTCAACGGTAATTAAAAGCTTAGCGCCAAAAGCCGATGAATATATATTGTGCGTATCGCCAATCCATGACTGAGGATATCCTCTGTTCAAATCAAAAATTTTCCATGACGCTTCAAAACCGTCATCCCCGACTGTCCGCATGTCGGGCAAAAACGCTCCGTTAAAACTTGGCGATCCCCAGCTTGATTTCAAAGCAACTTCTGTCGTTCTTCCTACAGGAACAAATTGTATTTCCTGGCTTCCGTTAAGATTCAATTTAAAAGAAAATGTATGGCCAAACCCGTTCCCTTCTTCTACGCCTTCAGGTAATCGCGCGCTAATGCCGGAATTTTGACCAAGATTAGTTTTTTTATCTATTGCCAACCCAACTGTATCTGCGCGGCCACCGCTTTGGATAACGTTTCGTAAAACATCGTCCGTTTGAATTCCGGGCTTAAATTGTAACTCGTCACCATTCCAATTTATTTTTACGTTATCCTGAATACCTCGTACATCAGAAATACCCAGGGATATAAATGCATTATCCCAGTCAACTTTTATATCTTCAATTCCAAGATCGCGAATATCCGACTGCGCAAATTTTCCTGAAAAATCTATTTCTGACGAATATACAACAACATCAAAAATCCCACGCGATCTTATCTGCGGTTCTACTACACTATTAATTGAGAGTTCCTGCGGAAGAAAGTGCACATATTGCGTTACACTAACACGTTCTCCTTTTTCATTTGTTATGTATTTTTTATACGGAACAGAAAGTACAGGTCCGGCAACTACCTGTGGTTCTCCCCATTTCTGGCTTACCTCCGATACCGCTTCCTCACTTACGCGTTCTCGTTCATAAATAAGGTCTTCAACCATGCTGACTGGAATTAAAAGTAATAAAGCCAATATTCCGATTATAGCGATACGAAAAGTAACGGAGTATCGTACCCAATCCATATTATTCATATTAACTTTCATTTTACCAAAAATATATAGATTTCCATAGAAAAATGGCTTACTCCCCTTGTTGGGCGCGTTGGGAGCTATAGAATAGGAAAATGTTAGAAAAGATTTGAGTGCAATAATTAGAACTGCAATTCAAAAAAGCAATATAGTTATATACCCAACGTTATGGGTATATAATTAAGAAGTATGCACCTCTCCACGAAAAATCTTAAACAAGCAGGCCAGAGAACATGGCGCAATTTCATAACCGCCATCCCTATCATTATAGGAGTATTCCTGCTCATCGGCTTCATTGACGCTCTTGTTCCCAAAGAGTTCTACGCCCGCGCGTTCAGCGGAATACCTATAGTTGACGCGTTGGTGGGGGCGCTAATCGGAAGCATTTCGGCAGGCCACCCTATTACCAGTTACATAATAGGCGGCGAGTTGCTAAATCAGGGCGTGTCAATGGTGGCGGTAGTTGCCTTCATCCTGTGTTGGGTTACCGTCGGCGTCATCCAGCTCCCTGCCGAAAGTTCAATGCTCGGCAAAAAGTACGCGATACTTAGAAACGGCGTGGCGTTCATAAGCGCAATAGCAATGGCAGTGCTCATCGTGCTCACGCTCGGCATTCTATGAACGAAAAGCAAAAGAAATTAAGCGGAGGGTGGCTGTTTCTGGCGCTGGTTGCCGCCTTGTACATTGCTTCATCCTTTTTCAGCGGAGGGCTTGTTCGAAACTCTCTCGCGCAATTCGCGGAGCTTATCAAGCGCATAGCGCCCGTACTGCTTTTCGTATTCGCGCTCATATACTGCTTCAATTTATTCGTGAACCCGAAGGTAATATCTAAATATCTGGGCAGTCGCAAGGGAATAAGCGGTTGGCTGGTGTCCATAAGCGGAGGGATTATATCAATGGGAGCGATTTACATGTGGTATCCGCTCCTTACCGACTTGCGCGAGAAAGGAATGAACGACGCATTTATCACAACATTTTTATACAACAGAGCCGTAAAGATTCAATTGTTACCTTTCCTGATGCACTATTTCGGTCTGACGTTCACTATAGTCGTCACGGCATACATGATTATCTTTTCGGTCATAAACGGGATACTGGTTGATAAACTAATGGACCTTTAAAGATCCTGATAATAGCCGTAGCAGTAGATAAACGCGATAAAAACAACAACGTAAACCCTACACAGGAAAAGCATCTTGTTTCCTCCACGTACCGTATCCGAAAGACGCTGCAACCTTCAAAAAGCTTGCAGCACTTGGAACAAAATTACCCTCACTTCACTTCCTTGAATCACTAAAAGTAAATCAATTCACCGTGACCACCTACGCCGCTCGGTCTGTCCGATACTAAAACCCTGAGCTCCCCGGGTTGGGATAAATTTAGGATTTTGAGTAAAAAGAAAAGAAAGAAACACACTGAAGTATGTGCCTTGAGATTTATTCTTCTTTTTTTGAATCTGAAAAATTAATTATTTAGTATTCCTATGCTATCTTTAAAAAATTAGAGATATTATTGTTAATCTAAACACATTGATTCTTTTGAAATTGTACCCATAATTACTTGTTCGACACAGCCGGTTATTAGTTCATCAAAATAGCAAGTTCCCACTATCTTTTTCAAAGGGCCGCTGGCAAGGTTGGTTTTTTGTTCTTCAGTTAATGTTGGCGGAAAACAAACTCCGCTTTTACACTGCCCCCCGTCAGTGCATATTTCACCGGGTTCTTTATACGATAAAAGACAAAAATTTTGCTCATCCGACCACTGCCCGCCAGCACTTTCACATGCTTGTTTGCTTTTCGGTGGATTATGCTCCGGCAAAAGTGAGTAAAAAATACCCAAAGAAATCCCGAATAATATAATGGCTACGATTATTACTAGTAGTATTACCAGTTTTTTATTTGACTTCTTAACCATATTTATTCCGTTCCCATCGGAATTTCCCCGCATTGGGGTTCGGCGGCGATCGCCAAATCAATTACATCATCAAGCTCCGGCTCAACGGCGGCTAATTCTTCTCCGTCTTTTAGTTTCACCCTCACCGTTCTAGAGTGTATCTGCCAAACACTTTCCACTTCGCAATTGGCAATCGCTTGTTTGATTGCCAGCCATTCCGCCTCTCCTGAACAAAGTGCAAATTCACAGTCGGGACCTACGCGACCAACATAGGAGCCGTCCGGACAAAGCTTGGCATCCTGAGTACATGCAACTGGCTCTTCGCCACCAATTAAAAACCTCAAGCCAAACCAAATACCAGTTAACCCGACTAAAATAACTAAGATAATTAATGCCTTCTTCATATTTTTATTCTAC
>CAZHOF010000023.1:0-3860 GCA_964534105.1 uncultured Candidatus Saccharibacteria bacterium
AACGACGGTGGGTAATATTCGGCTCTATCAAGGAAGTGCCTCGACGCCGTTTGCTACTGCCGCACAGTTTGATACCTGCACGACCGATGTTTCCTCCTCGTATTGTACGGTTGCCTTTACCGCGACCGACAACTTGCTCCCAGCGGCCGTTCCGACGACCGGTGTGACCATCTACGTGAAGGCCGACGTCGGTTCAGGAGGTATTGCAAGCCTCGGTGATAACTTCAGATTCCAGATCACTTCGTCCACTCGCGACGTCGCGGTCAAGGGTTCTGTTACCGGTTTGACGACCGGTACGAGAACGGGAACGCCTACGGCGAGCGGATACACCTATGTGGTTCCGCAAAACGTGACGATTTCAGAGGTTTCACCGACTGCTGCAACGCAGGTTGGAACGGGAGCGGGCGTAACAGTTGCCGTGTTCAAGGTTACGAACAACGGTTCTGCCGCGGTTTCTCTCGCAACATCCTCGCTCTCCTTCGCAAATGGAGGTTCGGCGACGTCAACGGAAAATGCCTACAAGATCTATGCCTCGGCTGTCGGTGGTTCGCAGGGTGACACCAGCGCGTGGAACACAACGTCCACGACTGGTACGTCCGCGGGCTCCTCGACCGTTGCCTTTGATCTCACAGGTATCAGCGCTGCCAATCGCAAGATTGACGGTGGTTCGTGGAGATATTTGACTGTCAAGACGAACATTCCTGTTGACAACAGCGATACCTTCCAGTTCTCCATTGCCGCCCTCGGCAACGCTCTCTTCCATGTTGATGAAGCGGATCTCGGTTACTCCGGGAACCCTGCTTCCGACAACGACTTGAGCGATACCATCTACGCTCTCTACGCGAGTGGTTTGCCGTCAGTAGCAACGGTTACTGCGAAGACCTAGTATCCGGTTTCCCGATAGCGCATAATCGGACAAAAGGCCCCTTCGGGGGTCTTTTGGTTTTAGGGGGGGTCGTGTATCATGAACGTACTCTGTTTTATGATGAATTACTGGAAAACTGCGAAATTTTTCCTTTTCCTTCCCCCGCTTGGCATGGCACTCGTTACCCCCTCGGTACTTTTCCCTTTTATTGTCGGAAAGTACGTTTGGTTTCGGGGAAGTGTCAGCTTCGCGCTCATCGCTTTTTCCCTCGGGATGCTTTTCCAAGACCAAAATGGGGAGATGCTTAAACGCTTGAAAGATTTTTTCCGCAGGCCGCTCGTAATCGCTGTTTCGGCTTTCGCCTTTTTTTTCGCTCTGGCTTCTTTATTCGCCTTTGATCCTGCGATTGCTTTCTGGTCAAACTTTGAGCGTGGAGAAGGAGGACTACAGATTCTCAATCTTTTCGTTTATTTCTCTCTTCTTCTCGTTTTGTTCCGTGACGCAAAGGATTGGCGGCGTCTTTTTGTGTGCGCGATTATCGGTGGAATTTTAAGCATATTCTACGGGCTGCTTGCCGGAATGGGTTCGGACGGGTTTATCGGACCTCTTTTTAGCGAATCGGGATTCCGCTTTCAGGCGTCTATCGGTAATCCGGCGTATGTCGCCATTTACGCTATTTTTCTTTCGTTTTTTGCCCTCTATCTTTTTGTTTCGTCTCGTTTTTCGATCCGATCTCTCCGAAGAGTACTTTTGGCGTTTTTGATAGTCGCATTTATCCTGATGTTTTATTTTGCCGCGACCAGAGGTGCATTCGTCGGTTTAATCGGCATGTTCCTCGCATTTTTGGGATATGTCATGCTATCGCGAAAGGCGCTTCGAAAATGGTTCCTTGTCGCCGCTTCCATTGTTATTTTTCTTGTTTTTCTTGGCGTGCAATTCCACAATACGGAATTTGTGCGATCCTTACCCGGATCGCGGATTCTTGATCTCTCTTTTACCGCAAGAACATTTGAAGACAGAACGATTATGTGGAATATCGCATGGGAGGGATTCAAGGCTCGCCCTCTTCTTGGTTGGGGCCCTGAAAACTATATCCAAGTTTTCGACCGCCATTTTGACATTCGTTATTTTCGTTCTTCCCAAAATTTTGGCGCGTGGTTTGATCGGGCTCACAGTATTTACTTCGACTATCTTGTGGAAATCGGCATTCTCGGCTTGCTGTCTTTTTTGAGTATTTTTGCTGTTTTTTATTTTGAATTTTTCCGTGCGACGCGAACGAGAAATCGGGAGACCAAAGACAAGCAGGAAACGGGGAGCGTATCGGTTTCCAGGCGCGATCTTATCGTGCGTGGTTTACTTTTCTCGCTCCCTTTTGCGTATCTTATCCAGGGACTTGTCCTTTTTGACGTGTTCACGATTTATCTAAACGTGTTCATATTTCTTTCGTTTTCGTCGTATCTTTTCTATTTTGCCAAACAATCCTTATGATGTATCGCTTTGTTTTCATTGTTATCATCATTCTTTCTTTTTGCTCTCTTTATCTTGGGGCGCTGAGTCCTTTTGTTCGCGGACAGGCGTATATCAGCGCTTCCCGTTCGCTTTCTTCGATAAATACGGTGCAGGAGTTTGAAAACCAGTTTGAGCGTTCTCTTGTTTTTCCTTCCCCAATCGGCAAGGAAGAAATCGTGAAGTTTTTAGGAAACGATATCCTTTCTCTTGTGAGCAGGTCAGATCAGCCGGAGGCGGTTGCGAGAGAGCTGACGCGGTTTATTGAACCGCATCTTTTCAAAAACAATGTCCGACATCTTTTAATCGGTGGCCAGTTATATTTTGTTCTTTGGCAGAATTATGGCGGGAACGAGAACGACCTTGCGACAGCCGAGCGTTATTTTGGAAAAGCTCTTGCTATAGGCCCGAAGCTTCCGCCCGTTCTTTTCAGTATTCGCGATTTTTATCGCGCTTCCGATCAAAATGAAAAAGCGGATGAAATTGATGCGCTGATTTTGCAGTATTGGCCAGATGTTAACAGGGAAATGGCTTCGTAACACAACTCGAAACTTGCCATACGAAGACAGTCCTCTTATATTAGAAGTTAATCGTTGAGCTTATGATAAAGCGCGCCATTGTTTTAGCAGGGGGATTGGGAACACGTCTTCGGCCGGTGACATACGAAATTCCGAAGCCGCTTGTTCCGGTTCAGAAGAAACCGATTCTTTCGCATTTTGTCAGTTTTCTTGAGCGGTATGGCGTTCAACACGTTGCGATTGTTGCGGCTGCCCGCGATCGCAGTGATTTTGACGGTTGGGCCGAGCGGGAAAACGCATTGCGATCCAAAATACACATTGAAGTTTTTTACGAAGAAGAGCCGAGCGGAACATTCGGTTGGCTTCGGAATTTGCGCGATTGGGTCGGTTCCGAACCGTTTTTCCTCGCGAATGGGGATAGTTTAATGGATTTTGATCTTCACATGCTAAAAAAATTACACGCTTCCCATCAGCCGGTTGTTTCCGCCGTACTGGTGCGCATTGAGAAGCCCTACAAAGCCGATCGTTTTGTTTTGGAAAATAACGTTGTTGTTGATGTTGATAATTCCCGTGAGTCAAGAGGGGAGAACGACGAGGTTGGATTTGTGAACGTCGGTTTTTATCTCGCGGAGCCGGAACTCTTGGATTACGACGATCTCTCTCGCAAATTCCTTATTACCGAAAAAGATATCTTTCCGAGGATTATTACCGATCGCAAACTTATGGCTTTTGAGATGGACCCGGCGAGATTTTACGATTGTGGAACGCTGGAACGTTGGGAACAGGCCATAA
The DNA here is from genome assembly GCA_964534105.1 of uncultured Candidatus Saccharibacteria bacterium. GTDB lineage: Bacteria > Patescibacteriota > Minisyncoccia > UBA6257 > GWB1-50-10 > CAZHOF01. The sequence continues at coordinate 3,682 of CAZHOF010000023.1, forward strand.
AAGAGTGGTAACACTTCGTATTCAGATTGCATATGATTACTAATATAGGAATTGTAGGCCTTGGTTATGTCGGTGGTTCGGTACGCCATTGGTTTCGGAAACAGAAGGGGAGGTATCGAATTTTCTGTTACGATAAATATAAGAAGATCGGTTCGATGGAAGAAGTGAACCGGGCCGAT
>CAZHOF010000023.1:3960-8106 GCA_964534105.1 uncultured Candidatus Saccharibacteria bacterium
AACCGCGGCGTTATTGAAGTTTTTCGCGAACACGGAGAGAAGCTTTCAATTGTTGAATACCGCGGTAATTTTCTCTTCGTGAAACTTTTTTTTATTGCCCGTGTTCTTTGGCGGTGGTTGTGGTTTCGTCCCGATTTTATCTTTTGTGGCCATATTAATTTTTCTCCGATTTGCCTTCTTCTCAACAAAGTATTTTGCCAGAGTTATATTATTGCTACCCATGGCGTTGAAGTATGGCGCATTGAGAGTGGATTAAAACGGAAAGCCCTCGTGCGCGCTTTTAAGATTCTTGTTGTTTCTCGGTTCACAAAAAGGAAAATTATAGAACAATTTCCCGAAGTCGGGGAAAGGATTTTTTTTCTTCCTAATTTCGTGGACGGGGACATTTTTATTATCGGAGAGAAAAACAAAGTTCTATTGGATCGGCATAATCTTTCGTCGGATGATTTTATTCTCCTTACCGTGAATCGCTTCTCTTCATTGGAAAAACAAAAAGGGTACGACAAGGTTATTAAGGCGCTGCCCCAAGTTCGTCGTGACGTTCCTGATGTAAAATTTCTCCTCGTCGGAGAAGGAGACGATCTACCCCGGGTGAAGGAACTGGTCCATTCCCTACATCTTGATGACTGCGTTGTGTTCGCGGGAAAGGTTTCCGATGGGGAACTTGTTGATTACTATAATCTTTGCGATTTGTTCGTTATGCCCTCGAAGAGCGAGGGTTTCGGCATCGTGTTCGTTGAGGCCCTCGCATGCGGAAAACCGGTTATTGCCGGCGATACTGACGCTTCTTCTGAAACCCTCTTGGACGGTGAGGTCGGAGTCCTGATTGATCCCGATGATGTCGCTTCAATCGCTGAAGCTATTGTGCGCTTTGTTCGAAAGGAAATCCCTTCCCGGCTTACTAACGGTTCCTTTCTGCGGAAAAAGATTCTGGACGTTTTTGGATTTGATGAGTTTAAGAAACGGGTTAAGATTTTGTTGCAGGAGCTTTAATCGTTTTATTTTATGAATAAAAAAGGATCCCCCCGCGGATTTACGAACCCGACAGCTTTGCCGGATGATTCAAAGGGTGCCGAGCAGTGGCAGAAGGAGAACGAGGAGTGGTGGCAGGGCCATCCTATGCGTTACGATTGGAATTCGGAGCTCGGCCATGAGGAATTTTCACCCTCTTTTTTTGAGGAAATCGATCGGAGATTTTTCAGTGATGCGAGCGAGTATCTTCAATCTCGTTCACTTCCATTCGACGATCTTATCCATTTCAAAGCTTTAGCCGACAAGGATGTTCTGGAGATCGGGGTTGGGAACGGGAGCCATGCCGCGCTTCTTGCCCGGCATTCCCGGTCGTTTACCGGGATTGATTTGACCGATTATGCTTCAAGGAGTACCCGGGAGCGTTTTGAGGTATTCGGGCTTTCCGGATTGATACAACGGGCTGATGCTGAACATCTTCCTTTTCCTGATGCTAGTTTCGATGTTGTGTGGAGCTGGGGGGTAATTCACCATTCCGCGAACACTAGGAAGATTGTCGGGGAGATATATCGCGTATTACGTCCCGGGGGTCGGGCGGTGATTATGGTTTACCACCGCGGATGGTGGAATTACTACATTTTTGGTTTTCTGGAGGCGCTTATCTCCCGCGATTTCAGGCCGGGTTTTCTCCATCGCGGCGTTCAGAGAAAGACCGACGGAGCAATTGCCCGGTATTATTCTTTTCGCGAGTGGAGAGAGATGGCGTATGATTTTAAGGTGGAATCATTGTTTTCACTTGGCCCGAAATCCGATGTTGTGCTCCTCCCTGCGGGCTCCATAAAAGAAACGATAAAGAAGCTTTTTCCGGTCCGTCTCAATATTTTTCTCACGCGCTATCTTCGGATGGGTAGCTTCCTCATTTCCTCTCTGCGAAAGAAAACCTGAGGTGGAGTCGGTTGTAAACCCAGCTTGATTCTCTTATTATTTGTTAGTACTATGTTTGGCGAACTTCAGCAGTGTCGCGTGTGCGGTGAATCGGATATCCGTCCATTTTTTGATCTTGGGAAACAGCCGCTTGCGAACTCTTTGCCCGAAAGCCCCGATCAAAAAGAACAGTTTTATCCGCTTGCCTTATCGTGGTGTCCACAGTGCAATCTGGTCCAACTTGGTTATACCGTGGATCCAAAGGAGTTGTTCTCTTCTTATGTTTGGGTAACGGGAACTTCTCGAACGGCCAGGGATTTCGCCGAACAGTTTTCCGAGGAGCTTATCAAACGCGCTTCGGGAGAGGTCAACTCGTATGTTCTGGAGATTGCCTCGAATGACGGAACTTTTCTCCAGCCGTTTCTTAAAAGGGGACTTAAGGTACTTGGCATTGATCCGGCTCAAAATATTGTGGAGATGGCGGAGAAATCGGGAGTTCCTACGGAATGTTTGTTCTGGGGCGATGAAACGGCTCACGATGTTGTGGAAAGGCATGGCGAGGCGGCGATGATTTTCGCCCGCAACGTTCTACCTCATGTCGCCAATACCCGTGATTTTGTCCAGGGGCTCGGATCCGCTCTTCGCGATGACGGCGTTCTAGCTATCGAGGCGCATTATGGAAAGGTGATCCTCGAAGAACTGCACTATGACTCCATTTATCATGAACATCTTTGCTACTTCACTCTCAAGAGCTTGGAAAAACTTCTCAACGACTTCGGGCTTTTTGTTTTTGACGTCACGAGAAGTCCTATTAGTGGGGGGTCGCTTATTGTGTATGCGAAGAAAGGGCGTGTAGAAGAGCAGTCTTCTGTTGTGGCCTATCGCGAGCAGGAGGCAAAGAGCCAGACGAATGCTTGGGAAAGTTGGGTGCGGTTTCGCAATCGGGCAATTCAGCATCGCGCAAAACTTCTGGAGATTCTCAACTCCTTTAAGCAGGGCGAAGATGTGACTGTGGTCGGATACGGCGCTTCTGCGCGAAGTTCAACGCTTCTAAACTTCTGCGGCATTGATTTCAAAACCTTACCTGTTATTGCCGATATGAACCCCTTGAAACAGGGCCGCTATACCGCTGGCACCCATATTCCCATTAAAAGCGTTGAAGAAGTCATGGCGCGGAATCCGAAACATATATTTGTCCTTGCGTGGAATTTCGCCGATGAGATCATGAAATCACTGGGTGAGAAATTCCATTTTACGGGTGAGTACCTTATTCCCTTACCCCACGATCCACGCCGTGTTCAGGTTGAATAGTTATGAAGATACAGGAAAGTAAGCTCGCGAGTTGTTTCGAGATTGTTCTTGAGCCCCATGAGGATGCGCGCGGCTTTTTTATACGGACATACGACAAGAAGGTTTTTACCGAGCAGAATCTGATATTTGATTGGGTTCAGGAAAACGAGTCATTTTCGAAGTATCAAGGTACTGTCCGGGGGCTGCATTTTCAGCATCCTCCCCATGCCGAGGCAAAACTTATTCGCGTCGGATCCGGCGAGGCATTTATTGTCTGGGTTGATATACGGAAAGAATCACCCACCTTCGGGGAATGGGACGCTGTGACGCTTTCGGCTCAAAACAGAAAGGCGGTTCTTATTCCCCGCGGTTTTGCGAACGGCTTATGCACGCTTTCGGATAATTGTACGTTGCTTTATAAAATGGATAATTATTACTATCCCGAAGCTCAGGATAATATCATATGGAATGATCCTGATTTACATATTGATTGGCCGGTTCAGAAGCCCGCAGTTATGTCCGATCGTGACCTAGGCGCAAAAAGCTTCAGTGAATTTACACACGTTTTTGGAGGACTGACTTTGAAGTGAGTTTTTATAATGTTCCACACGCGTTTTCCGAACGTGATTTTGATTAATAATTGACTTTTCGTTCCTTTTGTTCTTAGCTTGAATTAGTTTTTTGTCAACGTATTTCTACACGGAACATTTCCGTGTTTGAAAATCAGAAAGATATATATTGGCGGAGCCAATATTGCAAACTCTAGGAGGTGTTCCGATGGTTTTGGGAAAGGAGATTAAGAGGGTTGCGTTGATAAATCCTTTCCAAGTTACTTCCGAAGGTTATGACAACGAAGTAATCTTGAGAAAGGGGCAATCAACGGAACTCCCTCTCGGATTGGCGTACCTTTCCGCTTACTTGAAGCGGTATGGGTATGAAGTAAAGATTTTCGACGCTCACATG
>CAZHOF010000024.1:0-7243 GCA_964534105.1 uncultured Candidatus Saccharibacteria bacterium
TCACGGTGCTTAAAGACATGAATATTGCTGCAAGCGCTGGCTGCAACACGATCCCCACCTGAAAGCAAGTGCACCAAAACAAAGAACAGATGTCTCTTCACTTCTAAAATAAAATCGTGTATACATAGAAACAGCATCCCCCCATAGCTCAGCTGGTAGAGCACCTGCCTCTTAAGCAGTGGGTCCTAGGTTCGAGTCCTAGTGGGGGGACAAAAATGATCAAGACAGCAGTAATACCGGCGGCGGGAAAGGGCACAAGAATGCTCAATGTTGCCGCAAACAAACCAAAGCACCTGATTAAGATAAAGGAACACCCATTCCTTTATTATGTTCTTTCAAACCTCAAAGCCGCCGGCATTGAGAAGATGATCCTGGTCGTCGGCCACAAAAAGGAGCAGATGGAGGAGTTTGCGAAAGAACACGCCGACAAGTTTGATATCACGCTCGTGGATCAGTTCGAAACCGCGGGAACCGAGCGGTACGGCACCGCGATCCCCATCCAGTGCGTTCGCGACATCGTCGGGAACGAAGGGTTCGTTTCGCTCTTCGGCGACAATCTCTATTCCCCCGACGACATCCGGGCAATCGCCGTGGATGATGATTTTTGCTACACAAGCGTGATGGAACACGAGCATCCTGAAAAATACGGCGTGATCGTTCCCGAAGGCGAGCATCTCGCCGAGCTTGTCGAGAAACCAAAAACCTTCATCTCGAACCTGATCAGCACCGGCTTGCATAAATTCACGCCGGAAGTTTTCGACGCCGTGGACCGCGTGGAAAAATCAGCGCGCGGTGAGTATGAACTTACTGACGCAATCAAATCCCTCGCCCGGGAACGGAAAGTGAAAATTAAGCGCATCAGCGATTACTGGCTTGATTTCGGCAACCCTGGAGACATAATCAAGATGTGGCATTTCGTAAACAAGCACAATCTGAAATAACGCTCCGAACTCCGCTCTCGGCAGTAACGGGGATAGCCCCCCGTTTTCTCCCAAAACTCAAAAAGCTCGGCATCGAAACGGTGCATGACCTTCTTCTGCATATTCCTTCGCGTTACCTCGACTTTTCAAACGTGGTGCCGATACGCGATCTCGCGCCGGGAACCGATGCAACGGTACAAGGAACGGTGAAAAGTATAAAGAACTTAAGAACGTGGAAACGCCGCATCACGCTCACCGAAGCGCTCATTGCGGACGAAACGGGAACAATACGGGCACTCTGGTTCAACCAGCCGTATCTCACAAACACCTTAAGCGCGGGAAGGCGCGTAAGCATCGCCGGAAAGGTAACCAAGCCAAAGCAGGGGCTTCTCTTTTCAAACCCGATCTTCGAACTACTCTCCGGGCAGTCGAATAACACCACGCACACCGCCCGCATTATCCCCATCTATCCGGAAACGCGCGGACTCACCTCGAAAGGGATCCGCTATCTCGTGAAAATCGTATTCGAGAAGATCCGCGATATCCCGGAAATCCTTCCAAAGGCCATAGTTACCGAATTCCAACTACCCGTCCGCGAAACGGCGTTTAGAGAAGTCCATTTCCCCTCATCCGGGGAAAAAACAAGAAGAGCGAGGGAACGCTTTATCTTTGAAGAGCTGCTGCTTCTGCAGCTCCGTCACCTGCGCGCGCGGATGCGCGTTGCACGCGAGCAGGCGCAATCAATCCAGCCGCAAATAGAGAAGACGAAGCTGTGGCTCAAGCTGCTCCCCTTTCCCTTGATGCAATCACAGAAAAAATCGCTCTGGGAAATCCTGCAGGACATGGAGAAAGAACACCCTATGACGCGCTTACTCCAGGGAGACGTGGGGTCGGGAAAAACAATCGTGGCGGCGCTCGCGGCAATGAACGCGGCGGAATCGGGCTTCCAATCCGCCTTTATGGCCCCCACGGAAATCCTTGCGCGGCAGCACTACGAAACATTCGCACAATTCTTCGGTTCTTTCGAGAAAGGCGTGGCGCTTCTCACCGCAAACGAAGCGCGTCTCCGGTTCGGCAACGACCTTGAAACAAAACCGAAAAAACAAACACTCCTGCAGGAAATAAAAGAAGGGCGCGTAGGCATCGTCTTCGGAACGCACGCCCTGATCCAGAAAACGGTTTCCCTGCCCGATTGTGCGCTCGTCATCATTGATGAACAGCACCGCTTCGGCGTAGAGCAGCGCGCCGCACTTACCAAACAGCAAAAAACGGAAAAAGGAGCGCCGGTCCCCCATCTTCTTTCAATGTCGGCAACGCCAATTCCAAGAACCCTGAATCTTGTTCTCTTCGGCGACCTGGACATTTCACTCATCACTGAGCTGCCGAAAAACAGGAAGCAGATAGAAACGCGAGTAGTCGATCCGGAAAAACGCAAGGAGGTTTACGCGTTCATCCGGAAGGAGATTAAAAGCGGGAGACAGGCCTTTGTCATCTGCCCCAGAATAGCCGCTCCGGATGTTGGCGACGTCAGCAATATGGATGAACTTTCCCCCGTCGAGATGAAAAAACTTGAACTCAAATCTGTCGAGGAAGAGCGGAAAAAACTTTCGGAAGAGATATTCCCCGATCTCTCGGTAGCGATGCTGCACGGAAAAATGAAAGCGCAGGAAAAAGAGGAAATCATGGGAAAATTCAAAAATGGCGATATCGATATTCTCGTCTCAACCTCGGTTGTCGAGGTTGGCATAGACGTACCGAATGCAACCATCATGATGATAGAAAGCGCCGAGCGCTTCGGCCTTGCTCAACTGTATCAATTCAGAGGACGCGTAGGGCGCGGCGAACACGCTTCTTTTTGCTTCCTACTCACGGAATCGAAATCGGAGGAAACGCGGGGCCGGCTGCATTTAATGAGCCGGGCAAAAAACGGTTTCGAGCTTGCGGAACAGGATTTGAAACTCCGCGGCCCGGGAGAATTCCTCGGCGAAAGCCAGACCGGCATGCCGGACACGGTGATGAGAGCGCTCCAGAACCCGCACCTTGTCACGAAAACGCGCCAGGCCGCGCGCATGGTGCTTGAAAAAAACCCGAACCTGAAAAACGCACCGGAACTGAAATCCCGCCTCGCGGAATTCCAGAAAGACGTGCACTGGGAATAGGACGGTTACCGAACCCGGGCGCTAAAACGGCTTTCCAAAACACCGGTAATTTTTTTCATCAAGACATCCACCTCCCCGGAGGTCAACGTGCGATCGGATGCCTGGAACACAATCCGCAATGCGATACTTTGCTCGTTCTGCCAGCCCTTTTTGATATATTCATCAACAAGATCAACGTCCTGAATCAAACGAGCGTCAACATGCTGAACCGCTTCGATCACCTCCCCAATTTTCAAATCGGTGCCGAGCACCACGGAAACATCTCTCATTACCGCGGGATATTTCGGCAAAGGCGCGTACTCACGTTCTCCGGCGGCGAGTGCCTGAATTTCACCAAGATCAAGTTCGGCCAAAGTGAGGCGCTGATCGCTCTCTCCCGATATCTTGCCGAGAGAACCAATAATCTTACCCGAAGAAACGATCCACAAGAGCGTTCTTGGAGCCAGATGTTTCACGGGAAAAGGAAGGGCGTGAGAAAAAGTGGGACGCTTCGGGACGAACGCATAGTCAACGATACCCATGCTTCTCAAAAACCGCTCAAGGGCCCCCTTAAGGAAGAAGAACGTCTCTCCGTGTTTGTCCGCGCCTAAAACGCTAACCAGGGTCCTTTCCTGAAAACGCCGTTTTTCAGCGTAAAACACCCTGCCAATTTCGAAGATGCCAAAATGATCAAAAAATCTGCCGTTATCCTCCGCATTATGCAGAAGATGGGGAGCCAGAATCGGACGAAGGTATCGAAACTCGCTGCTCAAAGGGTTTTCAAGTTCAATCGCGAGTTCTTCCGCGCCGATCCGCTTAAGATCGGAAAAAGAAACAAGCGAATGATTGTACACCTCATCAAAACCGAGTCCCCCGAATATACTGCGTGTTTTATCCTTTACTAGAATAGATTCGTCTTCGAATGCGGGAACGATATCCACACGAGGAGCAATGGAGGGAAGCGCACCATATCCGGTAAGCCGTGCAACTTCTTCCGCAAGATCGGCGTCATTCTCAATGTCCTGGCGAACAACGGGAACCGTAACCATGAACGAAGTCGCCGTCCCCTCTTTTTCGGTGACGAAACCCAAGCGTTCCAATAATGCCCGTGACCGTTCCAAAGGAACTGGTATACCGATAAGGCGCTCAAATTGCCCGGTATCGAAAACGAGTTTCCGGGAAGGAAGCGGTTCTTCAAGCGAATCGAAAATACCGGTTGGCCTTACACCGACAAGATCAACAAGAAGTTCCCCGGCGCGCCGCAACCCGGCAGCCGCAAACGCAGGATGCAAATTATGCGAAAATCGGAACGAAGCGTCAGTTGATAACTTCAAGGCCTTGGATGTCTTATAAATATTCACCGGATCAAAGGTGGCCGCCTCAACAAGAATCCGGGTTGTTCTTTCCGTTACGGCAGCTGCAACGCCTCCCTTAATGCCCGCAAGAGCGAGAGGTTTTTTCATATCCGCGATAACAAGCATCGTGGTATCAAGTTCGTACTCATTCCCGTCAAGGGTAATGATGCGCTCCCCTTTCTTCGCCTTGCGGACAATAATCCGATTCCCCTCAACCTTATCCAAATCAAACGCATGGAGCGGCTGCCCAACTTCCAACATAACGTAATTCATTGCATCAACAACGTTGTTCAAGGGACGCAACCCGCAATCCTCAAGTACTCTCGCAATACGGGAAGGGGAAGAACCGACCCGGACGCCGTCAAAACGCTGCGCGGTGTACCGGGAACAAAGCGTTGGTTCATCAATGCGAACGGAAAAAGAATCGGCCTGTCTTTTGGCAAGAGGGCGGCATTCCGTAATCTCGGGAACGGTATGACGAACACCGAGAGCCGCGGCGGCTTCCCGGGCAATTCCCTGATGAGAAGCCGCATCGCCCGCGCGATTTAAAAGCTTCACTTCAAGAATGTTCTTCCCCGCATCTTCCGCTTCAAAGGCATAGGCGGAAAGCGCTTCAATAAGCTGTTTTTTACTCTTGAGCTTTGGAACAAACTCCCGAATGAGAGGGTATGAAAATTTCATAGGGCGTTAAAACTGGCGCGTGAAACGAATGTCGCCGGAATAAAACAATCTGATATCGGGAACGTTGTACAAAATCATAGCAAGGCGTTCCAAACCTATACCAAAGGCAAAACCCTGAATCTCGCGGTGATCGTACCGCACCGCATTGAAAACATTCCGATGCACCATACCGGCGCCCATAAGCTCAAGCCAGCTGCCCTTGAGCTTCACGTCCACCTCTACGCCGGGCTCAACAAAAGGAAAATAGCTGGGACGAAAGCGAAAAGAAATTGAATCGCCGAAAAGCTCCTTTAAGAAAGTTTCGATAACGAATTTAAAATTCGCAAGTGTCACATCGGGACCGACCATAAGCCCCTCAATCTGCGAAAAATTAAATTCATGAGAGGCATCAAGGGCTTCATAGCGAAACACGCGCCCGGGAACGATGATTTGGAACGGCGGTTTATGCTGTTCCATATAGCGAACCTGCATGGGGCTCGTATGGGTACGTAGAAGCCACTGGCCAAGCTTCCGATCGCGGTCTTTCCTGTCATCGCACTTTATCCAAAACGTATCCTGCATATCGCGCGCCGGATGATCGGGAGGCATATTCAAGGCATTGAAATTGTAAAATTCACGCTCCAGTTCAGGCCCCTCGACGACGGAAAAATTCATCGAAACGAAAATTTTTCGGATCGCCTCTTCGATCTGCGAAAGAGGATGGAGCGAGCCCCCCTGAACCCGCTTCCCCGGTTTTGTGGGATCGAACGGAAATATTTCCTCCGAGGCCGCAACGGTAAGCTGACCGCGCCGTTGTTCGATTATCTCCTCAAGATGATGACGCAGAACATTCAACGATCCTCCCAATCGTTTCCGCTCCTGAAGAGAAAGGTCTTTGAGTCCGCGCAAACGCTCCGTGACAAGTCCCTTGCGTCCAAGATACGTAACCCTGGCCGCCTCAAGTTCCTCAACGGTTTTCGCGCCAAGAATGTTTTCTCCCGCTTTTTTCTTAAGCGACGTAAGATCGTCCATAAATACAGAAATCTCTCATATTATAAAGCTCAAGGAACGAAAAAACAAAATTCCAGCGGCTTGAAAACAGCTTGCCACGCCGATTCTGATTTGATAAGGTTGGTGTGCGGGGAGGAGTAACGGTTGCTCGCAAGGCTCATAACCTTGAGGTAGTGGGTTCAATTCCCACCCCCGCAACCACGAAAAGCGGCTTCGCCACCTCGTGGCAAGCAAATTTGAGTGGCCCCGCGATGAACTTGTTCATTTTGCGGGGCTATTTCATAATTTTAGTATGTTCTTCGTCTACGTTCTGGAAAACGAATCCAATAAAAGTTTATACATCGGTTTCACACGGGATTTAAAGCGTAGATTATTCGAACATCAAAACAATAAAGGAGGAAAAACAACAAAAACAGAAAGATCGTGGAAACTCATCTACTATGAAGCATATTTTACGGAAAAAGATGCTCTAGGAAGAGAAAAATTTCTCAAGGGAGGTTCGGGTAGAAAATATTTAAAAAAACAGCTAAAGTACTACTGGAATAAGCCGACGTAGCTCAGGTGGTTAGAGCGAGGGACTCATAAACCCTAGGTCGGAGGTTCGACTCCTCCCGTCGGCACCAGAGTATATGGAAACAACAGTTGATCTTCTTGCGTGGTTATGGGAAGTGATAAAACACCCTTTTTTTATTTCTGTAATGACGTATTTTATTTTCAATAGACTTGTGCAATACAGAAAAGTGACTGGGAGTATTGATAGCAATCTATTGATTCATGCAAACACTCTAAACTCCCTAACAGACGTGGATACAGGGAAAGCGCTAGAACGAAAACGAGATTGTTCACGCACTCTGCGAAAACTTGCCGGAGACCTCGGCGCAACCTATAATGCCATTCCTCTCAAACGACTTTTTGTGCTTGCAAAAATAATACCATCCGAAAAAAAGCTGGAAGAAGCTGTGAAAAAACTAGGTGGATTATCCAACTCCGCATACAACGATCTTAAAAATAAAAATCAAGAGAACATGGAAGCTGTTAGAAAACTTTTGAATATACCGCGGAGATGGAAGAACTAAAGAATAAGGACAAGGCCTGCATGACGTCATCCCAGAAAGAAAAACTTCTTTCCACGGCAAAAACGCTCTTCGGCAAACCGTAC
>CAZHOF010000025.1:0-7185 GCA_964534105.1 uncultured Candidatus Saccharibacteria bacterium
GCCCCGGTCTTCGTGGCGATTTTTATCATATTGTATGACTTTCACTGGATATTAAAGACGATTTATCTCTCGATACATCTCCGTATCGCGTTTGCGCGGATGCGCAAAAATCTTAAAGTGGATTGGCTTGAGCGCGTCCGTGAAACAGGCAAACCCTGGGAAGATATTTATCACCTTGTTGTCCTTCCCATGTATAAGGAGCCGCTTGATCTTGTGCGGGACAGTGTGAAGAGCTTACTGGACGCTAATTACCCCAAAGAAAACCTCCTTGTCGTTCTCGCACTTGAGGAGCGCGGAGGAGATGAGGATCAGGTGACGGGAAGCAAGATCTTGGAGGAATTTAGCGGCGTATTCGGCGGGTTTCTTATAACAACACACCCGAAGGATTTATATGGGGAGATTCCCGGGAAAGGATCGAATGAAACATGGGCAACGCAGCGAGCAATCGAAAAGCTGATTCGGCCCCGTGATATCTTCGTAGAGAGAACGCTGGTTTCGGTTTTTGACATTGATACGCGTCCCGGAAAGGAATATTTCGGGATTTTAACGTACCACTTTCTCACTGCGGATCACCCGACGCGATCAAGCTACCAACCCATTCCGCTTTTCACCAATAATATCCATGATGTACCGGCTCTCGCGCGGCTTATAGGGTTTTCCGCGAGTTTTTGGCAGTTTATGCAGCAGGCTCGCGAGGAACGCCTTACGACATTTTCTTCCCACAGTATGCCGCTTAAAGCTCTCATTGAAGTTGGGTTTTGGAACACTGATATCGTTTCCGAGGACTCGCGGATTTTCTTCCAGTGTCTGAATCACTATAACGGCGACTGGCGCACCGTGCCGCTTCACTACCCGATCTATATGGACGCGGTGTCAGGGTCCGGTTTCGTAAATGCAATGAGAAACCTGTACAAACAGCAACGGCGTTGGGCGTGGGGCGTTGAAAACTTTGTCTATATATTGGAAAACTTCTGGCCGAATAAACGTCTGACACTAAAGAAAAAGATGTTCTGGACAGCATCGCTCCTTGATGGATTTCTCACGTGGTCAACGGGATCATTCATCATTTTTCTATTCGGCTGGCTCCCTAATGTATTCGGGGGGAACGCTTTTTATCTGACGGTGCTTTCATATAACCTGCCCCGCGTAACGGGCGTATTGCTCAACCTCGCGCTTATTGGTATCATCGCCTCGGCGATTTTAAGCTTCTCCTTCCTACCTCCGCGCGTCTCACTGGGAAGGAAAAGACACCTCTACTTGATATGGTATTTCCTTCAGTGGGCACTTGTTCCAGTCACGTTCATCTGTTTTAGCGCAATGCCTGCTCTCGATGCGCAGACACGCATGATGTTGGGCGGTCGCTTCCGGCTGGGATTTTGGAAAACGCCGAAAGAAAGAATGCAGTACCATAGCACGATCTGATATGCGAGAGCATGTTACACAAGCTCTCGTTCTTTCTTTAAAGCCCCACCGCGGAGACGATCGGATTGTGGAATTGTTCACAAAAGAATTGGGCAGGGTGGAGGCCCGCGCGGTTGGAGGAAGAAAAACGCTCTCGAAAGTGACGCCACATCTGAATCCTTGGGACATCGTCACGGTGCGCCTGGTTCGGAAAAGAGCATTCATTCTTGCTGATGCCATCGCGGAAAAAAGGCATAAGTCATTACGCCTGAACGGGAGGGACTTTTTCACAAGTTTGGAGATTTTGTTTCTCGTCCGTAGCATGACGCCGGTTCTTGAACCGGATTTGCAGCTCTGGTTCTTTCTTGAGGAAGCACAGAAGAATGGTCTGGTAAAAAACCGGAACGGTAGAGTAAGTCAGCTGCTCAAAATTATCGGATACAATCCGTCGCATGCAACCTGTGCGCGGTGCGGATCGAAGAAAGTTGGAGCATTCGTACTGGAAGATCACGAGTTCATCTGTGCAAAGTGCGCTACAAAATTTGAGCGGAATGCGCTACTATCAATAGCGTAATGTCACTTGAAAGTCTCGAGAAAAAACTTGCCCGGGCCGGACAGAAAAAATCGAAGAAAGGGAAAAGGGCAACATCGAAAGAAAAAATATTCAAAGAACAGGGCAAAGAAACCGCTGAAAGGGAAACTATAACAATAGAAAAAGGCACAAGCGTTGGGGTAATTATAGGTATAATCGTAACGCTTGCGCTCGTTGCGATCGGAAGTGTTGCGGGAGTTGTGGCGTGGCGCCTCAATAATACTGTTGTGGCGGTTGATATCGAAACGTCTCTGCCCGAAGAAATCTACCGCGGTGTTCCGTTCGAGATGACCGTAAAAATCGCGAACGAGACGGAGGATTTTCTTGAGAACGCCGTTCTCCATCTCAAAACTCCTACGGATGTTTCCGTGCTGACTACATTACCTAATCAAGGCGTCCTTGTGAGCGAGGAGATAGGAGACCTGGGAAGCGGATCGATTACGCAAAAAACATTTTCAGTGATTGCCTTGGGAACAGAAGGCGAATCAGCGCACATAACGGTTTCGGTCGAGTACGATATAGGAAAATCGAAGTTTGAAACCGAGCGGAAACAGGATATTGCCGCACTCAAAACCCCACTCTCATTTTCCGTAACGAGACCGGATCATGTAGTTCAGGGATCGGAATTCGAATTTGAGATAGTGTATAAAAACATTTCAACCTTTGATTTTCCGGAAGTGGTGTTTGAAGCACAATATCCTGCCTCGTTCCAATTTCAGTCAGCGTCGCTTACCCCCGATTCACTTAATAATTACTGGAAACTCGGTGCTTTGAATCACGGGTCGGAGGGAAAACTTACGATTCACGGGATACTCGACGGTGCAGGCGTCTCGCCTCCCGCGTTTTCAATCGTTGCATCCGCGATATTCCTAGGAAAGCCGTATCCGATCGCCGAAAAAAACATTGAGCTTACCCTTGCCCCGTCCCCGATAAATCTGGAAATTGCGGTAAACAGGAACCCGAACTACATTGCTCGGATCGGTGACAGATTAGTATACACCGTCCAATATCAAAATCGCAGTGGCATTGCACTTGCGGACGTTATACTCAAGGCGGACCTGGTAGGGGAATTGTTCGATTTTTCCTCAACGCAGACGAGCGGTTTCATCAATCCTGTGACGCACCAGATAACATGGAATGCCGATCGCGTTCCCTCACTGCGACTCCTTGATCCCGGGGCATCCGGCGAAGTTGACCTTGAAATCCGCCTAAAGCCCGTGTTCCCGATAGAGCGACTGAGCGACAAGGATTTTAGCGTACAACTTCGCGTGCGCGCTGAATCACCTTCGGTCCCGTATTATCTCTCCGCTTCCAGGACGTCGGCGGCAACCTTTACGGAAACGAAAGTCAGCGGTCTTATGTTTTTGGACACGCAGGTCTTATACCGCGATGCGGGAAGCGGGATGGTAAATGCGGGTACGGTGCCGCCCAGGGTAGGCGAGCCGACGCAATATACCATACGCTGGATTGTAAGGAATTATGCAACGGACGCGAAAGATGTTGTAATCGAAGCTCGTCTCGAAGAGGGAGTGCGCTGGACCGGAATGGTAAAGAGCAACACGGAGAGCATTCCCTTGTTTGATGAAGAATCAAGAAAAGTAACCTGGACATTGGATACCGTTCCGGCAACACGGGGCGTGATATCAGACCCGCTTGAGGCTGTGTTTCAGATCGAACTCGTGCCAACAAATATGTGGGTCGGGCAGTTCCAGCCCCTGATCGGCGCCTCAAAACTTGTGGCTGTTGATCTGTTCACAGGCCTGAATCTGGTAAGCGGTGATATAGCAATAACGACTGCGATCCCCGATGATAAGACAGTTGGACAGGCAGGCGGCAGGATTGTACCATAGCGGGCATAGGGAAGTGGAATGAGAAAAGAAGAAAAATCATGAGTCAGAAAACAAATATCTTCGAAAAAATAACCAGCTTGGCAAAAAGGCGGGCCGCCAAAGCGAGCCTCGCCCCATGCCACTATTTTTAACGTGTTAAGAAAACAAGAAGCTAACATCTTCGAAAAAATAACCAGCTTGGCAAAAAGGCGGGGTTTCATCTATCCCGGTTCGGAAATTTACGGTGGCCTTTCGGGAACATGGGATTACGGCCCTTTAGGCGTTGAGCTGAAGCGCGCGTTAAAGGAACGGTATTGGAAAACAATGGTGCGCGATCGCAGCGATGTTGTTGGTCTCGATGCCTCGATTCTCATGAACGCAAAGGTATGGGAAGCATCAGGACATGTAACCTCGTTTTCCGATCCGCTTGTGGAGTGCAAGAAATGTAATTCAAGATTCCGGGCGGACAAGCTTGATCCGCCGATGACAAAAGAGATGGAAGTAAGTGGACAGCCCACCTGCCCGCAATGTGGCGCCAGAGATTGGACACCGCCTCGACAGTTTAATCTCCTCGTTGAAACCCAACTCGGCGCCGTTGAGGGAGAAAAACAAAAAACGTACCTGCGGGGGGAAATCACGCAGGGCGTTCACGTGAATTTCAAAAATGTAGTCGATTCAACCCGGGTCAAAATCCCGTTCGGCATTGCCCAGATCGGCAAGGCGTTTCGAAATGAGATTACACCCGGCGATTTTACCTTCCGATCGCGTGAGTTCGAACAGATGGAGCTTCAGTTCTACATAAAACCCGAAGAGACCGAAGGAAAAAAATGGTTTGAGTATTGGAAGACAGAGCGTATGCGTTGGTATAGAGAACTCGGTATGAAGAAAGATAATCTTCGTTTCCACGAACATGCGCCGGACGAACGGGCGCATTACGCACGTGCAGCATTCGATATCGAATATCGGGCTCCAGACGGGGAATGGAGGGAGATGGAAGGAATTCATCATCGGGGAGATTGGGATCTCTCTCGCCACAGTGAATTTTCAAAGCAGGACCTTTCTTATTTCGACGAGGAAGAGAAAGCCCGTTTTCTCCCGTGGGTCATTGAAACCTCGGGCGGCGTTGATCGAGCTACGCTTTTTCTCTTGATGGATGCCTATCGCGAAGAGAAGCTTGAAAACGGAGAAGAGCGGGTGGTATTGAAATTACATCCCCGCCTTGCACCGTTTACCGTTGCGGTATTTCCTCTTCTTGCAAACAAGCCGAAACTGGTTCAGTGCGCGCAGGAAATCCGCGAAGCATTACAGCAGGCAGGATTCCGTGTTGCTTGGGACGACCGCGGCAACATAGGAAAGCGCTATCGGTATCAGGACGAGATCGGAACGCCACGGGCGGTAACCGTTGATTTTCAGAGCATCGAAGACGAGACCGTAACGCTCCGCGACAGGGATTCCATGAAGCAGGAACGTGTCGCAATAAAAGAACTGCCGGAGAAAATAAAAGATATGGTAGAGGAGGAATAAGGTGATATACTGAACGCAGTTCGTTAAACGCACATAGGGGATAGAAAGGAAAATGGGCATGGTAGGGATGTGCAGGGACCAGCACGTAGGAATGCAGGATAGCGCATGTGGTAACCTGCCTCCGCTCTATAGCACACCCCCCGCTCTTGAAGAGGCGGTTTCATGTCTCGGAGATCGGAAGGTGATAAGTGCGCAGGACGCTGCAGCGTTATGGGGCACGGAAGTCGAGGGAGCGCCGCCTATATGTTTCGAAAGAGAAACAGTAAAGCATTGCGCAGACGGGAATAATCGCCTGCTAAATGATTGGCGGCTCGTCTACCTGAACGGTTTTTCACTTCTCGAGCTTCGCGAGCGAATCGGCACGGATCGATCCAGGCAACCCTGTTTCAGTAAGAGTACCTGGTGGACAGGACCAGACGAAGCGGGTTGGACGGCGGTGCAATATCCCCGAGGGTACTACCTTATTGATACCCGCGGGCGTTTCTATCCGAAGATGAGCTGGCTCGATCAGGAAACGGAAGTACGAAAGCTCGGGCAGGGGCTCAAACGTGTCCCCGAGGCGCTCCTCGCCGAATGCATGGTATCCTTCTTCCTAGCGCGCGGGGAACGGTTGCTTGAAGGATGGTATCATTGGGGGCCGTCCCAGGCAAAAAGAGGAAGGGTGCATATCGGTGACTTCAGGGAGGAAGGGCTTGAAGTAGGAGCGTTGTCGCAGAAATGGAGGATGAATGGAACGTTGCGGGTCTGTCTCGCTCGACAGCGCAACATATGAAAGGAGCTCATAAAGAGCCCTAGCGATTGATTATCCGCTGGGGCTCTTTTCGTTGCGTGAACGGGGGTTGAGCAGGTATGATAGGAGTATGAACAATATAACATCGACGCGAACGGTCTTAAAAAATGGAATGAGGATAGTTGTCGTTCCTCAACCGGCGAGCCTTACCACGACAATCATGGTGCTCGTTGAAGCGGGATCGAAATATGAAACGAAAGAGGTGAACGGAATCTCACATTTCCTTGAGCACATGTGTTTCAAAGGGACCAAAAAACGGCCTCGCCCGGCTGACATTGCCTGGGAGCTTGATGGGCTTGGCGCGGAATACAATGCGTTTACAAGCCAGGAGCTGACAAGCTATTTCGCCAAGGTACGAAACGATGCTTTTGAAAAAATCCTTGAGATTATCGCTGATTTGTATGTAAACCCGCGCTTCGACGAGAAAGAAATCGAGAAGGAAAAAGGTGTTATCATCGAAGAAATCAACATGTACGAGGATTTGCCGCCGAGGAAGGTGCAAGAGCTTTTCATGGAACTGGTCTATGGCGATCAACCCGCCGGATGGAGTATCGCGGGTACGAAAGACGTTGTTCGAAGCATGAATCGAGATCGTTTCGTGCAATATCGAGGCGAACATTATGTGCCGCAGGCAACAACAGTAGTGGTTTCGGGGGGAGTGCAAAATCCTGAACGGATGGTAAAACTCATCGAGAAATACTTCGGAGATCTCACGGCGGGGGAAAAGAGCCAGAAGACAAAAGTAGAGGAAAAACAGGGGAAGCCCAAAGAACTTATTCACTTCAAAGAATCGGATCAGACGCATCTCGTACTAGGGTTTAGGGCATTCGACGCCTTCGACGATCGTCGCTTTGCTCTTGAACTCCTTGCCGATATTTTGGGAGGAAGCATGGGATCGCGCCTTTTCCAGAAGATCAGGGAAGAACTCGGTGCAGCGTATTATGTAAACGCCTCAACCGACCTTTATTCCGATCATGGTCTTATCACGATGTCTGCGGGAGTTGATCATCGAAAAATACGGGACGTGATAACGGCAGGACTTGAGGAAT
>CAZHOF010000026.1:0-5477 GCA_964534105.1 uncultured Candidatus Saccharibacteria bacterium
GTATGAATATAAAGCTGGGATTTAGCGATTTTTTTTCGGATATTAGAAATTTCTTAAGCTCGCGACGGGTGCTTGGCGTTGATATCGGCACGGTTTCCGTGAAAGCAATCGAACTTTCACGAAGCAAATCGAGGATAAAAGTTGAGAACTACGGCATAGTTACAACAAAAGAATATCTCGAGCGGGGAAACGAGGCGATTCAAACAAGTTCGCTGAAGCTTGTTGAGCGCGATGTTATTCAGCTCTTGAAACTGTTACTCCGGGACATGAACCCGAAAGCACGGCAGGCGGCTGCTTCCCTTCCGCCATTCGCCGTTTTTGCAGTTCCCGTGGAAATCCCCATGATGTCAGCGGAAGAAACTGCGCGAACAGTTCCCTTTCAGGCAAGGCAATTCATTCCTCTCCCCTTGGAAGAGACGGCGATTGATTGGATTAAGATTGGTGAATTTGAAAATGAGCGCGGTGGAAAATATCAACGTCTTCTCGTGACCGCAATTCCCAAAGAGATGATTGAGCGGTACAAATATATTTTCAAGAGAGCAGGACTTTCACTCTCGGTATTGGAAGTGGAGTCACAAGCGCTGGTACGCATACTGGGAAGATCCGACGATCCTCCGACACTGATACTAGACATCGGAGCGGCCTCAACGTCCGTCGCGATTATGGAGCATGGAGTGTTGAAACAGGTTGCTCAAACGGATTACGGCGGACTCACGCTCACGCAGGCAATAGCGCGGAATTTGGATGTAAGCGCTTGGAGAGCGGAAGAGCTAAAGAAGAGAAAAGGACTGGTAGGGAAAGATCGGGGAGTTGATTACTTATCAACAGCGCTAATACCCTTTTTAGATGTTATAATACAGGAAGGAATGAGAGCGAAAGCCGCTTTCGAGCGCTCGTTCCAGAAAAACGTGGAGCGGGTCACGCTCGTAGGCGGGGGAGCGAATATGCTTGGCATAGAAAACTATATTACCGCGAAAACAGGGCTTGCAGCTCGGGAGCCCAGACCATTCTCCCGTTTCGCTTACGCAAGCGCACTTGAGCCGGCGATGCCGCTTTTAAATAACGAACTAGCACTCGCCTCGGGTTTGGCAATGCGGTTTTACACACAACTATGATGGTAGGAAACGAAACACGAAATACGGGGGCTCCTCAAGGAGGGGAACAGTTTGCTCCGGAACGCATTGCGGTCGGATTGCCGTGGCGTTTAATGCTTATCTCGGTTGCCCTCTTCGGGCTCGTTATCCTTATTTTCTTCGGACTTCGTATCGGATACCGTTCCTACCTCGACGGCCGTGCGGACGTGCTTGATCAGAGTTTGGAAGGGCTGTCGAGTACGGTAAGCGTCGCCGATCAGGAAAAATTCGTAAACTTTTACTCGCAGATGATCAATCTGAAGTCCGCACTTGATCAGCATACATTCAGCTCAAACATTTTCACGTATCTGGAACGAAACACAATCGGACAGGTGTACTATACGGAAGCCGAAATAAAAGCGCGCGATCGGGCTCTGGTAGTACGGGGCGTTGCGGCGACGTTCGACGCTCTGGCTCAACAAATCACTGTTTTGAACCGGACCGCGGAGGTGCAAAGTATAGTGCTCGAAGATATTGATCTCCGAAACGGACAGGCGTTCTTTTCACTCACGATAACATTCAAAGGAGATTTTCTCGCGAGACCGACGTTATAACGAACATGCGTACATCAACGAAGAGAATTTTGAGTATTACTGTAGCGGCGCTTTTCCTAATCGCAACGCTCGTGGTATATCTGAATTTTATTCGTCCCGAAGTGAAAGAAATTTCAGAGCGTCGGGCACTTGTTGCGTCAAAGGAAAACCTCCTCGAGAATCAGGAACAAGCGGTAACCGATGTGCAGGATCTGATTACTCAATTTAAAAACATTGCCACGCTTCAAGAAACCGCCGGACTCGCAATGCCGGGCAATCCGGAAACCATCGGAGCGCTGAGGCAAATAGAAGCCATAGCGAGAACAAGCGGAGCAACGCTCACGTCTCTCGGTTTTAAAGTCATCACGCCACGCTCTTCG
The DNA here is from genome assembly GCA_964534105.1 of uncultured Candidatus Saccharibacteria bacterium. Taxonomy (GTDB): domain Bacteria; phylum Patescibacteriota; class Minisyncoccia; order UBA6257; family GWB1-50-10; genus CAZHOF01. The sequence goes on from CAZHOF010000026.1 coordinate 2,047, forward strand.
GCAGCGGAGTCGTTTATTAAAAAATTGGGGATTGTTGAGGTGAACGTGATTGCCGAGGGAAACTATGAAGCGTTGAAACAATTTCTCCAATTCCTTGAAACAAGCGTCCGCGTGGCAAATATTAAGGAGTTTACTTTCCGGCCCGCGGGACCGCAGGGGGGAACTGATAAGTTGGTCGTATCCGGAGAAATGTACTACCAAGAATAATGAGGTACGCAGTACGGGGCATGGGAAAATCAATAATTTACTATGGCAATCGTTGTTGAAGAAGAACAAAAAACAAGAAGCTGGCCAGTTATCATTACGAGCATCGTTGTAATCGCCGCGCTGTTTTTCGGCGCCTACTACCTGTTTTTCAAGAAACCGGAGTTGATTGAGATAGTGGTTCCGGGAAATCTGCAGAATCTTACCCGGCTTTCGGCAGCGCGATTTGATCCTAAAGCGGTTATCGATTCGGCGGTATTTAAAACACTCCGTGACTACAGCACCCCGATTACGGTTCCGCCCGCAGGAAAAGACAATCCGTTCCAGCCCTTTTAGTTGCGTTTCTCTTTCCTCTTCGGGCGAGGAATCCGTTTCTGCGGCGTAAGTGTGGCGTGGAACGAAAGAGTGCTATGACCGATCAAGAATTAATACAGGAGCTGGTAAAAAAAGGGGTACTTACGCAAACCATTGCAGACCGCGTCGTCAAAGACGCGGAACTTTCAGGACACTCATCTGAAGACGCTATTTACGAGAAACGTCTTGCTGATGAAGTTGCCGTAGCGAAGGTGAAGAGCGCCCTTACGGGAGCCCCGTATAAGAAAGTTGATGCCGGAAGTATCAATGAAGATTTATTCCGGGTCATTCCCCGGGAAACATCGATGACGTACCGCGTTATTCCCATCGAACGAGCGAAGGATATGTTGGTGGTAGGCATGTTCCGTCCCGACGATGCGCGGGCGCAGGAAGCGCTCCGCTTTATCGCAAAACGCCAGGGGGTGAGCTTGGGAGTGTATCTCATAACACCGTCTGATCTGCAGGCGGTATGGCGGCGTTACGCTCCTTACAAAACAGAAATCGAATCGGCGGTCCGCGAGCTTGGAAAAACAGGAAGCGAGGAAGATCGGGTTCTCCTCGAAGAAGGGGGAAGCGAGGAAGATGCCCCTATTATTAAAATCGTTGCCTCAACACTCCGGCAGGCGGTGGAAATCGGCGCATCGGACGTGCACATTGAACCACAGCGCTCGCGCTTGCGTATTCGTTTCCGGGTTGACGGGAAATTAGAGGAAGTTGCCAACGTCCCTGCGAGTTTGAATCAGCCGGTAATCTCCCGAGTTAAGGTACTTGCCCGCTTGAAACTCGACGAAACACGTACGCCCCAAGACGGACGATTTCGGACCGTGCTTCTGGGACGGGATATTGATTTTCGTGTAGCTACATTTCCGACTCCAAACGGGGAAAAGATTGCAATCCGGGTGCTTGATCCCACAACAGGATTGAAAGGATTAAATGAACTGGGACTCGCGGCGTACAACACGAAAGTCCTGGAAGTGGCGGCACAACGCCCGTTCGGTATGATCTTGATCAGCGGCCCTACGGGTTCAGGAAAAACAACGACGCTCTATTCCATTATGCAAAAGCTCAACAAACCTGATGCGAATGTGGTGAGCTTGGAAGACCCCGTCGAATATTTCATGGAAGGAATGAACCAATCCCAAGTGCGTCCCGAGATCGGATACACATTCGCCTCGGGATTACGCCAAATTCTGCGCCAGGATCCCGACATAATTATGGTTGGTGAAATTCGGGATGCGGAAACGGCAAACCTGGCGGTGAATGCCGCGTTGACCGGTCATATCATGCTTTCCACAATCCATACCAATAACGCTGTAGGAGTAATTCCCCGCCTCGTTGACCTTAAAGTTCCTCCTTTCCTCCTTTCGTCCGCGTTAAACCTGATGATTGCTCAACGTCTTGTGCTGCGTCTCTGCCCCGATTGCCGTGAAACAGAGCAGGCGCCGGCAGAGGTCCAGGATTATATTCAGGAAACGCTTGAATCACTGCCAAAGCGGGTCAAGGACACGGTTAAAGCAAGAGCTCCGTACTCCATTTATAAAGCGGCGCCCGGGAAAGAATGCAAAACATGCAAGGGGAAAGGTATGATAGGACGCGTTGCGCTGTTTGAAATGTTCGCCATGACGAGAGAATTAAGCGATCTCATTAACGCGGGATTCACGGAGGGGAAACTGGCCGACGAGGCGAAGCATCAGGAAATGGTAACATTGCGCCAGGACGGAGTGTTGAAGGCGCTTACAGGAACCATTGCGATTGAGGAAGTAATGCGCGAAACGATCTAACTCGTTTCGAAAGAGAAGGAATGCTACAATAAAAAAGGAATTATGATGGATTATCCGAAAAAACTGAACGAGTTGCTATTGGAAACGGCGCGCCAGAATGCGTCGGACCTTCACATCGGTGTAGGGCGGCGCCCCACATTGCGCATCGACAGCGTTTTAGTGCCACTCGACAGAGAACCGATTCTCGCAAAAGAGGACGCGGAGGGGCTGGTACTCGCCTTACTTTCCGAAGACCAGAAAAACCGCTTTTTAAAGCTGAAGCAGCTTGATTTTTCCTTCAATTATGAAGACAAGGCTCGTTTCCGCGTGAACGTGTATTTCCAGCGCGGATTTATGGCTGCGGCACTCCGCCTTATTCCGGCCCAGATCAGAACGCTTGAAGAATTGAATTTGCCGCCAATCCTGCACGATTTTGCAAAGATGAAACAGGGCTTTGTCCTGATCGTTGGCCCCGCCGGGCACGGAAAATCAACCACGCTCGCGGCAATTCTCGATGAAATGAACCACTCCCGGAACGACCACATCGTTACCGTGGAAGATCCGATAGAGTATCTCTTTGCGCAGGATCGTTGTATTATCTCGCAGCGCGAGGTGGGTCAGGATGCCCTTTCATTTCATGAAGCGCTTCGGGCAGTGCTGCGTCAGGACCCTGACACGATTATGATCGGGGAAATGCGCGACCCGGAAACGATTGCAACGGCGATGACGGCGGCGGAAACCGGCCATGTAGTGTTCTCAACATTGCACACGAATTCCGCATCGCAGACCATTGACCGTATTATCGACAGTTTCCCTTCGGAGCAACAAGGACAGATTACCTCGCAGCTCGCGTCAACGCTTGTAGGCATCATTTCAGAACGTTTGGTGCCTCGTGTGGGAGGAGGACGTGTTCCCGCAACCGAGATTATGATTACGAACTCCGCGATCCGAAATCTAATCCGGGAAAAGAAGATTTATCAGATTGATCTGGTAATCGAAACGAGCATCCAGGAAGGAATGATTTCTCTGAACCGGTCGCTGGTGGAACTGATAAAGCGGCGGGAGATATCACTCGAAGAAGCTGAAACGCATTCCTCGAATCCAGCGGAATTG
>CAZHOF010000026.1:5577-6963 GCA_964534105.1 uncultured Candidatus Saccharibacteria bacterium
ATGAAATTTAACTACAAAGCACGAACAAAAGAAGGGGAGCTCCAGGTGGGAAACGTGGAGGCAGGTAGCCGCGACGCTGCAGTGAACATTCTCACCGGTCACGGGCTGTTTGTATTGAGCATGGAGCCGGTTCGCGAAAATCGATCGTTCCAGCGCATTCTCGATTTCTTTGAGCGGGTGAAAACAAAAGATCTGATGATTTTCACCCGCCAGTTTGCAACACTTTTAAGTTCGCAGGTACCCATTGGTGACAGCTTGCGTAACCTGGCGAAACAGACCTCAAAACCGGTCTTGAAGGAGGTGATTCTCGAAGTAGGAGCCGACGTTGAAGCGGGGTTCTCGCTTTCGCAAGGACTTGCCCGGCATCCGGGCGCGTTTTCGGAATTCTACGTCAATATGATTAGATCAGCCGAAGTCACCGGCCGCTTGAGCGAAATCCTCGAATTCCTCGCCGATTACCTTGAACGCCAGGCGATTCTTTTAGGTAAGGTGCGGAACGCTCTGATTTATCCGGCGTTCGTTATCGGCCTTTTCGTGGTTGTGGTAGTTGTGATGGTAACCATGGTACTACCCCAGATAACGCCGATTTTTGCGGAATCAAACATTCCGCTCCCGTTCTTTACGCAACTTCTGCTTTCGGTAGGTCTTTTTATGACGAACTGGTGGTGGATTGTCCTGATTATTGTCGCAGCTATTATTTTCTTCCTTATTGACTATTCACAAACGAAAGAAGGGAAAATAGTATTCAATGAAATAAGTTTGCGCACCCCGTTCGTGGGGAAATTATTCCAGAAGATGTACCTCTCCCGTTTTGCGGAATCGGCGAGGGTGTTGATCCAGGGAGGGCTTACCATTCCCCAAGCGATTGAGATTTCATCGCGTACAATCGGCAATTATGTTTATCGCGATGTGCTGCACGAAGCTGCCCAAGAAGTGCGTAAGGGGAAGCTGCTCTCGCAAGCCCTTGAGCATGCTCCGTATTTTCCCCCGCTTGTCTCGCAACTCATCGCCGTTGGCGAGTCAACGGGACGGATGGAAGGACTTCTCGGCAAAATAAGCGACTTCTACCGGCGCGAGGTCGAGGATACCGTATCAAACCTTGTGGAACTCATTCAGCCGGCACTTCTGGTGATTATCGGCCTTATGGTTGCAGGGCTCTTTGCCTCGATTCTCCTGCCGCTCTACAATTTAACAAGAGTATTCTGAAGACGGTAACTGGTAATTAGCAACTGGTAATTTGTGATATAATGATAGCAACTGGTAATTAGCAGACCATCTCTTTATCGAGTTCCTATTCCTTAGTTGCTGATTTCTAATTACCATTTACTATCTTTTCCAAGGTCGAAAGAGGATGAATAAAAAAAATAAAATGAAAAATAATAAAGG
>CAZHOF010000027.1:0-6857 GCA_964534105.1 uncultured Candidatus Saccharibacteria bacterium
GCGAGAATTACTTTTTTCTCCTGTTTTTGATCCTGGATAATCACTTGTCGGTTTGCGAGCGTTACCTGCTCCCTCTCGCGGGTATTTTTAAACCCCCGCATTTCTTCTAATTTTATTTCCATGTCTTCTTTGAGTTTTCCCAACTCCTCCGCGCTCGATGCCAGATTAAAGTTCAGCGACATAATTGACTGCACCTCGGCAACGCCCTCGGCCAGATTCTCGCTCCGCAGCATCATCACGAGTAGATTTTGCCGGTCGCGTTCCTGAAGCGCAATCAGCAATTTTCCTATTGTTTCTCTTTTATTTTTGATACTTTCTTCAATGAGAGGAATGTCTTCCGATGCCGTCTCTATTTCCAGTGCCAGTTTTTCCAGGTTGAGACGATTTGCTTTGACTGAAAGGTCCAATTGTTGAATTTGATAATCGACAACGCGGATTTCCCGGGAAAGCGTGTTCTTCGCTTGTTCAGTTTCTTCAAGGACTTTTTCAACTTGCTCGCGCTCCGCTTGGATTTTCTGTAGCTCCGCGCTTTTCTCCTCAATTTCACGGCGAAGATCTCCTTCCGTTGTTTGCGCAGGCAGCGGCGAAGCCACAAAAAACATGGTAAGTATTACTGCGGTTCCTATATATTGTCTTACTCTATCTCCTTTCATAATTTCATCTTCTTAAGCGCAACCGTTATTCTCTGTAACGATTCGTTTCTCCCCAGCACATTTATGATTTCAAACGGGGAAGGGGAATTGTTTTGTCCCGAAAGCGCTACGCGAAGCGGCCATAATACCTCCCCTTTTCCTCGATCTTCGGCCAGGAGCTGTAATTTCTTCTCCGCCACTTCTCCCGAGAATATATCCGGATGCATCTCTTCCAATATTTTTTGGCATTCCCCAAGATTTTCATAAATTACAGGATCAGGCGTTTCACGCCAGCGCAGTAATTCTCTTGGGTAATCTGGCAACTCGAAAAAGAACCGGGCAAGTTCCGGAAACTCGCTTAGAGCTTTTATGCGCTCCTGCACCAATCCTACGACACGATCGAGTTTTTCCTTCTCCTTGAGCCACGGCTGCGGAATAAACGGGGTAAGATATTCCATCAGCTGATCGGCGCTCATATTCTTGATGTAATGCGCGTTTAACCAATAGAGTTTTTCCTCGTTGAAAATCGCCCCACCCTTCTGAACGCGCATCAACCGGAATTCCCGCACAAGCTCTTCTTTTCCCAATACCTCCCGATCTTTCTCCGGGTGCCAACCAAGCAGCGCCAGGAAGTTCACCATCGCCTGCGGGAGAAAACCTTCGTTCTTAAAGTCGCTCACCGATTTCGCAAGATACCGCTTTGACAGTTTCTTACGATCAGGACCGAGGATAAGGGGAAGGTGGGCGTATGTAGGGTGTTTGAGCCCGAGGGCTTCCTGGATTGCAAGTTGTTTCGGGGTGTTCGGTAAATGATCTTCCCCGCGAATTACGTGCGTGATATTCATCTCGTAATCATCGATTGCCGCTACGAAATTGTAGAGCGGCTCAGTAAAGCTTTTAGCAATGATGATGTCGCCTAAAAGTTCGGTATTGAATTCCACCGACCCTCGGACAAGGTCAGGAAAGGAAATTTTCTTTCCCGGCATTTTGAACCTGATTACATGGGGTGATTCCCTTTTTGTCCTTTTTATCACTTCCTCTTCGGAAAGGTGCCGACATCGCCCCGAATACCTTGGCGACAATCCCTGGCTTAATTGCGCCTGACGCTCTTTTTCGAGCTCTTCCGGACTGCAAAAACAATAATATGCTTTTTTCTCTTCAATAAGCCGCCTGAGATAGCGTTCGTAGATTTCTCCCCGCTCACTCTGTCGTATCGGCCCTTCGTCCCAATCAATGCCTAACCAAGAAAGGCTTTCGAGAAGTTCTTGCTCATATCTTTTTTGAGACCGCTCCTGATCGGTGTTCTCAATTCGCAATATGAAAATACCACTCGTGTTCCGGGCAAATAACCAATTAAAAAGTGCCGTTCTGGCATTACCTAAACTGAACGGCCCTGTGGGAGAAGGAGCGAATCGAACACGCGTCTGCATGTTTTTTATTATAGTTCCTAGCGAGTCAGCAAGCAAAAGCGCAGCTTTTGTTTGGGACGAGCGACGGAACTTCAAGAAATGCCACGGAATTTCTTATAGTTCCTTACGGGCTGTCGGGCAAAAACGAGTGCTTATTTGCCGTAGCGAGAATTCTTCCTTTTTTTCTTTAGTTTTCTTTCTCACTTTTCTTGCCTCCGAGCTCCTCACCTTAAAGACATTATATCGGCCGCAACTTCCTTTGCAGCATTCGGTTTTGCCCACGATGCTGCCGCTTCGGACATTCTCGATCTCCGTTCCTCATTCTTCAATAATGAGCGGATCTCATCAAGAATGAGATGAGTTTTTAGATTGGCTTCCTCAAACACCATAGCTCCTCCGTAATGCGCATATGCATACGCATTCCTGCGTTGATGATCTCTTGCCGACTCCGGTAAGGGAACAAGAAGCGCTGGTTTTCCGAATGCCGCGATTTCGCTGATCGCACCCGATCCCGCGCGGGAAAGAACAATATCTGCGGCAGCAAAAGCATTCCTTAACTCTTCCACGGAAAGGAAGGGGATCGCTTTATATCTGTTCTTTAGCGCGTTTGGAATGCTCCGGGTGATTTCTTCCATTGTTTTGTAATTTGCAGGTCCTCCTTGATGCACCATCTGCACGATTTTTAGGAGCTCCTCCATATTTTCAGCAATAAACGTATTTAGTCGGACGGCTCCCTGTGATCCGCCCAAAACCAGCATCGTCGGACTTTCGGGATTAAGGCCCAAAAAGCGTTTTGCGTCTTTTGCGCTTGGGATCCCGCGCAGGAGTGCGGGGCGAATAGGATTGCCTACGCAAGATGTTTTTTCCTCGGGAAAGTGCTTTATGGATGCTTCAAACGCAACCCCAATTTTTTGCGCAAAACGCGCGGATAAGCTGTTCGTAAGTCCCGGTACCGCATCCGACTCATGAATCATTACGGGGATCCGATAAAAACGAGCGGCAAGAACGACCGCAAGAGCGCCTGGTCCCCCTTTCGAAAATATCCCATCCGGCATAATGATGAGCAATTTCAAAAATGCCTGAATAAGGCTGACGAGAAATTTTGGAAATTCAAATAGATTCGCCAAAGAAATGTAGCGTCGCAACTTGCTTCCCAGTATGCCGCACGTTTTTATTTCCCTGCCTAAGAATTCCGCACGGAAGGTTCCGACAGGGCCGCAATAGAACAATTCAATATCATTACTTGCGTTCCGAAGTTCATCGGCAACCGCAAGCAAGGGGAAGACATGTCCTCCGCTTCCTCCTCCGGTTAATACGACTCGTTTCATATTATCTTCGATATTTCGAAATATTAGCCACAATTCCTGCCATCGTCAAAGAAACCGCAAGTGCCGTACCGCCATAACTGATGAACGGTAAGGGAATTCCCGTAAGAGGAATCAACCCTGAGATCGCGGCAATGTTTACAAATGCCTGGAGGCCGATAAGGCAAACAAAACCCGTGACAAGAACCCGACCGAACACGTCGTGAGAAGCACGGGCTATTGCAAGTCCTCTCCATACCACAATCAAGAATAGAAACACTACCCCCATACTGCCAACAAACCCGAGCTCTTCAGCAATAACGGCAAAGATAGAGTCCCCTATCGGTTCTGGAAGATAATTTAGCTTTGTGGTTGACTGGCCGAAACCAGTGCCCATGATGCCTCCCGAACCTATGGCAATCTGCGCCTGATCGCGATGATAATCCCTATCCAATACGTCGGCTTGGGGATTTAAAAACGATTGAACGCGTTCCAGACGGTAGGGGGTTGAGAACACCACTATTGAAAATCCTAACGCGGCTACGAGCACTGCCACAACCAAAAACCTGAAATGAGCTCCAGCCACAAAATAGGCGATGAGAGATGTTGCAAAAATAAGCACGGCGACCGTTGTTGCCGGTTCAAGCACCAAAAGAAATGTAACGCCGCCGATCAGCACGAGAAACGGTAATAAGCCGCTTACCGTTTCTTTGCTCCGCGCCTGATTGCGCGATATCCATGCTCCGAGATAGATTAAAAAAGATAACTTCAACAGCTCGCTTGGCTGAAAAGAAAAGAGTCCGACATCAAGCCAGCGGGCACTTCCTTTTGCCAATATTCCGAATGGTGAAAATAACACCATTGCCAGAGAAACTAAGCTAATGACGAGGAAGGGCATCGCAATTTTCTCCCACACGCGATAATACAGAAAAAAACCGACGAAAAAACCGACGGCGCCGAAACTTACCCCGTATATGATTTGGTGCATAAGATAATAGTAGCTGTTTCCAAATTCTGCCTTCGCGATATCAGAGGAGGCACTTGAAAGCATCACCAGACCGAAAATAACCAGGACGATTACAACACTGATAAAAACGTAATCCGGGGCTTTTGGTCTTGGTTTTCTCGGCATATATTAATGTAAGCGCAGCGCCATCCCTGCGTGTTCTGGGATAAAACGGCTCTCGCTTTTCACTATCTTTCCATTCACCAAGATATGTTCTGGGATATAATCCTTATCCAGTATCAAAATATCCGCAAAATAACCTTCCTTTATCAATCCCCTTTTCGCAATTCCGTGGAAAAGGGCGGGCAGAGAAGTGGTTTGGGCTATTATCTTTCCAAAGATACCTTTCTCCATGGTACGCCTTAGAAATTGCGCAAATCCATTCTGATCTTCCATGAACGGTGAAACAAGAATCTTTTCTCTTTTCCAGATTTCCTCCTCCACTAATTGTTGATTTATGTCATCAACCACAATTGCCGCTTCAAGCCGCGTAAGACGCATGAGAGCTATGATTGCTTCTTCAAAAGTTTCTCCCCTGTTATTGCTAAATTCACGGAGCGTTCTCCCTTCAAGGAACTTCAGAGACGGGTCAAGAATGCGGGCAATGCGAATTCCTTGTTCTTTGTTTATTCTTTGGCGGATATGTTTTTCTATCTCGTCCTCTCCATGCGACGAAAACAGTAATTCTTGTATTTCCTCAAGAGAAGATGTCTGCCAATGTTCCGGCAAGAGGTGGACGAGGGGTATAAGCTTGAGATTCCCGGGAGTAAGGTCGCAACTAATTGTGCTCTCTTTCTCCTGGAGATTAAGAACAAGATTGAGCGTTTTTTCCTCTTCCTTTGTTTTTGGTTCTATGTGACTTACGCGCACCCTTACTCTTTTCTTCCTGGCAAGATTTAAAAATCCTTTAAGACGAGTAGAACATTTCTCCTGCTCTTCAACGCATACCGCCACCATTTTTTTCCTTTTCTTGCATAAAGATAGGATTGCTTCCATTTCGACGGTCGGGATGTCTCTCTTATCCGGGCTGCAGAGCGGAACAGAAACACCGCCCGCTCCGGCGGCAAGAGACCGGTCTAATAATGCGTTGCTCGCTTCGCGTTCTTTCTCTGAAAGGTCGCGGCGTGCGCCTTGTGTAATTCCGTCTGCGAGACCGGAATAACCGACCAATGTTCCGAAATTTATCTCTATTCCGCGCCTCTCAAGGATGCTGAAAAAAGATTCGACCGAATCCCAATGTACATTCAGATGCCACCGGTTTTTAAAGGCCGTTTCCAGCTGTGATGGGTGAAGAAAAGGAGCAAGAGAAACCCCGCAATTTCCTCCTATAATCGTCGTAATACCGCGGCAAAGGTACGTTTCTCCGGAGTGTTCTTCGAACAATGAAGAGAAGAAGTCGGGACGTGTATGCGCGTCGATAAATCCCGGCACTACTACTTTTCCCTGCGCATTAAGCACGTGATCTATATGGCGCTTTGAGGTAATCTTCCCGACCCTTGCGATTTTCCTCCCTGAAATCAGAATATCCGCTTCTTGAGGAACTTTTTCATTCCCATCATAGAGAAATCCGTTTTTGATAAGTGTTACCACGCGTTTATTATAACGCAACCCGTAACGAATCCCTATCGCGTAGCATTGTAGATGGCCTGAATCTCCGAGGCGGAGAGTGTGCGATTATAAACACGGATTTCATCAAGATTCCCTTGTATTCTACCTATGGTCCGCTCCGTTCCTGCGCTCGACCAATCCTCGGAATATCCGTCAGAAAGGTCTTTTACAGTCGTAATAGAAACCGGACTACCATTCATGAAAATTTCCAAGTTCCCGTTCCGATTCCATACCATCGCATAATGATGCCACTGTAGATCGTTGATTGTGCTCAACACGCCCGATACCCTCGTTTTAGTGTATTGAATGGCACCAGTGGTAACCACCATTAAACCGCCGTACGCTCCATTGTCCCGAAAATAGATCCCAAGTGCTCCATCAGAAAGGGCGAGTTCGCTTGCACTTCCAATAATCGCGTTTCTTTTTGCCCAAAACAACCACGTTTTGTCCTGGCCGGATTCCATAGCGAAAGAATTAATGGAATAAGGAATGGAGAAGTAATCAGAGGAGGTGGTAAATCTAATCGCGCTTCCCATCTTCCCGCTCTCTCCATACGTTAAACTCCCAAACGGGGTTCCGCTATTCCCATTTCCTGAAGAATCGGTGATATTCCCACTCCCCTCATCCAGTTTCCAATACCCCACCAAATCAGGATCGCGTTCAATGGGGGTAAGCTCAAGCGTGGAGCCCACCTCATAGACGCTGGGGTACTGTCCTCCGTCCTGAGAGGTGGAGTCCTTGTCGCCTCCCATCTTCCTCTTTGCTGACTCCATAAGCGCAGTCATCTCCCATGAGCCTCCAGGGATATATGTGTAGTAGAGGCCTGAGGAGGTGGTGTTCGTAGGGTCTGCAGGGAGCTTGGAGAAGGGTGCTCCTGCGGAGAACGAGGTGAAGTCCA
>CAZHOF010000028.1:0-6774 GCA_964534105.1 uncultured Candidatus Saccharibacteria bacterium
GTAAACCTTATCTTTAAAACCAGCTCACGCTTCCCGCTTCGCAACCTTGCTGCGCAACGCATGGAAGTCACTCCCGACGGAACACATATCCTCATCATACATAACAACAACACCCTAAGCGCATATAACATTGAAGACCGGTCGTTCCAGGAACTCGCCCCATCGGTATCCGATTTTGCGCTTTCTCCCGAGCATAAAAGAGTTGCCTTGGTAAACGGAAAGGCGATAGAAGTATTTCTCCTGGAAGAATACTACGAGGAGAATAGAAAATGGGAAAGAGAATCAAGCTTCTCTCTGCCGGAAACGGAAGAATCGGCAATAAAACTCCTCTGGCCGGCAGGGCTTCCCGGACATATCGTGACCCTGAACCGTAACGGAGATCTCATGATTCAAGAAGTAACGCCCACGCTCCCCGTGAACAGCGCCTTGATCGCAAAAAATGTAAATCAGGTACTATCAGAAGGGAGAAAGATCTTCTTTTCCCGGGAGGGAGATATTCTTTCTATTTTCGATACCGACCAGAACAAATAAAAGCTAACGCTTCCGCGGCGCATCGCTTATCTCCGTCGCATCGAAATCCCTCCGTGATTGACTGATGTTCGAGTGCGCGTGATAGAGAAGTCGGGTTACCTTCACCCATTCTTCCGGTGTCATAGCGCGAGTACCACTCCAAAGCAGAACGCCACCCCAAACAAGCTAATCTCGAACGCACTGATTCCACCGATCCTTTTCTTTCTTTTCTGCATCCATACGATGTCTTGCATAAATATGGGTAATAAAAAACGACCTTTGTCTGGTCGTTTTTTCTGATACCGTTTTTGCCCTATTTTGGCGCTCCGGGTTAACGCTTCCGCCACTGTTGGGGCCTACGGGCCTTCCGTAACCCAGGTTTCTTACGCTCAACCATGCGAGGATCCCGCTTCAAAAATCCCAAGGCCTTAAGACGCGGACGATATGATAAATCAATACTTACCAGAGCACGGGCAATGCCAAGGCGAACAGCTTCAGCCTGGGCTTCAGTACCGCCTCCACACACCTTGACCGAAACAGATGGTTCATCGAGAGAGAGAATCTGAAACGGGGCACGAACAAGTTTGCGCTGCTTCTCCAATGGGAAATAGGCTTCCAGGGTTTTTTCATTGACGGAAATACCTTCGTCTTTTTTCTCACGGGATGAAAAAAGACGGACCCGGGCAACTGCCGTTTTTCTTCTTCCCACCGCCTCCGTATATCTTTTTTTTATTTCCTTTTCCGGCATTTTTTTTGGTTATTTATTCCTCGATAACAAGCTGTTTCAATCGCTTCGACTGAAGCCGATTTTTTGGAAGCATAAGACGGACCGCGTGGAGGAGCACCCAAGAGGGCCGCTTCTCAAAAATTTCTTCCAACCGGCGTTCTTTCAAATGTCCCAGTTTCCCCGCATGACGATAATATGTTTTTTGCAAGGCCTTCTTCCGCGGGATATCAAGCTTCCGAATATTCTTAACAACGACTCGCTCCGCTCCAAGAAGGCGGGGATTGTACGCGGGTGTATGCTTGCCCTGAAGAATACGCGCTATCTCAGAAGCGAGCCTGCCTAACTTTCTATTTTTTGCATCAATAATGTGCTCCATAATGAAAGTTAATCTTTAACAAACTCAATAGTCGCAAGTTGCGCAGCATCATGCTTCCTTCGCCTCACCTGCTTTACGATACGGACATATCCGCCAGGCCGGCTCGAATAGCGCGGAGCAATATCATGATATAGCTTAAAAGCCGCCGCCTTCGGTAAACGCTCAAGAAGTAACCGCAACGCTGCAACGTCCTGCTTCTTCGCGTGGGTAACAAGCTTTTCTATCAAGGGACGCAGTTCCTTTGCACGGGCTTCTGTTGTTTGAACGCGTTCCTGACGAACAAAATTGCCCGCAAGATTCCGTAAAAAAGCTTTACGCTTTCCCCGTTTCAACCCAAACTTCCTGCCGCGTTTCGCATGTCGCATGGTGAAATCCGTTATTTCGTCTTTCCTTTACCTCCCTTCTTTATTGCAGGAGTGCCACTCTTCGCTTTTTTACCACCATCCTCCTTTGCTGATGAGGCAGGGTCATGAACCTCCAATCCTCCAACAATATCAAAATGGTCACGCAAAATATTGGAGGCCTTGTGAAGCGCCTGAGAAGGAGAAATTGACCCGTCAGTATCGATCTCAAGGGTAAGGCGATTATAGTCAGTACGGTCACCCACACGCATATTCTCAACCGAGAACGCTACGCGGGAAACGGGAGAGAAAATAGCATCAAGCACAACGGTGCCAACCGGCAACCGTTCAAGTCGGCGGGTTTCTGCGGGAACGTAACCCAGCCCTTTCTCAACGGTGATTTCCATGTCTAAATCAGCGGTCTTCTTAGTAAGCGTTGCAAGGTGAAGATCGGGATTAACGATTCGCACAAATGTCGTGGACTGAATATCTCCTGCAGTCACCTCTTTCGCCCCCTTCACGTGAAGTGAAAGGACCTGCGGTTCGTCTGCAGTAAAATGGAACCGAACCTTCTTCAAATTTAGAGAAAATTCGACAACGTCTTCAATGACTCCCGGTACGCTCGAAAACTCATGATCAACGCCCCTGATTTTAACCTGGGTAATAGCAGCCCCGGGAATCGAAGAAATGAGAACGCGCCGCAAGGCATTACCCAGCGTTGCCCCATAACCGGTATATAATCCCTCGATGTGAAAAACGCCCTTATTGTCTTTTTCTGAAACACGCTTTACAGAAACGGTTTCAACAACATGTGAATATTTCATAATAAATTAACGTGAATAAAACTGTCCGACAAGGTTTATATCGAACGGAAACTGAAAATCGTCCGAGATTGACTCCGCAATACACTCCCCTTTCAACTCTTCAAGACTGGTTATGGTAAGCCATTCAGGAGGAGAAAAATCGTGCAATCGTTCCACAACACCCTCGAAAATCTTCGCTTTCCTCGATTCCGGACGGACGGAAATAACATCTCCGATCTTAACATGATAAGAAGGAACTGTCACTCTCCTTCCATTAACCATGATGTGTCCGTGAGAAACAAACTGCCGACCGATTCGGGGAGAACCAGCGAAACCGATAAGAAAAACCACGCGATCAAGGCGTTGCTCTAATTGCGCCATGATCTTTTCCTTTGAAAGCTCGCTGAAAAGATTCTGTAATTGATGATTGGTAAGACCGTAGAAAAGCTGGATTTTCTGCTTCTCCTGAAGTTGACGCCCAAATTCCGTAGGCATGCTCCTGCGCCTTCCATGCGCTCCGGGACGATATGGCTTCCGAATCGTGGCACACTTTGGAGAATTACACCGTTCAGCCTTTAAAAACAGCTTGGTACCCAATGCTCGTTCTCTTTTTTCCTTGATACGTCGTGGCATAATGCTAAACTCGCCGTGGCTTTCGGGGACGCGGACCGTTATGCGGAATTGGAGTGACATCGCGCAGAGAAAGAATATTAAATCCTTTCGCCGCGAGCGAGCGCACTACAGAATCGCGACCTTTGCCAATACCTCGAATGAAAATGTCCACATCAATAGGGCCCGATCGTTTCACCTTCTCCGCAATTGCTTCGGCGACTTTAGATGCTGCAAAGGGGGTAGCTTTTTTAGGCCCGGAAAAACCGAGAGAGCCGGAGGATATCCACGCGATAACGTTGCCCTTAGCATCGGTTACGGTTGCAACAGTATTATTCAAAGAGGCCTGGATGTAAATCCTGCCGCGCTCAACGCTTCTTGATGCGGCTTGAGCCGTCCGCTTTACAAGAGCATCCTCAACGCGCGCCGATTCTTGCAGAAGCTCCTCTTTTGTTTGTTGTACTACCTTCTTTTTTCCCATGATTATTTCAGCTCTAACTTGCGCTTCCCGCTCCCCGCAGTCTTCCTCACATTTCCTCGAACGGTCCTGGAATTGGTCTTTGTGCGCTGCCCTCGAACAGGTAGTTTATGTAAATGTCGGACGCCCCGATACGATTTCATATCCTTCAACTGGTTCACGTTCTGACGAACAATCTGACGGAGTTCTCCTTCTACCTTAAAGTTCTGGTCAATATGGGCCTGGACCTTCCCCACCTCTTCTTGTGTGAAATCTCCCGCCTTCTTCGCCGGGTCTATTCCGGTGGATTTCAAAATTTCCGCGGCAGAAAAACGACCGACTCCATAGACATAGGAAAGAGCGATATCTGCTCGTTTGTTATCAGGAATATTGACGCCTAATATACGCATAACGTAAACAATTTAACCTTGCCGCTGTTTGTGTTTCTTAATATCACAAATCACATGCACCCGTCCTTTGCGACGAACCACTTTACATTTCTGACAAATTTTTTTCACTGATGCTCGAACTTTCATCCCGTTAGAGACGGATCGTCTTTTGACGACCGCATATGAGTTGTTTGAACGGCAATCGACTGTTGTGATGATATCATAAACATTTTTGGGAAATCATGGGGTAGTTGTCTCTAACGGGATTCATAAAAGGTCACAAAATTTTCTATCAACGCGATAGAAAAAAGGAATGTAGTACTGGCTGCCACATCAACGCTTACAATCTTCGCACAATCCGACCGCGAGTCCGATCGAAAGAAGTCATCTCAAGAAGCACTCTATCCCCGGGGATAACCCGGATGCGATGCAGTTTCATCTTACCGCCAAGGTGAGCAAGAACCTCTTCCGAGAATCCGTCAACCTTAACACGGAACTGCAACCCCGGCAACGCCTCTTCGACTATACCTTCAACCTTTATTAAATCAGAACCTGAAGCCATTGAATAAGCAGCAAATACGGGAAAATTATACAAAATAAAGCAGAGAGGTGTCAACACCTCTCCGGTTCCAACGCAGTATCGTGTCAGCGCGAGAAATAAAATGAGGGTCGGTTACGCCTTTATTTATTAGTTTCATTCCGTATTCTTTATTAAGAATAAGTAAGAAGTCACTCCACTTCCACCTTGACGCGATAAGTGTTCTGGGGAACGCGGTCAACCCAGAAAGGCCAAAGAGTAATATTGGCGCGCTCAACTCCCAAAAGACCGAAAACGATACCGCGTAATTCGGCTTCATCCTTGCCGAGAATACGATTCTGGAATGCCTCGCGATCGAAGCGCGGAACGAAGCGGATCTCTCCCTTAGCACGGAATGTCATCGCGCCGCTCTGAAGACGGGCACTCACATCTTCGTACACAAGTGTCGCCGTCTCAACAGAGAATTCGGCCGGAAGACTGCTACTTGCCTGAATAATCGCGATTCCCATTACATCGCTTTCCCGAAACACGAGCTGGAGACGTTCTCCTTCCGCGAAAACGCGGAACTGGCGGGAGTCGTCAGGATCGGAAATTACGGAAACCTGACCGAGTGAGAAACGTTCCGCATCGTCCAATACCACGAGATCTTCCTGAGAAAGGAAGGAAAGTTCACGGCGCGTCGATTCATTAAGTAAGCGCGCCATCTCGTCGCGAGCGCCTTGAATTTCCTGATCGGTCGGATCCGCCTCGCTCCCCATAAACCCTCCTTGGGTAGGTTCTTCAAGGGTGGCATAGAACCCCGAAAACTTCGGAGTTCCTTCAAATCCGGGAATAGTCCACCCTTCGGAAGAAGAAAGGTTAAATCCTTCCCCCGCCTCATCGGCAATCACCGAAACAATAATTGAAGATGGGATAATATTTCCGTCCTCAATACGTGCACCGGGAACGACTGTCCTCCGGTCAAGACGGAACGTTTTACCCTCAGGAGACCGGAAACGCGTGGTCGCAATAAGTATTTGATCACTCGAACTAAACGCGTTGAATACACGAAGCTTGCCGGTTGCTTTCCGGTCAATGGTACGCGTTGCCTGCGCCGGAAAAGCATGTTCGATATTTTGTGTAACACGGAAAAGTTCCCCGGGAACAAGGATGACATCCCCTTGTTGGGCAACAACAACCGTACTGGTACTCACCTCTACGGAAAAATCAACGGAAACCGCTGCACGTTGAAACGCGAGCACAACAGAGGCACGGGGCAACCACCACAAGGCAACACCTCCTGCGAAAAGCATCCCAATAAGAGAGAAGGCAACGATTAAAAGGGATCGCTTTGAAAAAGAACGTCGCGCTCGGGGAGATTGAGAGGTTGATTCTCTCTTCTTGATTTTTTTTCTATCGCCAGATTGGGAAGAAAAAGTTGACGAACGAATTTTCCACGAATCAAAAAAATGAGATTGGGTTGCCCGGGAGGGCTCTTCCTCTTTTCGGCGCACTTCATCCTCCTCGCTCTTGCGAGCAGGAGAACGGGTATCAACCAAAGAATCGTCGCTTTGAAAAGAACGCGAAGAACGCGGAATGATATCAACCACAACACGTTCCTGGCTTCTAAAAAGCGGGTTTGTGGCCCTAAGCTGCGCAATAGAGGCAAGCTCTAAAATATGGTCATCAACGGACTCAATGATTATCTCCTTCCCCTGTTCCCGAGCAAGATCATGTAGTTCATGGAAACGCTTGACCGAATCGCCAAATACGGATGACTTCGGAATCACAAGAACAACTCGCACCGCCTGAATCCGGGAGATACGGCGCTTAACCTCACGGAATCCGTCTTTCTCTGCCAAGAAAATTTTCTTTGGAGTATTGGTCATGCGTCACAGAATGCCGATTTCTTCAAGAAAACGCTCATAAGATCGAATTACCTCAAGGGCGTCGCGTCGGGAAATATCGAAATCCGGCGTATGAGCAAGTTGATTGCGGATACGATGAGCGCGCCAAAGTTCATCAAGGGTCTCAAAATCCCCCGG
>CAZHOF010000029.1:0-5093 GCA_964534105.1 uncultured Candidatus Saccharibacteria bacterium
CCGTAATGGTTCTCGATTTTCAGGACCGTTTCTGTGAGTTTTAAAATTTCTTTTTCGGAGAGAACCTGCTCTTTCCCTATTTTCCCCAATTCTTTCCACTTGTTCCCTGTTCCATTCTTTGCACGGACAAGAGATTTCTTTTGTTCAAAGACATTGACATCGAGGATTTTTCTTGGCTTTTTCTCCACCACATAACTGTCCGGCGTAATCTGTCCCGATACAATCGCCTCGCCGAGCCCGAATCCCGCCTCGATGATCAGCTGGTTCCTGTCCTGCGTTACCGGGTGGACGGAAAATGCGATACCCGATTTCTCGCTTGCAACCATTTTCTGTACCACGACCGCGACGGATATCTCTTTTTTGTGCAAGCCCTTTTCAAAACGATAAAATATGGCGCGTGGCGTAAAGAGTGATGCCCAGCATTTCTTCACATTCTCAAGTAAATTCTTTTCCATGGTGTTGAGATAGCTTTCCAGTTGTCCCGCCCATGCGGCACTTGCGGAATCTTCGGCAGTCGCTGAGGATCGCACTGCGACATATTTCGTGCCGAGTTTTTTGAACGATGTTATGATTTCTTCCGCGATATCTCTTGGCATCTCCGCTCCAAGAATAAGGGCCTTGATGTTCTCCGATGCGTCGTCAACGGTGTGTATTTTCTTGTGGTTCACCGTATGCAGGATCGCATCGATCTCCACGTTGATGTCCGTTTCTTCTAGAAATTTCTCGAATGCGGTTGAGAGGATCACGAAGCCGGGCGGTACCGGTATTCCCGCTCTTTTCATCTCCCCGAGCGATGCCCCCTTGCCTCCGGCGAGGTTTACATCGTTTTTATTCAATTCCCGAAAATGGCGAGTAAATTTCATAGCTTTATACTTACAAAGCTGCAGTTATTCCTATCCTAGCAGATTTTTGAATTCCTGCTCATCGAGTACCTTCACCCCGAGCTTCTTCGCTTTTTCAGCCTTTGAGCCGGGGTCTGCACCAACTACCACATAACCGGTTTTCTTGGAAACGCTCTCGGAGACATTTCCGCCCAGCTCGCGAACTTTTTCCTGCGCTTCCTCGCGAGTCATTGAATCCAGCGTTCCTGTGAATACGAAACTTTTCCCTTTCAGTTTTTCTCCAGCCGATTTTTTCTCGAATACGATTTCAACTCCCGCTTTTTCCAGCTCTCCAAGAAGTTTCCTGTTCCTTCTTTCTTTGAACCATACCGCAATGCTCTGCGCCACCTTAGGACCGATATCGGGAAGTTCTTGTAATCTTTTCTCGCTCGCTTTTTCAAAGCATGAGGCGAGACCTGAAATATTTTTCACTCCTTCCGCGTCCCGCGCAAAATCAGCAAGCAAGTGTGCCGTTTCGGTTCCCACATGCAATATTCCCAGCGCGTACAGGAAGCGCCATGCGGGGATTTTCTTCTTTTCCCGTATTTCCTGCGTAATATTCTCCGCGGATTTCTCGCCAAACCGTTCCAGAACCTCGATATCCCCCTTCTCCAGTGTGAAAATGTCCGCCGCATCGGTAATCAACCCCTCATCAATGAAACGATCAATGATTTTTGCGCCAAGACCGCGGATATCGAAGGCGGAGCGGGAAACGAAATGATAAAGGTTTTCGCGCAACCGCGCTCCACAACGGGAATTCGAGCAACGATACAGCGCTCCTTCGTGCTTTATTGAAGACCCGTCAACGGGACATTTTTTCGGAATTTCGAATTTTTTCTCCTTCCCCGTTCGAAGCTTAACGAGTACTTTTGTAACCTGCGGTATCACGTCACCCGCGCGTTTTACAATCACCGTGTCCCCGATGCGCAACCCGAGACGCTCGATTTCCTCAAAGTTGTGGAGCGTTGCGTGTGCAATCGTTACCCCTCCAACCTGCACCGGACGGAGTTCTGCGACGGGAGTAAGTACGCCCGTGCGTCCTACTTGTACTTTTATGTTTTTTATTACAGTCGTTGCTTCCTTCGGTGAAAACTTGTAGGCCATCGCGCTACGCGCCGCCTTGCCGATTACACCTCCGCGAGCAAAGTATTTATTATCGTTTACGATTACCACTACGCCGTCAATCTCATACGATAGTTTCTCACGCTTTTTATCCCACTTCTCACGGAACACGAGTACTTCTTCAAGCGACTGCGCGGATTCGTTGTACGGATTCGTCTTGAACCCGAAGGCCTTAAGCAGCTCGTGCTCCTCTTCGTGCGTTTTTTGACCGATATCCGTTACGATATCGTACTGGAAGGAATCAAGATTTCTTGATGCGGTGATCTTTGGGTTGAGCTGTCGTATTGATCCTGCGGCGATATTTCTCGGGTTAGCATACGGCTTTTCTCCTTTTCTTGCTTGTTCCCGATTGATGCGATCGAATTCTTTTCTCGTTAAAAACACTTCCCCGCGCACAACCAGACGCTTTCGGTTCAGGGCATACGAATCCGCATCCAGATTCATTCTCTCCAAGTTGTTTTTAACCTCGTCCAAGTTAAGAAGCTTGAGTGGGATCGCATCGATTGTTTTCAAATTTTTCGTGATATCCTCTCCAACTTCTCCGTTACCGCGCGTGGAACCCTCGACTAACATCCCATTTTCATATACTAATTCGACCGCCAGACCGTCGATTTTCAACTCGCAGAAAAAAAGCGGCGCACTTTTCTTTTGCTGGAGTTCTTCTCCGAGGTGATTCTCAAGCCGTTTCTTCCATGCGCGCATGTCTTCTTCTGAAAATGCGTCATTAAAGGAAAGCATCGGTGTTTCGTGGGCAACCTTGCGGAACGCCTTTTGCGGTTCTCCGCCAACGCGCTGTGTGGGAGAATCAGGAGTTATGAGCGAGGGAAACTGATTTTCCAGATCAAAGAGTTCTTTCTTGAGTGAATCAAGCGCTTCATCCGAGATCAGTTCCTGATCGAGGACGTGATATGCGTAGCGATAATGGTTTATCTCCTCTTTGAGTTTCTGCACACGTCGGCGCGCTTCTTCAATTGAAGGCATAATCCTACTGAAATGCCGTTTCAAGCGCACGCATCGCCTTTCCAGAAAATCCCTGGGAATTTATATACGTTGCACCGCCCCCGATACTGTAACTCGATGAGGCCGAAGCGCCGTTTGAAAAAGTAATTGGGGTGTTTCCAAAAGTATCCAGGTATTCACCACAATCCGGAATTGTTATAACAAGACAGTAGGTCATCCATTCCAACCCGGCGTCCGCCGCAAAAATCGCTTTTGCCGAGTTTACCGTGTCCGTTGACTGGCGAATCTGCTGCACTACCAAAAGTCCGCCGATTACGCCGGATGTGAGTAGAATGCCACCAAGCATAATGACGCTCATAAGCATTACTTGTCCTGAGTTTCGCTGAAAAGTCCGAGCCGATTCATTACACTGCTTTGTTTTCATATTTATAACTATTATTCGTTCCAAGGACATATTTTCTCATCGTTCACCTCGCATGGCAAAAGACGGGCAGCGACTGTTGTCTGGAGATTAATAATATTTTCAGCGATATTTGGATCCGAGGGTCCAACCGTAAGGAATGTTGAGATGCGCCGCGGATCAACTTCCGGATCAAGGCGGGTTTCGCGGAAACACAGCCGCCGCACTGATATATTGTCAGCTACTACGGAAATGGGCGCGCCACCGTCCTCAGAACGTGTTATCGTCTTTCCGTACTCATCCCATACATACGCAACAGTAATCGCCTCACCGCGCACTCGCGTGAAGGTAAGCGTATCGGACGCACCCGTTGCAGCACACACCGTTCCCGTATTAGCCAGGTTAAAGTCAAAACCTCCGCGTATTTCCCGGGACATCTGCTCAAGCACAATACTTGCGTTGCTTTGCACTGCAAGCAAATCGTTTACGCGGCGTTGTGTTTTCAAGGCCTCTACGAAGACGCCTACAATGATACCGGTTGCAATCGCAAACACGCCGATTGCAACGAGAAGCTCTACAACGGTGAAACCAGCCTGCGATATTTTCCGTTTTTCTTTTCTGTATCTCATTATGGTGAAATGCGCCAATCAAAGAAATGGTCCTCTAATACCACGTCATTATCCTCTCCTTTTGTTGCCCAAGATACCCGGGAAATCACTATCATTTCATTGAGGTTTTCTTCCGGATAGGAAATTTCGACGATTCGGCGAAACGGGGTGGCTCCTTCCGATGTACCGTATATATCCGATCGAAAAATGCCGGTTGCCGGATCATAAAGCAAGGGGTCAACGCCGCTTACCGGCGTAAGATTTTGACTGTCAAAATTCACCGCATAGGGAACTTCAGGAAAAATACCGCGATTCCATGGTTGATTATCAACATAATTTTTATCAACCATGCTCCGCACCACCTCAATCCCTTCTGCAGCAAGGTACGTGGCGACAAAACGCTGACCGGCACTTTGCGTATACGCGTACGAACTGGTAAGTAGCGTGAGTACCCCGAGAAGTCCCATGAGCGCAACGCTGATTCCGACAATAGATTCAACAAGAATCTGTCCTGCTTGTTTTTTTCTTCTTGTCTCTCGATTCATAATTTAAATTCTTTGTTGCTTGTACTCCATATCCCATACTTCACGACCCACGTTCCTTCAGCTATTGTCCCGTTATCTGCCCCGACGCTGAAACGGTTATTGTGTTCGATTTCCCGCGACCGGTGATGGTAATCGAAACTGGTAGTTCCGCATGGGAAGACGAGATGGTAAGTTCCGGCGGAATGAAGATGATGCTTTCCCCCTCTTCCGACCACGGACCCGAAAAACGAAGTCCTTCGTCCAGCGTTATTTTTTCAATCTCTTCACCTGACTCATACTGACCTAAGGCCTTATTGCTACTTTGGCAATTTCCGTCGCTCGTATTGTCCTGAAAAAGGATAAACTCATTCTCCGGTAAGCCCGGGGCGAGTCCGGAAAAATACACGCCAAACGCGCACGCTTCCGGAACGTTCAGTCGCTGGACAGCAAGCGATTTTGCTTTGTTCAGAGCTCCTACCACGCGGGCCTGATTTTGAAATAACACCAATTGATCGTTGCTTGACCGTGAGTAGCCGATGAATACGCTCATCAACATTACCGTTATCGCAACCACAACAAGAGATTCAATGATAGTAAA
>CAZHOF010000029.1:5193-6695 GCA_964534105.1 uncultured Candidatus Saccharibacteria bacterium
GTAAATCCCTCGATTCGTTTCGATATTTCCCGCAAAAAAACAGGGAGCTTCATGCTCCTTTTATTATAGTTCCTAGCGAGTCGCTAAGCAAAAACACAGTTTTTGGGACGAGCGACGGAACTTCAAGCGCTTCACGATATCGCTTATGTCTTTCCGCTTAAGTCACGCTAATAAAAGCGGCCCAATCAGATGCTGAACAGATGGAAGTAACTGCTTAATAGCTGAAATCCGAAGAAGAACGTTATGATAATCCCTAGCACGAAAAAGGGAGCGAAGGGAACCTTGTCACGCAATGTTTTCTTACCTGACACAATCAGTCCAAAGCCCCATAAACCGCCGAGAATGAAAGAGAGCATAATCGCCATTGCAATATCCGGCCAACCGAAGATTGCACCCAAACCAAAGGCAAGCTTTACATCCCCAAAACCCATTGCCCGGCCGCGGCTCAATGTGCTTAAAAGGAAGAATACGAGGCCTCCTGCAAGCGCACCTACGGTATGCAAAATAATCGCATTTTCCCACGGGCTGAAAAGCAGCGAGAGGTGTTTTAAAAACGAAAGACGGAACACCGAGATTGCTTCCATATGCGTTGCAATAATCGCTGTTATGCCAATACCAAGAATAAGAAGTCCAAAATTCAGTTCATTTGGAATCACAAAATGACGTATATCAATAACCGTTGCTACAATGAGGATTTCGAACACAAGGATCCAGAGCGCAATAAGGAGGTAATACCACCACGATAGAAGAAATGCGGCGAATGCTTCGTGTTGCATCGAGAAGAACAAGTTCAAAAAGAGCGGGATGCCGGCGAACACCAGCCCGCTTGCAAGCTCCACGAGCGGATATTGTATGGTAAGGCGCTTTCTGCACGCCTTGCACTTCCCGCGCTGTATCAGGAAGCTTGCTATGGGGATTAACTCAACCCAGGTAAGTGTTTTGCGGCAATGCGGACAGTGTGAGCGTCCCGAGAGCCGCTTCCATGAGAACAATTTTTCCTCCGGATTGTACCGGAGGATGAGGACATTCAAAAAACTTCCCACGGCGATGCCGAGCAGAAACAATAATCCAAAAAATAAAACAGGCGGCATGATTTCGTTGTTTTAATTTTGCACGCAGTACACCAGGTTACCTTCGTCCGAACAGTTGCAATATCCGTAATTCTCAATTGCGGGATAGATGTCTTCGGTCACATGACTTATCCCCTTCGGTCGGTCACCTTCAAGACAAGCTCCGATTCGATAGGTGTTTTGGTCAATTTTTTCGTATGCATACGGGAGCAATGTCCCCGTTTCCAGTTCAACGAGCGGGTCATAAGGAGCGCTGGGAATTTCAGTATAGAGATCTTCCGGGTAACTTTGGGTTCGCGTGTAATAAATTTCCAACGCGTTCTGGATTTGCCGGAGGTCGGAAACGCGGCGCGTGTCCCGCGCATCCTTCCGCACATCGCCCAGACCAACTAAAACAACCGAGGAAAGCAACCCGATGATTGCTACCACAAT
>CAZHOF010000030.1:0-6608 GCA_964534105.1 uncultured Candidatus Saccharibacteria bacterium
TCGATCCTTGCGTATATCGCAACCGGAATCGTAATCGCGCATTTTGGTTTTCTGCATCTCACCGGAGGAGAAACCTTCAAGGTGTTCTCCGAGCTCGGCATCATGTTCCTGCTTTTCCTTGTCGGGCTTGAGATCAACTACACCTCGCTTCGTCTTGTGGGAAAGGCATCGCTCATGGTAGGAATCGGGCAAATTGTCTTTACCACGCTCGGCGGATTCGGCATCTCGTTCCTGCTTGGATTCAGTCTTATCTCGTCGTTCTACATTGCCATAGCGCTTACATTTTCGAGCACGATTATCATCGTAAAGCTCCTTTCCGATAAGAGAGATCTAAATAGCTTGTACGGAAAAATCAGCATCGGATTTCTTCTGGTGCAGGACTTTGTGGCGATTTTAATGCTCCTCGCCCTTTCGGGTATCCAGGCGGGTGAGGGAATAAAGATAATCCCGCTCCTCATAACATTAGGGAAGGGTGTTGTACTCTTTGTGGTACTGCTCTGGCTCGGCAGGTCGGTTTTGAAAAAACTATTTGATCGTTTTGCACGATCGCAGGAACTTCTTTTCCTTACCAGCTTAGCTTGGGTGCTGGTACTTGCCGCGGCGGTGAGTAAGATCGGATTTTCGATCGAAATCGCCGGTTTCCTCGCCGGTCTTGCGCTCGCAAATTCCTCGGAACATTACCAGATCGCAAGCCGCATCAAGCCGCTGCGGGACTTTTTCATCATCATTTTCTTCGTGATTCTCGGGTCTTCTCTCATTTTCTCCGATTTTTCAGGCCTCCTTGTCCCCATTATTGCACTCTCGCTTTTCGTACTCATCGGAAATCCGCTCATTGTTCTCGCGATTATGGGTATTATGGGATATCGCAAAAGAACAAGCTTCATGGCGGGAGTTACGGTTGCACAGATCTCCGAGTTCAGCCTTATTCTTGCAGCGCTGGGTCTGAAGGTGGGACATATTACGGAAAACGTCGTGGCGCTCATCACTGCGGTTGGCGTGGTTACCATTACGCTCTCCACCTACCTCATTATTCACGCGGAACGCATCTTCAAACGGTTCGGCCGTTGG
This sequence comes from uncultured Candidatus Saccharibacteria bacterium, assembly GCA_964534105.1. Lineage (GTDB taxonomy): Bacteria > Patescibacteriota > Minisyncoccia > UBA6257 > GWB1-50-10 > CAZHOF01. The sequence goes on from CAZHOF010000030.1 coordinate 1,069, forward strand.
TTTTCTATCTTCGAGCGGAAGCGTATAACAGAAGGGGATCCGGAGGCGGATTTCCATAAGCCGATCGTGCTTATCGGTTTCCATCGAACCGGCGAAAGTATCGCCCTAAGTCTGCGGAAAGAGGACCTGTTGGTGATAGAATTCGATCCTGAAATTGCACGAAAACTTGAATCGCTGGGATTTGATTATATTTTCGGTGATATTGCCGACACGGACATTTTCGAGAAAGCGAACATCGACGAAGCAAAGCTGCTTATCTCGACAAGCCCCGATTTATCGGATAATCTCGCCCTTCTTGAGGAGGTAACGAGTGTGCCGGAGCGACCGAAAGTAATCGTTCGGGCGGAAACCGAAGCAGACGCCCACCTGTTGTATGACAAAGGAGCCGACTACGTTCTGCTTCCTCATTACACTTCCGGTCAGTACCTGGGAAAGACCATCGCAATTGATCCGGAGATGCGCGTCTTAGGACAACTACGGGAACGGGATCTTTCTCTCCTGAAGCGATTAAATCACACCGGCTAACTCTTGCTCGCAAAAACGTGACTTAGGTAGGGCGACGCATCGGAGCGCCGCTCTTGCGTTTTACAAACCGGAGCATTCTTTCACAAAGAATGCGACCCGCGAGCGGAAGTATCTCCCGCATAAAAGAGCGGGGAAGAGATACGTTGCGAAAGCGCCCTTCGCGGAGAGCGCGAAAAAGGGATGCGGATGTTTTCTCCTCTGCATCAACAAGGGCGTAATTAGTGTCAAGCCAGCGGAGATCGTGCGTATCCGAGGTACTTATGACCGGCAAATGATGTGTCTTAGCAACCCGCTCAGCCCTCCGGTTGAACGGATTGAAATGTTTTGCATAAAACCAGGAAAGTTCGACGGCATCGAAAAGCGCGATATGGGGCTTGAAGAGCTCCATAAGCGAAGAATCCCCTGGAAAATAGGGGTGGGGGGCAAGGATGAAGATATCGGGATGTAAAGATTTATAACGAGCAAGCTCGGTAAAGGTAGCTACCTGCTCGATAGAGCGGTCTACATTCAAAATGACCACGTGCCGCCCCTCGATATCCCGCTCCACGCCGGGAATAAGGAGAATACCCCGGGCTGCCGCATGGGTTACATAGTGTTCCTTGGAAATAACGCGTTCATGACAGGAAAGCGCAAGTGCGTGAAATCCCAATCGAGCAGCTCTCTCAATGGCTTCCTCAAAGGAATACGCGACAGTGTCACGGGGATCATCGGCGGTGTGAAAATGAAGGTTTACTTTGAATGACATACCGTTTTATGGTACAATATTCCTGCATATTTAAGAAACAAAGGTCGATAGAAAAAAGAGGAACACGTTCATGGTTATTCAAGATTGGACATCGGTAGTAATAAGCTCACTCCAAGGTTTGTGGGTTGGGGCAATAGGCGTGCTCGCGAACATTATCGGCGCGCTTATTGTTTTTCTTATCGGCTTGCTTGTTGCCGCAGGCATTGGGGCACTCGTTGAGCGTGTGGTGAACCTTATTCGGCTGGATCGTGCGTTGCGTAGCCTTGGTCTTCAGGAATACTTTGACCGAGCTGGCATTGCAATGAACAGCGGGAGGTTTTTCGGGCGACTATTCTATTGGTTTTTAGTAATCGTATTCTTGCTCGCAGCAACGGATATTCTCGGTTTGTACTCGCTCTCGAACTTCCTCCGCGAAGTGGTTCTCTACATTCCGAATGTGATCATCGCGGCGCTTATCATGCTTGTTTCGGTCGTGGTTGCAAACTTCTTGAGGCACCTCGTCAAAGCATCGGTAAAAAGCGCAAAGCTTCACGCCGCACACTTCCTCGGAGCCCTCGCATGGTGGTCAGTGGTAGTATTCGGCCTCTTGGCGGCGCTTTCGCAGCTTAAGATTGCCGTCTCCATCATCAACGCCTTAGTCACGGGCTTCGTTGCAATGCTTGCCATTGCGGGAGGTATTGCATTTGGGCTTGGAGGTAAGGATTACGCAGCTTCTTTGATGGAGCGCTTGCGCGATCGGTCAAAATAGCGTTACTATAGGGTACGTCGGTTCCTGTGGGTGCAGGACGACCTACCTGGCTAATGTCCGCCATGGTTGGCGGGCATTAGTTTTAAAAAACAACTACTATCTCTATTATGTTTGCAGTTATCGAATCTGGCGGAAAACAATATAAGGTGAAGCAGGGCGACAAAGTACTCCTTGAGCGCTTAGGCGCAAAACCCGGAGAAACCGTCGTCTTCGACAAGGTGCTCCTCAAGGAAGAGAACGGAAAAACGGAAATCGGGACACCTTATATCAAAGGCGCGACGGTCGAGGTCAGCGTCATTGAAGAAAAGCGCGGTAAAAAGCAGATTGTATTCCGCTATCATTCAAAGACCCGGTATCGGAAGAAAAAAACACACCGCCAAACGCGAACCGCAGTTTCGGTTACAAAAGTATAGAGGGGATCGGTAAAAAACCTCTAGTAACCATAAATGACTCACCCGGGTGAGTCATTTATGGTTACTCGCTTCTCCGTTCCAGTGCGCTTCCCAGAGTATCCTCGTCGGCGAACTCGATTTCGCCTCCGGTAGGAATGCCGCGCCCGAGGTGCGTAATGCGTTTTGTCATAGACCCGAATTCCTGGCGCACTAGCTCCTCCATGAAGTCACCGAAGGTGTTTGGCGTAAGCGCAAGGATGATTTCATCAAGATTCCCGTCAAGATACTCCTGGACGTACTTTTTAAAGCGTTGGAGTCGGAGTTTCTGAAAGGGCTCAACAACGCCGCGCTCCGGGAGTTCTCCCAGAACAAGATAAACGCCGCGGAATTTTCCGGTGCGTTCGAGCGAAAGCAGGTCCGTTTCTTTCTCAACGAAAGCAACGGTACGCGCATCCCGTTTTTCATCCGAGCAGACAATGCAAAACTTTTCGTCGGGAAGTTTGGGAAAAAAACAGCGATCGCACCGATCCAACGAGTGAATACCGCGGAGCGCCTCTTCAAGCGCGGAGCGTTCCGACTTTCCGAGGGAGATAATATGAAAAGCAAGCCGCGTTGCAAGCCGCGGGCCGATGGAGGGAAGTTTGGAGAACAGATCGATAAAGTCCTGGATCGGTTTCGGAAGCATGATGATTATGCGGAGCCTTCGGGCTGATCGTCGTGATATTTATCAATGTTGCGGAAAGTGACTTTTTCCGGATCGAAGCGGAGCTGCGCCGTTCCTAAGGGGCCATTGCGATGCTTTGCGATAATAATTTCCACAAGGTTCTGTTCTTCTTCGGGAAGATCGGACTGCGTACGATCCTTGCGATGAATGAAAAGCACGACGTCAGCGTCCTGTTCCAGAGAACCGCTCTCGCGAAGGTCGGAGAGACGGGGGATTTTCACCTCGCGTTTGTCCACGTCCCGGGAAAGCTGTGAAAGCGCAAGGACGGGAACGTTGAGTTCGCGCGCAAGGGTCTTGAGGCCGCGCGAAATTTCGGTAACTTGCTGCACGATGTTATCGTTTGAGGTGCGCGGCTGAACAAGCTGAAGGTAGTCAACAATGATAAGATCAAGACCGTGCTCAATCTGAAGACGCCGTGCCATTGACCGCATCTGGAGCGTTGTGGGAGAAGGAGTGTCGTCAATGAACATATTTGCTTTTGAGAGCTCATCAAGCGCCTGTTGCACAAGAGAGAACTCAAGATCATCATTCAGGCGTCCGGTACGGAGCCGCCAGAGCGGGATTTGCGCCTGAGCGGCGATGATGCGGTCGGTGACCTGCTCCCGGGACATTTCGAGCGAAAAAACGCCGACAGAACGTCCCGAAAGGGCGGCCTGGCGGGCAATATCAAGCGCAAGGGCTGTTTTACCGTAAGAAGGACGTGCGCCGAGGAGGATAAGGTCTGATTTCTGAAGTCCCGAGAGGAGAGAATCGAGCTGGGTGAAATTTGTGGGAACGCCGCGCAGCGTGTCCTTGTCGCCGCGGTGCAGTTTTTCGAGCCGCTCATATGCCGCCGGGAGCTCTTCTCTGACGGAAACGAATTTTTGCGTGCGGGATCGTTGGGAAATGCCGAATATTTTCTGTTCGATGAGATCAAGTAAATCTTCAAATTCATGCCGGTTAAACGCTTCCTCGCTGATCTCGGACGAAGCACTAATAAGATCGCGGCGTACCCGTTTCTCTCGAACGATATTAGCGTAGTGTTCGATATGCGCGGAGGTAGGAACGCTTGAAACGAGTTCAGTGAGATAATCGGCACCCCCGATTTCCTTGAGGTGCTTTTTTGATTTTAGTTTGTCCGAAACGGTGAGAATATCGATAGGTTCTCCATGACTGAAAAGATCCTCAATCGCCTCGTAGATGAAACGATGGGTGGGATGATAAAAATCATCCGCGGTCAGAATATCGGTGATCTTAATCACCGCATTCTTGTCCAGCATGAGGGCGCCGAGTACCGACCGTTCGGCATCAATATCTTGTGGAGGAAGTTTTAATTCTTTCGTTGTTGCCATGTCTGTTTCCACGCGAAAGGTCCGAGTGGTGTGTCTTCTACTTCATATCCTAACGCAAGAAGCTCTTTTCTCAAGCTGTCTGCCTGCACAAACTGTTTATTATCTCTGCATAACTCCCGTTTCTTGAGCTCCTGCTTAATGGATTGGGGAAGACGGGATATAGGAATAGTAATGCCAAGCGATTTGAGAAGCCGGGTAATAAGCAGTCGCGCTTTTTTTGCCTCTCCCCGCGAGCAATTCCAGATTTTTTTATGAAGAGAGTCAATGAATGAAAATATCTCCGCAAATGCAGCACCGGTGTTGAAGTCGTTCTCTAGAGAAGCATGAAAAGATCGTTCAAAGCGCTCGAAGATTATCTGCGGGAAAATGCGTCCTGAAATGTGTGGTGCGTGCTCTTCAATAAAATGAAGTCGGGCCAGGAAAGAAGTAAGGGAACGCAAGGAATCCTCGGCCTGTTGAAGCGTTTTTTCGGTATAGTTAACGGGAGATCGGTAATGGTGAGAAAGAATAAGCCACCGGAGGAGAAGCGCGGGATGATGCTCAAGGAATTCTTTTATCGTAACGAAGTTCCCTAAACTTTTAGACATCTTTTCATTGTTGATGCGCAAAAGCCCGGTGTGCATCCATGTCTTTACGAACGGTTTTTTGCCCGAGGCAGCTTCCTGTTGGGCGATCTCGGCTTCGTGGTGGGGAAACGTAAGCTCATGAGCCCCTCCATGGAGGTCGTATTGCGGTCCGAAAAAGTGTTCGGAGATAGCGGTGTCTTCAATATGCCACCCAGGACGTCCCCAGCCGAGGGAAGTATTCCACGCCGGCTCGCTGTTTATAATAACCCGGGAATAATCCCTCTTTTTCCCCAGATGCTCCGGAACGGAAACGAATTTCCAGAGCGTAAAGTCGCCTTTATTCCGTTTCGCATGCGCTTCGTCAACCCGAGAGATGGCGTCTTCAGCCTGTGCAACAGTTCGTCTCGAAAGCTTCCCGTAATCCTTGAATCGGGCGATATCGAAGTACCAACCGCTTCCGGGAATCTCATAAGCATACCCCTTTTTGATAAGGGTCCGGATTTGGGAAA
>CAZHOF010000031.1:0-2299 GCA_964534105.1 uncultured Candidatus Saccharibacteria bacterium
TGGAGGAAGCCGACATTACGATTGGCAACCTTGAGGGGCCGATTTCAAATCGCGGGGAAAAGAAAGGGAGTATTTATTCTTTCCGCATGAGCCCCGATGTCATACGGGGACTTGTATTTGCAGGGTTCGACGTAATGTCAATTGCAAACAATCATATCTGGGATTATGGACGGGAAGGACTGGAAGACACTATCACGTTCCTTAACGAGGCGGGTATTCAACCGGTTGGCGCGGGAAAAAACGAAGGAGAAGCGAATGATGTGGTGATAATGCGCCGCGGGAACACGACATTCGGCTTCTTGTCGTTTACAACACTCTATCCGGAGGGTCTTGAAGCAAGCGGAGAAATGCCTGGGATAAGCAGCGCGAATCTTTCCGAAATACAAAGAATAGTAAAAGATGCCGCTCTACGCGCCGACATTCTCACGGTGCTGATGCACTGGGGAGTGGAATATGAAACAAAAGCCCGAGCGGCCGAACGGGAACTGGGAAGAGCGCTCATACATAGTGGCGCTGATCTTGTGATTGGTGGACATCCGCATGTTGTGCAGGAAACAGAAACCTACGGAGAGGGCTGGATTGCGTTTAGCTTGGGGAATTTCGTTTTTGACCAGAATTTCAGCGGGGAAACGATGCGTGGTGCAGCGCTCGAAGTTATCGCGAAAAATGGAAAAATCGAGACAGTACACATGATTCCTGTTGCAATCAATACATTTTTCCAGCCAGAGTTTGTGTTGCCGTAGATGTCGCACAACTCGGATTACACGACACTATCCGATAGAACGTGAATCGCTTGTAATTCCGTCGCTCACCTCTTACAAAAAATCCTTTTTTGCCTGATGACTCGCTAGGAATTATAAGAAATGCTACGGCGTTTCTTGAAATTCCGTCATTCGTTTCAAGCAAAAAAAACACATTTTTTGCTTGAGAACTCATTAGGAATTATAATACGTGCGATGTTTGCACGAAGATTCGACCTTCTTGTTGTGGCCGTACTGGGATGCCTGGTGGTAATATTGGGAATCGGAATCTTTTGGTTGTTCGTGAAAAACCAGGAGCTTGCAGCGCGTTCCGGGCAGGCCCCGGTTGTTTTCTATTCTCTTGATTCCAACTCCTCATTCCTGGATGCCAGCGACGTGAAGAATTCGGAGGCGGAGGCGGTTGCGGAGGCGAGACAAAATTTGATTCAGGGAGAAAAAGATTTTATTGACGTGAATCTAAGCGCAATGCAAATCACGTTGTATGATACCGGAAAGCCGATAGATACCCTTCCGCTCAAAGCAAAGGGAAGAGAAGGAAGCTTTTGGGAAACCTCCACGGGAATCTATGCGGTGGGAAACAAAACGGCGAATCATTTCTCTTCGATCAGCAAAGTGTGGATGCCATATGGAATACAATTCTATGGAAATTTCTTTCTGCATGGCTGGCCGTATTACGAGGATGGCACGCCGCTGCCCGCGGGAAACTCCGGGGGATGCATTCGTATGGCGACGGAGGATGCGAAAATAGTGTATCAATTCGCCCGTCCGGATATGCCGATTCTGGTGTTTGAAAACGCGAAGCGCCGCGCCGCATACCCTGCACTGGTTACCGGAACGGCATCAAGCACCCCGATCCCGGAGCTTTCCGCAAACGTGGTACTCGTCGCCGATCTTGATACCTCGGAAATGGTGGTGGGGAAAAACGTGGATACGCCGTTTGCGCTCGGTGAGGTAACGCATCTGATGACAGCCCTAGTCGCAAGCGAAGTGGTAAACCTCGAAAAATCGATTACCCTGCATGCCTACATGCGCGATGACCGGGACGAAGTTCCCTTCACGGTGGGAGCGCGATATCGCGGGTTTGATCTGCTATATCCGCTTCTTATGCGATCCTCAAAAACAGCGGCTTCGGCGTTGGGAGGATTTCTCGGGTCGGATGCATTCACCGGCCAGATGAATAAAAAAGCGAAAGCACTGGGAATGCAAAACACCGTTTTCATTGACGTTACGGGAAATTCGCCGCGAAACGTTTCAACGCTCAAAGACCTTGCGAAACTCGTGCAATACGTCGTGGAGAAACGTCCCTTTCTCTTCGGGGTAAGTTTGGGAGCGAATTATCCCCGCGAAGGGAGCACGGGCATATTTGCGAATTTGGAAAATGGAAACGGGTTCGCGCAGGATCCGGCGCTTTTTGGCGCCGTACGGGGAAACAGCGACGAGGAAACCAGCACGGAGCTGAGCGTTTGGAGATTTGAAAAGGGAAATTTCACGCGCACGATCCTGATTGCTCTTGAGGAATCGCAAAATTCAACGGAAGA
>CAZHOF010000031.1:2399-6542 GCA_964534105.1 uncultured Candidatus Saccharibacteria bacterium
ATGCCGGCTACAGCGTTTCTGATCTGGGCAACGCAAGCTACGAAGAGGGGGACGATTACCCCGACTACATAAAGGAGGTTGCTATGAAGGTAAGTAAAAATCCCGAGATGGGCAGGGGTATCGTATTATGCGGATCGGGAGTGGGAGCCGATGTGGTTGCGAACAAATTTCCGCGGGTTCGGTGTGCGCTTGCAGGAGGCGCCGATCAGGCATTCGACAGCAGAAACGATGATGATTCGAACATGCTGGCGCTTGGAGCGAACTATCTCAAAGAAGAAAACGCGAAGAAAATCGTGATGACCTGGCTTGAAACCCCGTTTTCAGGAGAAGAACGACACCGAGGGAGAATCCGAAAAATAGCCCTCATCGAAGACGAACTTTCGGGGAAAAGGGGATAGCGAGTATGAAAATAATTCCGGGAGTAAATTGCGCCGATGAACAATGCCTTGAAAATCGCTTCGCAGTACTCCGCACCCTTTTCAAAGAAACTGAATTTCACAAGAACCCGTTAGTACATCTTGATATCTCCGACGGCGTTTTCACCCCGATGCACACCATTGAGGATTTCCGGACGGTATTCCGGTTGCGGGATCGTCTTCTTCCCGAAGTTCGCATCAGAGTACACTGCATGGTACAAGACCCCGTTCGACGCGCGAAGGAATGGTTAACGGAAGGCGCAGACGGAGTATTTATACACTTTGATATTCCGGAACGTGAAAAGATCGCGACATTAGTACAAGAGTACGGAGATAAAATTGGCATAGTAGTTACCACGGAAACAAAACTCGAAGATGTTATTCCATTCGCACGGGAAATAAGCGCAAAAAACGTGCTGGTGCTCGCGGTCCGCCCGGGGTTTTCAGCGCAGCGTTTTGATGAGAAGGCATTGGAAATAATGGGCGCTTTACGGAATGAATTGAGGAATGTTACGATAGGGGCGGATGGAGGCATGAACCCCGAGACGGTTGCAAAGGTTCAACGGGCCGGGGTGGAATACGCCGTTTCCTCATCCTTTCTTTTTAATCACGACGATCCGGCACGGGCCTTTCGCAAATTAGAAAAAGCCACACTATGAAGAAAAAGGAAACACGCATCATTTTCGTTACGGGAGGGATTGTTTCGGGGATCGGCAAGGGAATCAGCGTTGCGACCATCGGTTTGCTTTTGAAATCACGGGGACTCTCTATCATCCCCGTAAAAATTGACCCCTACCTCAATAAGGATGCGGGAACGATGAATCCTTACCAACACGGTGAGGTTTTTGTTACCGAAGACGGCGCAGAAACGGATCTGGACATCGGACATTATGAACGCTTCATCGGCCTGAATCTGAAGAAGAGTTCTAATTTCACGACCGGATCGGTATATGACCAAGTGCTGCGGCTTGAGCGTCAGGGAGATTTTCTGGGAAAAACAATCCAGATCATCCCGCACATCACAGGGGAAATCAAAAGGAGAATTGAAAACGTTGCCCGGGAAAATCATGCCGACGTTGTGATTGTTGAAATCGGCGGGACGGTTGGAGACATCGAAGCGGAACCGTTTTTGGAAACCGCCCGGCAGATGCTCCGAGAATACGGGAGTGACCGGGTTGCGTTCATGCACGTAGTGAAAATCGATTACATTTTCCCTTCCGATGAAGCGAAGACGAAGCCAATTCAACAATCGGTGATGCTGTTGCGCGAACGCGGCATCCAGCCGGACTTCCTCATTGTTCGCTGTAAACGCCCACTTACCAAGGAAAACAGTGAAAAAATTTCCCTGTTCACTAACGTACCGCCCGCTCACGTCGTTGAAGCGCTGGACGTAAAGACGATTTACGAGGTCCCGATAAACTTTAAAAAAGCGCGGCTGGATGATGCGATTATGACACGCTTGGAACTCAAGCCGAAAAAAAGAGACCTGCAGGAATGGACGCGCGCGGTCCGGAAGATGCGCCGTGCGAAGAAAACAATCCCCGTTGCGCTCGTCGGAAAATACACCGAGCACGACGATGCATACCTTTCTGTTGAAGAATCAATAACCATTGCCGCAGGAAGTTTGGGCGTGAAGGCGGAGATCGTGCATGTGGACAGTGAGCATGATGACGTACGGAAAAAATTAAACTGCGTGAAAGCCATTGTTGTTCCCGGGGGATTCGGCAAGCGCGGAATTGAGGGGAAGATCGAGGCAATTAAAATAGCCAGAACGAAAAACATCCCTTTCTTGGGTCTCTGCTTGGGTTTGCAAATGGCGGTGATTGAATTTGCAAGGAACGCGTGCGGATTGAAGGGAGCACAAAGTACGGAATTTAACGCGAAAACACCGCACCCTGTTATCGATCTCTTAGCGGAGCAAAAAGCGGTGAAAGACCTTGGAGGCACGATGCGGCTTGGCGGCTGGAAGGCGAAGCTGCGCAAGGGATCTTTGGTTTCGAAATTGTACGGATCAAGTCGGGTTATTGAGCGGCATCGGCACCGGTATGAGGTAAATCCGGAATACCACGAAACGCTGGAAAAAAACGGAATGGTATTTTCCGGAGTTGCGGTTGCGGACGCACGTCTCGCGGAATTCATAGAACTGCCGAGCCACCCCTTTTTCGTGGCGACGCAGGCGCACCCGGAATTTACCTCTCGTTTTTTGCGGCCGCATCCGCTTTTTGTTGGGTTATTAGAAGCTGCTCTCAAGACGCGGCGACGTTCCTGATTATTCGCGGAAAGAAACTTGGGATTTACACCTTCTAAGGTATAATGAAGGAGTATATCTATGGAACCGCTGCACGAAGACAAACTAAAACAACTAGAGGAACTCGCAAATCGTATTCGGGAAACAATTATCACCACGCTTCTTGAGGCGGGATCGGGACACTCAGCGGGGTCTCTCGGCATGGCCGACATTTTTACCGCTTTTTATTTTCACATCTTACGCCACAATCCAAGGAAACCAGATTGGCCGGATCGTGACCGGTTGATACTCTCAAACGGCCACATTTGCCCGGTACAGTACGTGGCTATGGCATATGCAGGATATTTTTCCATTGAAGAACTCAAGACATTACGCAAGCTAAACTCGCGCCTGCAGGGCCATCCACATCGGGGAAGCTTGCCCGGCATCGAGACAACATCGGGGCCGCTAGGATCCGGCCTTTCCCAGACAATCGGCATGGCGCTTGCAGCGCAGCTCAACGGAAAGAAATACCGAACGTTTTGTCTTTCATCAGACGGTGAACATCAGGAAGGCAATTGGTGGGAAGCAGTCATGTTCGCAGGCAAGAACCGCCTGAATAATCTTACCGTTGTGGTTGACCGCAATAATATACAAATTGACGGTTTCACCGAGGATGTTATGCCACTTGATTCGCTTCGAGCGAAGTATGAAGCATTTCGCTGGCACGTGCTCGAAGTAAACGGACACAATCTCGCTGATTTCGTGGATGCGGTGCGCGAGGCGGAAGCGGTATATGAACGGCCGACGGCGATCATCGCGCATACTATTCCAGGAAAAGGGGTAAGTTTTATGGAGCGTGATTTCCGCTGGCACGGGAAACCTCCTTCTCCTGAAGAAGCAGATAAAGCGCTCAAGGAATTACGTACTTTGGGAGGACGCATCCAAAGCGAGCATATGTAATATGAAAAAAGAAAAAGCCCATTTGAATCAAAAACTGTTTGATGAAGACGTTGAGATGAAAGCCATCCGCGACGGATACGGAGAAGGCGTTGTTCGCGCAGGAGCAAACAAGAATGTGGTTGTACTTTGCGCCGATCTTGCCGAATCAACACGCTCGGAAAGCTTTGCAAAAACATTTCCAGAACGTTTTTTTGAGATCGGGGTTGCCGAACAAAACATGGCAACGATCGCCGCAGGATTGGGTATCTCGGGAAAAATTCCTTTCATCGCTTCGTACGCAACATTTTCTCCGGGGAGGAACTGGGAGCAGATCCGTACAACGATTGCGTACAATGATGCGAATGTGAAGATTGCAGGCCATCACGCGGGCATCTCCGTTGGTCCCGACGGAGCAACGCATCAGGCGATTGAGGATATTGCAACAATGCGCGCGATGCCTAATATGCGAGTGATCGTTCCCTGTGATGCTTTGGAGGCGAGAAAAGCAACGGAAGCGGCGGCAAAACTATGGGGGCCGGTGTATCTGCGTTTCGCACG
>CAZHOF010000032.1:0-2570 GCA_964534105.1 uncultured Candidatus Saccharibacteria bacterium
CTTTTGGTAGTGCTTATCGGCTTTGTCGTCGTTGTTTTTTTTATACGTAGAATGGGGGAGCGGGGGAGAGACGATCAGGCCTTTTCTCTCCTACAGAATCAGGTGAACGAATTGAACCGGACGCTGGATTCCAAATTGGGAGAATCAACACGTTTTTTTCAGAATCAGTTTGGTGAGTCAGCAAAAATTATCCGTGACGTTACGGAGAAACTGACCAAACTTGATGAAACTAATCGCCAGGTGGTGAATTTTGCCGATCAGCTCCAATCGCTCCAGGATGTTTTAAAGAATCCGAAGCAGCGCGGTATTCTAGGTGAGTATTATCTGGAGACGCTTTTGAAGAATGTTCTGCCTCCGGAGAGCTACGAGATGCAGCACGGATTTAAGGACGGCACGATTGTTGACGCCGTTGTTTTCGTGAAAGATAAAATCATTCCCGTTGATTCAAAGTTTTCGCTCGAAAATTATAATAAGCTTGCTGTGGAAAAGAATCCAGCGGAACGGGAGCGGTTAGAAAAGACATTTAAGGCGGACCTCAAAAACCGCATTGATGAAACCTCAAAATACATCAAGCCGAGTGAGGGGACTATGGAGTTTGCTTTTATGTTCATACCACACGAAGCGATTTATTACGATCTTCTCGTGGCGCAGGTCGGCGCGGTTAAGGTAAACACCCGTGATCTCATAGAATACGCTTTCAAAGAAAAGCGGGTGATTATTGTTTCACCCACATCATTTCTTGCATATCTCCAAACCGTCCTCCAAGGTTTGCGAGCGCTCAAAATCGAAGAGTCCGCGAAAGAGATTCGGAAAAATATTGAAGCGTTACACAAACATCTGCGATCCTACGAGGAATATCTCAAAAAACTTGGGGGGCATCTTGGCACAACGGTTAATGCTTATAACAGTACCTATCGCGAGTTTGGGAAGATGGACAAGGATATTTTACGCATTACCGGAGAGTCCGGAGGCGTAACCCCGATTTCTCTAGAGAGCCCGGAAGAGGAGAAGTAAAAAAAAGAAGACACAATGATCGTGTCTTCTTTGATATACTAGCAGCCGAAGTCCGGATCTCTTGTCATTGACTTGTCTTCAAAGTCAATCAATCCCGGAGCCCACGCGAACGGCTCCTTCGTGTGACTTATCATCCGTTCTAAGTCCTCCTTGGAACGGATGTGTATGGGTGTCATCTCTTCTGCTTCCACCTCACCCGTCAAAACGGCATAAAGAGGGAAAGCGATGCCCGACTGCTGATGCACGAGCGCAAACTGACTTCTGATCTTCGCGGATTTTCGGGGGAGCTCACCCCAGACGACACGAAGCGTGCTCCTGTCCGAGGTAAAGATGATCTCACGGCTTCCAGCGATAAGCGCCGGGAAGTTGCCCATGCATCCATGCTCAAGCTCAAGCCAGAAAACGGGAGCGAGCCGGAACCCGGCGAGATCTTTTCCGATAATCTCGCCTAGATGCTGAAGTTTGTCTACTTCATACATACTCTCCTCCTTGTGAATAGAAATGCGAAAGTTCTTTCTCTCTTTTACCTTTTTAAGTCGAAATAGTCAAGAAATATTGACTTTTTCGAAATGTTGGAGTATAATGCGTTTGTGAATGAGTAATCGGTTTTCCTTATCTCTATAAGTCCTCGGATTTGCAGGGAAATCTAAGGAAAATCTGACTTCATCCTCCTCCCCAACTTTGGTTGGGGAGGAGGTTTTTTATACCGAATATCGGCTCACGTATAGATGAGCCGATGCATACTTGCTCCCCGCTTTTTATTTGTCTATGCTTATAACTGTAGGCAGGGGCTGTGTGAGCAGCTATGAGTTGCATACCTTTTTATAGTTACTGTGGGTTTTAGGAGCTGCTACGGGTTGCGTACTCATTCACTAAATAAAAAATGGAGGTCACCACCGTGGCAGCTCCTAAAACCTAGAGGAGAGGCCGAGGCCCGTCCGCCGCGAATCCTTTTGCTGGGTTGGAGACGGGTCACCACCATAGTCGCTCACACGGTCGCTGCATTGTTTATTTATGAATTTTTTTTCTCGCCTATTCGGCGGTGGGGCGTTGCGGCGCTTCGAACATATCGTTTCAGAGATTGGCGCTCACGAACCTCGGCTCCAAAAACTTTCCGACGAGGAACTTAAAACCGAATCGGCCGAGCTTCGGTCGCGCGTCCAAGATGGAGATAAGGAGATTTTAGAGAGCATTCTTCCACAGGCGTTTGCTTTGGTTCGCGAGGTAAGTCGCCGCACATTGGGACAGCGTCACTTTGACGTCCAGCTTATCGGGGGAATCGTGCTTCATACGGGGAAGATCGCCGAAATGCTTACTGGAGAAGGAAAGACGCTTGCCGCCACGGGCCCTATCTATTTGAATGCACTTACGGGAAAAGGCGTGCATGTGGTTACCGTGAATGATTACCTTGCACGGCGTGACGCAATATGGATGGGGCAGATTTATCATTTCTTAGGTCTTTCCGTTTCCTGCATTGTTCATGATGCCGCCTTTCTTTATGATCCTTCATTCATTCCCGAGGAGGTTTCGAAATCCCTTGATGAAGAGCGTGACAC
>CAZHOF010000032.1:2670-6542 GCA_964534105.1 uncultured Candidatus Saccharibacteria bacterium
ATCCTTCATTCATTCCCGAGGAGGTTTCGAAATCCCTTGATGAAGAGCGTGACACTATGGGGAGCTTCCGGGTCCTTGAGCAGTTTCTCCGTCCGATTACGCGAAAAGAAGCATATCAAGCAGACGTTACGTACGGTACGAACCATGAGTTCGGTTTCGATTATCTGCGCGATAATTTAGCAGTTCGGGCGGAAGAGCGCGTACAACGTTCATACCATTATGCCATTATCGACGAGGTGGACAGTATCTTGATTGACGAGGCGCGAACCCCGCTTATTATCGCGGCTCCGGATGCGCAGTCGAGTGAATATTACAAAACGTTCGCAAAGATCGTTGATCATTTTACCCCCGAGGAGGATTATCTCGTTGATGAGAAGCTCCGCGTGGTAAATATCACCGATGCCGGAATCGAAAAGGTTGAGCACGCGCTCGGTTTGAAGAATCTTTTTGATTCGGAACACACGCGCTTGGTACATTTCTTACAGGAAAGCTTGAAGGCGAAGACACTTTTTGAGCGGGATAAGCATTATATCGTGAGAAGCGGCGAGGTTGTTATCGTTGACGAATTTACCGGACGGACACTCCAGGGAAGGAGATATTCGGGGGGGTTGCATCAGGCAATCGAAGCGAAGGAGGGCGTCCTCATTAAAGATGAGAACCGGACTCATGCACAGATTACCATCCAGAATTATTTCCGCTTATATGGAAAAATCGGAGGAATGACGGGTACGGCGCAGACCTCCGCGGAGGAATTTCATAAGGTATATGACCTTGATGTGGTGAGTATTCCGCCGAATAAACCTATGGTTCGCAAAGACGCCTCCGATGCCATTTATCGGACGAAAGACGGAAAATACAAGGCTGTGGCTGCCGCCGTTAGAGAACGCCATGAAAAGGGACAGCCGGTTTTGATCGGTACCACGTCAATCAGTAATAACGAAGTTATTTCTTCCTATCTCGCTCAAGCGGGTATCCGTCATGAGGTATTGAATGCAAAGAATAACGAGCGGGAAGGGGAGATTATCGCGCAGGCGGGGCGTTTAGGAGGCGTTACGGTTGCGACTAACATGGCCGGACGCGGCGTGGATATTGTGCTTGGAGGAAACCCTCCCGATCCCGAGGCGGCTAGAAAGGTGCGGGACGCGGGGGGATTGCACGTTATCGGGACGGAGCGCCACGAAGCTCGCCGTATTGATAACCAGTTGCGCGGACGTTCCGGTAGGCAGGGCGACCCCGGCTCGACGCAATTTTTCCTTTCCCTTGAGGATGAACTTTTGAGAATTTTCGGCGGCGACCGCATCAAGCGTCTTATGGAATCGATTCATTTTCCCGAAAACGTTCCCATAGAATCGAAGATGGTTACCCGTGCCGTTAATCAGTCGCAGCAGAAAGTGGAAGGAATGAACTTCGATATTCGGCGCCATCTTCTTGATTTTGATGACGTGTTGAATAAGCAACGTACCGCTCTTTATCGCAGGCGTACCGAGTTATTGAAGTCGGGAGAGCGGGGAGAGATTTTGCCGGTTCTTCGGGAGACGCTTGAAGGTTATATCACCACCCTTGAGGAAAGGGTACAAGCGCTTCCACGTGAGGAAAACAAGGAGCAGATCGGGAAGACGCGGGAATTAATTGAAAAACTAAAGACCCAGTTCAAAGAGATTCCTGATACGCTCGACCCGAAACGGGCGCATTTTGTTGGGCAGCACATGACACGTCTTTTGGACTCGCTCTGGATGGAACATCTGGAGAGCTTGGAAAGTTTGCGGGATTCCGTGAATATTCGGGCTTACGGTCAGCATGAGCCCATTGTCGAATATCGCCGGGAAGCTCGTGATTTGTACCGGCAGCTTGACCTGCATTTTGCGGAACTCCTTTGGAGCACCATTTTTCAGGTTTTCTCGATTGATCTGGAGTCAATCCAGAATCGTCCAACCCAACGAAAAACTCCGCCCCCGCCGCAAGCAAAAAATATCGGTCGTAACGATCCCTGCTGGTGCGGGTCGGGGAAGAAGTATAAGAAGTGTCATGGGAAATAAGAATCCCAAATCTATAATTGGACTGAAGCGTGGCACGGTGGAATTGTTCAGGTATAACCCTAAATGGAAACAGGGTTTTAGGCGTGAAGCGAAAAAGATAAAGAAGATTTTTGGTAAGGATGCTCTCGATATTCAACACGTCGGGAGTACTGCTATTCCCGGGATACTGGCCAAACCGATCGTAGATATTGCTCTCATCGTTCAGTCGCTTCAGAAAACAAAGCGTCGCGGGAAAAAGCTAAGAGAAATAGGCTACGAGATTAAGAAAAACGATACGAAGAAAGGAAGATTGTTTTTTACTAAGGGTCCCGAGGAGAAACGAACACATTATCTTCACGTCGGAGAAGTTGGCAGTGGTTATGCTGAAGATATGATTTTATTTAGAGATTATCTTCGTAAGCATAAAGGTGCAGCAAGAACGTACTCCCTCTTGAAGGAAAAACTAGTAAGGAAGTATGCTGGTATAAGGGGAATTTATACAGCCAAGAAAGAGAAATTAATTAAGGAAATGATCGGGAAAGCAAAAAAATCACTGCACGCGCCGGAATAAGTCTGAAAAACATAATAGTTAGGAGGAAATAAGATGAGAAGAAAAGAACCCGCACCGCGAACGGTTAGGGCTCTTTATTGGGTTGTTAGCGCTGTTATGTGCCGGAAGGAAGAAGGTCGGCGGGGATATCACCAACCCACCAGTCAGCCACTTCGCGCAGGATGTCCGTGAGCTCCTTGTGCTTTGGATGCGCGCGGAATCTCTGCAAGGCCGCGTCGTCTTCGAAAATCGCGATCTCGACGAAGTGGACGTTTTTCCGGGGGTCGAGGTTGTGTTTGACTTCCCAGAAAAGAATGCCGGCGTTTCTTCCACCGCAGTCCTCGTCCAGGGTCTGGTAGCGGTCGTAGACCTCCTGTTTGGCCGTTTCCGGGGCTTCCGGCCTGAATGAGATGAGAACGACGTGCCAGAGGGGAGCTGCCATCACCATTTCCATTCCACACTCTCCTTTCCTAAGCGCGATGTCTCGATGTTCTATCGAGATTATATCATAATGTATAATTTAAGTCAATGGTTTGAGGAATGGAGATAGAATCTACCGAAGGCTGAAAAAAAAGTTTACTATTAGGAATATAGGAAAAAGAAGTTATGAGAAACAACATTCTTCTACAGGTCGGGGTGAAAGTCCTTCTCAAGAATAAGAATAATCAGTACCTTTTATTGCGGAGATCTTCGGAGAAATATCCGGGAATGGGAGGGGTGTGGGATATTGCGGGTGGTCGGATTGATGCCGGTAAAACCTTATTGGAAAATCTGCAACGGGAAGTTTTTGAGGAGACGGGATTGGAACTACTAGAAGGTGCCCCAAAACTTCTTGCAGCACAGGATATTTTGGAAAAGCCGGGCTACCATGTTGTTCGCCTGACGTACTTCGGGAAAGCCGATGGGGAGGTGAAGTTAGATCTGTCCGAGCACGACCTGTATCGATGGTATACCTGGGAGGAGGTGTTGCAATTAGATAATGTGGATTCCTATTTCAAGGAGCTACTCAATAATCGAGCGTTATGGATCAATATAGATGATGGAGAATAATAAAGTACCGTTAGGGAAGTATTATCACTATAAAGGTAAGGAATACGAAGTAATCGGGGTAGCGCGGCACAGTGAGACATTTGAAGAGATGGTTGTATACCGCGCTTTGTATGGGAGCCGTGAATTGTGGGCGCGTCCGCTTGAGATGTTTTTGGAAAGGGTGGAAGTTAACGGGAAAGAGACGCCACGGTTTCAATATCTCGGTGATTCAAACGAATAATGATTTCTTACGACGATTTTGAAAAAGTAGATATCAG
>CAZHOF010000033.1:0-6327 GCA_964534105.1 uncultured Candidatus Saccharibacteria bacterium
TGCCGCGGCGGTGGCCATCGCGAAACAGAGCATCGGCGCGTTCATGGAGCAAGAATCTGCGGAGATGAAGCTGGCCGTGGCTATGGGGAACGCCGGAACCTATACCCGGGCCAATTACCAGGAAATGAAGAAATACGCCTCGGCCCAGCAACAGATCACTAAATACGGTGACGAGGTTACCCTGGCCACGATGGCGAACCTCCAGACTTACGGCATGTCAACGGATGCGCTAAAGGCCGCAACAAAAGCGACGATGGATCTGGCATCCGCGAAGGGTCTGGACTTGCGGGCCGCGTCGGAGCTGGTCGGCAAGGCGTTCGTAGGCGAAACCTCCACCCTCTCCCGGTATGGGATCACCCTGGATGACGGCATCCCGAAAACGGAGAAATTCTCGGCCGTTCTGGGTTTGATTGAAAAACGGTTCGGCGGCACGGCCCAGGCCGAGCTGGAGACCTATGGCGGCCAGTGGAAACAAATATCAAACTGGTGGGGAGATATCGCCGAAAAGGTGGGGTTCGGGCTGCTAAAAACATTAGAGGCGGTCCAGTTCGCCCTGGGGATGGCTGCGGCGGGGTTTTACACACTATATGAAGGTGCCTTTGCCGGGCTGTCCAAGCTGGTAAGCTATGCCGAGAGAATCCCGGTCATCGGGGATAAGTTCAAGGGTATGCGAGAGGGCCTCGATTTCATCGCCGGAGGTTTTGAGGAATCGAAGAAGGCCGCACTCAAATTCGCCGACACAAATTATACGATGCTGGCGGGGTTCGACCGCGTGGAAAAATTCGCGGAGAAAACCTTCAAGGGGATAGCAAAGGAAGCGGTCACCAGCAATAAAATCGAATACAAATCCCTCCGCGAATTGGCCATCGATGCAAAAGAACTGCGGGCATCCCTGGTAGTCTATGCCCAAAAAACCGCCGCCGAGGAGGTAAAAGTATCGGAGAAAACCCGGAAGGCACAGGAGAAGGCCCTCAAGGACTACGCGACGGAATCTACCCGCATATACGACAAGCTCCAGGACGATTTTGTTAAAAGCGACCAGGCCACCGTACAGCAAAAACTCGACGCTCTCAATCTGGCATACCGGGCGAAACGGGAGCACTTAACGGCCCTGGCGGCGCAGGATGCTCGGTACGCGGAAGGCGTCCGGATGCTGGATCAGCAAAACGCCCTCGACAAGCAGGCTCTCTGGGATACCGAAGTCCAAAAACACGGGTCCGTCATGGACCGCATGGAGCTGCGCTGGCGGGATTATCAGCGCGAGGGTATCGATGCGAACAAAATCATGTACGACGCCATCGATGCCGGGGCGGCAAACCTGGAAGGCCAGATGTCCGACAATTTTTTCAACGTGCTCACCGGGAAGATGGATCAGGTCTCCCTCGACTGGAATTCAATGTGGGATGCGATGGCACGTTCCGCCGCGGATTATATGGCCAGGATCGCCACAGAAACGGCGCTGAATACCGGAGCAAAAGCCGCCAGCGCCGGGATGGACTGGCTGGGCACCGCGATGGGATGGTGGGAAGTCGGCTCGTGGAATATTAAAAAAGAACAGCTGGCCGCGTTACATCCCGGCGAAATGGTGATCCCCGCGGATACCGCGGATAAAATCAGGGCAATGGCAAGCGGAAGCACCCCGAACGTGGGGACACAGGCAGCCCTGGGCGAACCGTTCGACGCTTCAGCTCTTGGGGGGATGGCAGACAGTTTCCTGGACGGTCTGAAGGGAAACATGCAAGCAAAGGCTATCGGGGCCACGGCGATGGCGGTAACGGGCAAGATGGGTTGGGGGCAGGCTCTGGGGGCAGTGATCGGCGGTATCCCCCTCGCCTTTGCTGCGGGGTTGGTGCAATCTCTGACCTCGATCGCGCTTGATGCGGCAGGAAAATTAACGGGGACCCGTGAAAATGAAGACGTGCGCGGGTATCTGGAAGGCAGGCTGGGCGGCGGGATAAAAGGGTTTGCGCTGGGACGGCAGGCACTTGATGCGTATATGGCGATGGTGTTGTCTGAGGCGGGTAACATCCCCTATGGCAACATCAACAGCTACATAGACAGTATGTCAGGGGCATGGGACAAGGCGGCGGCGACATCTTGGGCTATTATGGACAAAGGGTTAAGCATATTTGATTACGATGTTTCAGGCAATCTGCTAGATAAGGGACCTACGCCAATGTTTGATAGCTGGGGAGACATGTTCGATGCTTTTAGCGGCGGTGGCAGTAGCCCCGGCAGCGGCGGTCCCTCTCATGCGGGATCTGGCCCGGGCGGATCCGGTGGCGGGTATTCTGGTCACGAAGGATCCGGGCTCAGATACGGTGGTATCTCCCGGGGTCCTGAATCAGGATATGTGGCTACCCTACACGGGACAGAACTTGTAGTATCACAAAAATCGGACGTCCCTGCCACGGTACAGGGCGGCGGCGGTACAGTCGTTAACATCACCGGCCCGCTGGTCGCGATCGAAGGCGATAACCACGTCTTTGACGACAAATTTGTTGAGAAACTGACACGGCGGGTCCGCACGGAACTCCGGAACCTCGAAGCGTTGAGGCATTAATATGGGCAAGTGCAGAATATTATATCAGAACGCAATCACCGCGGCATCACAGATCGCCGTGTCATCGTCGTTTTATGGCGTCATCGGCGGCATCTATGCCGAGCAGCTAGGTTCCGCGGTCGTCCAGAATGGCGGCCTGTACTCTGCCAGCGCGGACAAAGGTTACGTGGCCGAGATTGACAGCGTGACAGCGGGACAGGAGGTCGGGCAGGCCACGTTCAAATGGTCCGACGACGACGGCCAGACATGGACCGAGACGGGAGTGGCTACGTCGTCCGATCCGTATGAAATGTCAAACGGCGTCACCATACAATTTACCACCGGCACCGGGGATGATTTCGAACTCGGCGACAAATGGTCATGGATCTGCAAAAACAATTACGGCACGCAGAAACTGTTCGATCTCGACCGGGACTTCGTGTACAGATCCCGGTCCCTCGATGATCCGAATACGATCACCCTGTCGTTCGCCGCCGCCGTAAATATGACCGCCCTGGCGATCATGGACCACAATCTCACCTCCGCGGCGGTTATCACGCTGATGGCCAACGATGCCGACGCCTGGGATGATCCGGCCTATTCTCAGGTGATCCCGGGGGACGATGAAAAAATCGGCTATTACCTCGATCAGACATATCAATACTGGCGGTTGCAGATTTCCGATCAGCTCAACACGGACGGCTATATCGAGATCGGCGAGCTGTACCTGGGCGACTACCTGGAGCCGGGCAAAAATTACAGCTATGACTGGGATCAGACCACCACAGCACGGGAATCGTCATCGCCGAGCCGGAAAGGATATGATAAAAAATCGCTGGATTATGTCCAGGAGAGTATCAACCTCTCATTCGATCGATTGTCGGCCACGGACCGCGATGCACTGCTGGCGATGTTCCGGGCGATTAAAAACGCCTCCGCCGGTACCGTCGCGCCGATATTTTTTAATCTCGACAGTGCTGACGCAAATAATATTTTTCTGATGCACATGGACCCGACCTTAAGCCGAAGAAACCGGTATCTCGATCAATATGACATATCAGTCAAGCTGATGGAGGTGGTAAAGACAAATGTATAAAAAATCATTTGCATATCATTCCGCCCGGGCCGCGGGCTACCCGGAGATCGTCGTCTGTCGGATCACCAATTCGGCAGGGCTGCGGATTTTCTCGGATGGCATGCCCCCTGAAAATATCAGGCTGGATACTCTTGCCAATTTGTATGACGGCACATACACCTACAACGGCGATATTACCTACGGGAGCGGGTTTGAGGACGTCCTGGATTACGGCGCGCGGGTGCTGAGCTGGGGCGAGCTGCGCGAGACGCTGACTCCCGACACCGGCGACCTGATCCTGAGCCAGAAGTCGCAGGAGATCTCAACGATGCAAATCATCCTGAATAACGCTGACAGGTACTTTTCGAAACTCCTGGGCCGGGAGAATATGCTGTCCGCCACCGTCGAATTGATCATCGGGTTTGCGTCTATCACCCGGGGCGATTGGATGGAGCAGATCACCGGTCATGTCTCAAAAATATCACTCACGGCGGAAAAACTGACGCTGAACGTGAAGGCGACGTAATATGACTATCAATATCGAAAAAACCTACAGCCTGGGCCGTGCGTGGCGATATGCCCACCCCCGCACGTCTACCGATTATCTGCCCGCTGTCTATGGCGACGTAAAAGGCGGCAACAAGGGCCTGTGGAACTGCCCCTGCATAGATACGGTCAACTTCTACTATTTAATCGCAGACAGCACCGTCCTGAGCGCCGCAAACGGCAATGTGTTTACCGTGTACGACAAGGACAACGCGGTGATTGATTCCGCGGGATATACCATCGTCGACGATCACACCGATGAGAACGGCAGGCACGTGGCGATCATTAATTTCACCGCGGATCAGGAGGCGAACGAGCCGATATCGATCCGGTGCTGCGGGAAAAACGACGGCGCGTCCCTGATTGAGAATCCTATCGAGGTCATCGCGGATTTCATCACCAACCTGGCCGGGGGCGAGGCCGCGGATTTCGACGCGTTTGCATTGCAGCGGGCGAAAATATCCGCCGCGGCATACAAGGCAGCCGGACTGATAACCGGCGACCGGTCGATCGGGACCACCCTGTCGGAGATCCTCTACTCGTTCCACGGTGACTGGTGGATCAATCACCAGGGGAAATTGATGATCGTTTTGAACATCATCGAACAGACATACAACTGGACGGATGAGTTATTCGAACGGAGTCTCGACAATTTTACAGCAACCCGGGACGAGAAAAACCTCTGCAACCAGGCGGCGGTGGAGTACTGCTACAATTACAGGACCGCCGCATACGAGGAGGGCGACGATGGCAGCACCACGGCGGACGCCCTCAGTCAGAACATTCACGGGGAGAAATCCACAACCCTCCAGTTTAAATGGTGCCGGGACGCAACCACCGTGACGGCGATACAGACGATTATCGTCAACCGCCTTAAAAATCCCATATGGATGATCAGTTTCGACGAGGTGACCCTGGAAAACATACACTATGAAAAGGGCGATTTCGTCCTGCTCAATCATTCCACGCTATACGACGACCAGCAGAATGAGTTTGAAAACAGGATAGTTCAGGTCCTGACAAAGGTCAGTAATTTTAATGACAGAACGATTTCGTTTGAAATAATAGACAAGGGCATCTCGTATCACCATTACGACGAATATCCAGCGGAGGTCATCAATATCACGGAGGTCATCGCAAAAACGGTCACTAAAAACGTAGCAGAGCAGGTGGCCATCACCGAAACCATTGCAAAAGCGGTTACGAAAGCGGTTACGGAGGGTTTTTCCATCGCCGAGACAATATACAAATACGTCGAAAAAACCGCAACGGAGGGGATCGCGGTCACCGAGCACGCATGGAAAAACGCGTTTCAATATGACGGCGTCTATGATCACGACGGATCGATACGATACGGCGCCGATTATGGTGAACTCTAAACCCCAGGAAAGGAAAGCTGCCATGATAAAAGAAGGCATAAAAATTACAGGGCGGGCGAAAATCGAATTGTTTGGTCCGGATGGTCGTCTCAAGGATGTCCGCGAGATCTCAAACTTGGTCGTCACCGTGGGCCTCAACCACATAGCCGATCAAATGAGTGATCAGGGCGAGGATGCCATGTCACACGCGGCAATCGGCACCGGGACAACGGCAGCCGCGGCAGGCAATACAACACTGGAGACTGAACTGGACAGGAACGCGCTGACATCAAAAACGCAGTCCGACAACAAAGTCACATACATAGCCGACTGGGCCGCCGGCGACGGGACCGGTGCAATCACCGAGGCGGGCATATTCAACGCCGATGCGGCCGGGACACTGTTATCCAGAATAGTTTTTGCGGCAGTGAACAAACTCGCTAACGATGTGCTCCGGATCACCTGGGAGCACACCTACAGCGCGGCATAGGAGGATTACAATATGGCAGAACCTGACTGGATAAATTACGATGAAAAAGTTGTTGGCGAAAACCACCCTTCCCTGACCGATGTGGCGAACAGACCAGGGAAGACAATACATGCTAATTTCATCGTGGAACACGATGCCGACGGCGGGCATACAGGAGTGACCGCCTCCCTCGCCGATGACGCAGCGATTAGTTTGGACAGCGGCAAATCCGGATGGGTCTCGGTTATGGCAGGGGGGGAATATATCGAAGCACAATTTACCGCGGCGGGCGTCGTGACTGTAATAACAAACTCCGCAAACGCCGTCAACACCGACA
>CAZHOF010000034.1:0-2452 GCA_964534105.1 uncultured Candidatus Saccharibacteria bacterium
CAGGGGCTTATCCTCGGATCATTCCAGAATTTTCTGAATGCCCTCGATTTTCCCGTCCAGTTTTTTGTCCACTCACGCAAGGTTGACGTGAGGGGTTATCTCGAAAAAATACGGGCGCGCAAGGACAAGGAAAGGAGTGAGCTTCTTAAGATTCAGATTGAGGAATATGTTACCTTCGTACATTCCTTCGTCGAGGAAAATGCCATCATCCACAAAGCATTCTTCGTTATCGTTCCTTATGATCCTGTTACGCTTTCCGGTCAAACCAAAGGGATATTGAGTATGTTCAGGCGAGGAAAGGATGACAAGGAGGCGAAGCAGAAAAGCAATCAGGAAAATCTGGAACAGCTCAATATCCGCGTCACGAAGGTCGTGAACGGCATTGAACAGATCGGGCTCCGCGTAGCGCCTCTCTCCAATGAAGAGGCCGTTGAGTTGTTCTATAACCTTTTCAACCCTAGCTTGATCGAGAAAAAAGATCTCGCCATTGCCGAAGAACAACAACGTTAATATGGCACATTTCGAAATTCCTCAACCATACCAACCTTCGGAGAAAGACGTGGAAAGCGTCATCGCTCCGGCCGGACTTGAGGTAAATTCAAGCCATTTGAAGCTCGGCAATTATTTTGTAAAGACGCTTTTTGTTTTCACCTACCCCCGTTTTGTCACTAGCAGTTGGTTCTCGCCTATTATTAATCTGGCGGAGATGATGGATATTTCCGTTTTCGTGCACCCCATGGACAGCGGTCTTGCACTTAAGAACCTCCGGAAAAAAATAACCGAAGTTCAGGCGGAGATGAGCGAGCGGGAAGAAAAAGGCCTCGTTCGAGATCCCGGACTCGAAACGGCCTATCAGGACATTGAAAATCTCCGCGACGCCTTAATGCAGGCCCGCGAGAAGCTTTTTCAAGTCGGGGTTTACATCACGATTTATGGAGAGAGTTTGGAGAAGTTGAGCCGTCTTGAAGAAGCCGTCACTTCGACGCTGGAATCCAAACTCGTGTACGTGAAACCGGCCCTTTTCCGACAGCTCGACGGATTCGAATCTGTTTTGCCGCTCGCCCAAGACAAGCTCCAAATTCATACTCCTTTGAATTCGGGTCCCGCCTCCTCGGTTTTCCCGTTTGTTTCTCCTGATCTCTCTTCAGAGGAGGGGATTCTCTACGGAGTGAACATGCACAACAACAGCTTGGTCATCTTTGACCGCTTTTCGCTTGAGAACGCGAACTCGGTTATCTTTGCAAAATCCGGAGCCGGAAAATCGTACGCGACAAAGCTCCAGATTATCCGGTCAATGATGCTCGACACGAATGTTATCGTCATCGACCCGGAAAATGAATATCAATCGCTCGCGAATGCCATCGGCGGAAGCTTCTTTAAAATCTCGCTTACTTCCCCGAGCCATATCAACCCGTTCGATATTCCCATTATCCCTGAGGGAGAGGAGCCGGCAGACGTCTTTAAATCGCACATCCTGAACCTGACCGGGCTTGTAAAGCTGATGCTCGGATCGGTGACACCCGAGGAAGACGCGCTTCTTGATCGCGCGATTTCCGAAACCTACGCCTCGCGAGATATCACTGCGGAAAGTTTCTCGGCGAACCAGAATCTTGCCCCTCCTCTTCTTGAAGACCTCCAAACTATACTCCAAAACACGGAAGGGGGCGGCACGCTCGCGCAGCGCCTTGATAAGTACACTCACGGGTCCTACGCGGGTTTCACGAATGCTCCAACAAACGTTGATATTAAAAACCGTCTTATTGTCTTTTCCATCCGCGACCTTGAGGAAGAGCTGCGGCCTATCGCAATGTATATTGTTTTGAACTTCGTCTGGAATCTCATCCGTTCGGAGCTCAAACAACGCTTGCTCATGATCGACGAGGCATGGTGGATGATGAAATATAAGGACAGCGCTTCCTTCCTCTTCGGCCTTGTTAAACGGGCCCGGAAATATTACCTCGGCATCACCACTATCACGCAGGACGTTGAGGATTTCTTACGATCGGAATTCGGGCGTCCCATCATCACTAACTCTTCAACGCAGCTTCTTATGAAGCAATCCCCTGCGAGCATCGGTGCCGTGACACAGGCATTTGCCCTTACTGAAGGGGAAAAGACATTCCTGCTTGAGGCCGGGGTCGGAGAAGGGTTGTTTTTCGCTGGTATGAAGCATGTTGCCATGAAAATCGTTGCCTCTTTTACTGAAGATCAGATTATCACCACAGACCCAGAGCAGATGCTTGCCGCAAAAGGCATCGAAGAGAGCGATTCATAACGTGGAAAACGAAACGCCCAAGTTTTCTCTCGTAGAGATGATTATCGGGGCGATGATTTGTCTTTTCATCGATCTTCTCGCCGCGTTAGGCGATCTCTTGAGTGCGGGGGTCTTCGGATTTCTTATCCAAGCGCTTTCATGGCTCGTTTTCACCTTCTGGTTTACAATAAAGGGAGC
>CAZHOF010000034.1:2552-6142 GCA_964534105.1 uncultured Candidatus Saccharibacteria bacterium
GGGGCGCTTGCGATGGCAATGATTGTAGTGGGATCGCTTTACTACTCGCTCTCGGGAGTCGCGGACAAAAAAAATGAGGGGAAGGAGTTCATCACCTCGGCTATCTACGGCCTTATCCTCCTTCTCGGCGCTTATCTTATCTTGAACACTATCAACCCGGAGCTTACTCAACTTAGAGATGTCGGCTGTTATGAAGAACCATGTAACCTAGCTACAAGTTCTTTCGCGTTTCAGGACCCTCGAGTGACAAACAATTGCGGTGACTTCGGAGTTATTCAGGAACCTAATTCATCGATCACTTGTTCAGCATCCGAGCAACTCTACCAAGGTCCGAACTTCACAATCGGCGACGACGGCCGGTATTACAACGAGTGGGGAGCTGAAGCTATCACCGCCGGGACAAAAATCTGGGTTTATCCCTTTTTCAACTCCGACTTTGGCACCTCGAGCAAGCGATGCCTTGTTTACGCCTATCAGAAACCCGGGGGCTCCTGGACCCGCATAGATACTGATTCAGGCATCCAAAGGTGCTCCGGCACTTTTCCCGAGCAATCAACTATCGTCGCCTCCCCGCAACCGGCACCCGTAAGTGGGGCACCGGCAGCATGCAATTCCCCGGCAACAATTTACAGCCCCGGGTATGCCCGTACGCTCAACTGCGCGGTTGAACAACAAATTTCTCCCAGTACCACTCTTTCGTTTTCCCAAGGGGCCTGGTATACCCAGGATGTCACTATTCGGCCGGAGAGCACCATCTGGGTGAAACCTTATTTTAAAGGCGATGAGACCGCTTGTCTTATCTACAAATACAACGCCGGCAGCGGTGAACGAAACGTGCCACTTGTAAGCGGCGTTACGGCGTGCTTTTCTTCCCAATAATTCTTCATGAAACACTCAACGAAAATCATTATTATCGCCGGTTCGGTTCTGGGAATCGCTCTTCTTGTTTTCTTTCTCTGGTATTTTCTTCTCCGGACCCCCGAAGATTCTCTTCTCGCTCCAGGAAGCGGATTGCCAATCGGCTCGGAACTCCCGACAACTTCTACGGGGGGTTCAAGTTCGCAGTCAGGATTTTCTAATGGCTCGGCTGCCCTTATTTCAGAGCACTCTGTCTTTGATTTTTGGGTCAACCAGGAAACAGGCGAAGTTTTCTACGTTGACCTTGAAGGAGGAGTTTGGAGTGCTAAAGAGGGGCCTGATGTTGAATATTCGCAACAGAAACTCCGGGCCATGAATGCCATCACGCCATCCCCGAAGGGGACGCGTATTCTTGCCTCCTTTGGCGACCCGCATAATCCGCAATGGGGAATCTTTGATGTTATTGACGCGGTCTGGAGTCCTCTTCCTTCGACCCTCTTGAATGTTACTTGGGAGGGAGACGAAGAAGCGCTTATCGGCTTCGTGAAAGACGGCGATCGAGTGCATCTTGCCCGGGTTGACGTTTCTTCCGCGCAACCCAAGACAACGATTCTCGTTCCGGATTTTCGTCTTCTTGATGTTTCTCTTTCTTTTCTTTCCCCCTCATCCCTTTTCCTTGTTGAACGCGCCGCAGCCGACTACGAGGGACGTGTATGGAAATTCGATGCCGCAACCAAGACGCTAAACCTTATCCTTTCCCGATCGGGACTTCTTTTCCGTTCCCACAATCCGGATCTTCTTCTGTGGTCCTCGAAAGGTAACGACTTTGCTGTTCTGAAGGCCTCGACGCTTGCTCCTGCCGTTCCCGCCCCCTTTGTAACGTTCCCCGGAAAATGCGCCGCACAGAACGATTATCTTGCTTGTTTCGCCCCACGAACTCTGAATCCGTTCCCGCCGCGCGTGATCCCCGACGATTATCTCAAGGGTGCTTTCCGTACGGCCGACGATCTCTTCTTTATCAATCTCCGAACGCTTGGTGTTTCTATTTCAAACGACTCTCGTTTTCTGGATACCGCTATTGATGGCTGGCATCCGGTGATATACGACAAAACGCTTTATTTTCTTAACAAGCGGGATGGGAAGATTTATACCACAGCACTACCTGTTGC
The DNA here is from genome assembly GCA_964534105.1 of uncultured Candidatus Saccharibacteria bacterium. Lineage (GTDB taxonomy): Bacteria > Patescibacteriota > Minisyncoccia > UBA6257 > GWB1-50-10 > CAZHOF01. Next base: position 4,580 of record CAZHOF010000034.1, read on the forward strand.
TAGGTAATCTACTCCGCGAAGAGGGAGGATGAAAAGAGCCCTCACTACATTAATGTAGTGAGGGCTCTGCGTTAAAGAACAAAAGATTCTCCTACCGTACCAGCGTCATTCTTCTCGTCACCGTACCTTCGGGAGCGGTAAGGCGATAGAGATAGATGCCGCTTGCCGCAGGACGTCCTATAGCGTCAGTCCCGTCCCAGACCGCGCTGTGCGCTCCGAATGGGAGAGATTCGCGGACGAGCAGTGTTCGCACCAGACGTCCGCTCACGTCATAGACGGAGAGCGTCGCCAATCCGCCTTCCGCAAGCGAGAACCGGATGGTCGTGGAAGGATTGAAAGGGTTGGGGATGTTGGGATGAAGCATGAACGCAGATAGACGTTCCATAGATACCGCAGTGGAATGCGCGTAGGGAAACGCTCCCATGTCAGCCCGCGACCCGTCTTGATCAAGTGGCGACGTCGGATCCCCCGTATTAATGCAAGGTGACCCTGCTTGGAGGTGGTAATCACCGTTTGCCGCATCCACAAAGAGCGGATCGGCATTGATGTTGCCTTCGCCGGGATAAGCCACTGGCACCACATTGTAGATGTCCGAGTAGGTCGCGGACATTGCACTGTTTGTAGTGTTGAAATACTCCCGGGTGCCGTTTCCCCACAGGATGGTATTTTTGACTATTGTGATTGAGTTGCTTGAAGCATACAGCCCGCCACCATAATACGAATTGTGACTTATCGTACAGTGCGCTAGGTTCACTGTTGAGTTATAACTCTTTACCGCCCCACCATCTAAAGCGTGGTTATCGGTAATTGTGCAGTTTGTTAATGTTATGATTGAATTATAACTATCTACCCCACCACCGTATGCTGATGAATTTTCTTTGATTATACAACCAACTAATACTACATCCGAGGACGATGTATGTATGCCACCTCCATAACCGCCCTGTACGGAATTACTAGTAACCACACAGTTTTCCAATGTTGTGGTTGAATAATATGCGTACAACCCTCCACCTTTTCCACCGTGATACGAGGATGCTTGATTACCAACTATCGTGCAGCTCGTCAATGCCATAGAAGAATAATGGCCGTATAACCCCGCCGCATATGGTGCAGAATTATTAGCGATTGTACAATTGACTAACGTCACGGTTGAAGCATCGCAGTATATTCCTCCACCGTAGCCATAACCATCATTGGAAGGGGTTGAATTGTTAGCGATCGTACAGTTTGTCATTCCCACTCGAGTGGAATTTTTTATATTGACGCCGCCGGCGAATGAATCACTTATCCGCACATATCCCAGCGTGCTCGTATCACCCTCGCTCAAGGTAAGCCCACCCCACTGGGCAGCGCTTCCCTTGATGAAGCGGATACTGTCGGCTTCCGTGCCGATCGCATAGAGTTGTCCTTGCACAATGAATTGCGCGTATGCTTCGAAAATCACATCCACACCTGGCTCGATCGTAAGCGTGTTGCCAGCAGGAACCGTGATGGCGTTCAGCACATAGTATGGCCCGTTCGCCTTGGTCCATGTGGTTGTGGTAATCTCGCCGCCAACAC
>CAZHOF010000035.1:0-5600 GCA_964534105.1 uncultured Candidatus Saccharibacteria bacterium
TGGTGGACCCGACTGGATTTGAACCAGCGACCCTCTGCATGCCATGCAGATGCTCTACCGCTGAGCTACGGGCCCTCCGGGCAGAGCCCTCTGGGCGGCGCCCTACCTGCTTTTAATATTTTAACAGATTCCTGCCTGTATTTCAACGTTAAAACAGGTTAAAAACTATCTAAAGATCGGTTCTTCGAATTTATCGTAAGATAGATCTGCGAGTTCCAAACACGTCTGTGCAATGTTTGCCAGCCTACATCCATCAGACAGTGTTTTTTTCTTTTCATCTACGACAATCACCGGCACCGGATTATTAGTGTGTTCCGTGTAGGGGCTGCCGGTTGCGGGGTCTACCATTTGTTCAATGTTGCCGTGATCAGCCGTTATTACGAGAGGAACCTTTTCGTCTAAACACACATTGACAACTTCTTTAATCTTCAAATCAATAAACTCGACCGCCTTAACCGCTGCATTGAAATCACCCGTATGACCGACCATATCTGGGTTAGCAAAGTTGCAAACAATAAAATTGTAATATTTTCTTTTAATCGCCGAAATTAAATTTTCCTTTACCTCCTCGGCAGACATCTCGGGGCGTTCTGCATAGCTTGAAACATCTGGGGAAGGGATTATCATACGATCTTCTCCAAGGTGTGGATTTTCACGGTTGCCGTTAAAAAAATATGTTACATGTGGGTATTTTTCCGTTTCAGCAATGTGAAATTGCCTCATTTTTTTCTTTTCAAAAAAACTTGAAAGGGTGTTGCCGACAGTGATTGTCGGGAAGGCCGACTTAGCGTTAATTTTCAACTCCATTTCGATACCATATGGAACAAATGTTACCAAACACGACGGGTTTATCGCACGTCTTTCAAATGGCTTAAAGTCTTGTTCGAATAATGCACTGATTAATTGTCGCGTTCGGTCTGATCTGAAGTTATAGGATATGATACTATCCCCGTCTTTAATCTGACCACCAACACCTTCAATGATAGTTGGCGAGATAAACTCATCTGTCTCACCCCTTTTGTATGCAGCAGAAATAGCGGATAGCGCCGATTTGGATTTTTGCCCCACCCCATTGACCAAAGAGTCAAACGCTATCTTTGTTTTTGACCAATCGCCTTTGCGATCTAGATATGTCCGTCCCAAAATCGTAGCGATTTTACAATTTTGGTATTTCTCCAATAAAGAGTTCAATTTATTTATAAATTCCAGTCCGGACATCGGGTCTGTGTCTCGCCCATCCGTAAAAACGTGAAGGAAAACGTGTTCGTGGTGCAAGTCGTGGCAAAGTTTAATTAGCGCAAACAAGTGAACGATGTGGGAGTGGATTCCTCCATCTGAAATTATGCCAATCAGATGCAGGGCAGAACCGGAGTTTTTTGATTGTAAGATCGCGTCCTTTAAGATTTTATTTTGATAAAAAGTACCATTTATTATGGCTTCGTTGATCTCTGAAATGTCTTGCTTGATCACCCTTCCCGCACCCAGATTCATGTGACCAACTTCACTGTTGCCCATTTCGTGTCCTGGCAGACCGACACTTGTTCCCGAGGCAGAAATCAATGTGTTGGGATAAGTACGAAGCATCCGATCAAAATTTGGAGTTTGTGCAATTGTAATAGCATTGCCCCCCCAGCTTTTCGCCACTCCCCATCCATCTAAAATGACCAAAACGATATTGTTCATTTCAATTAAAGGATTTTTTTAGATTTAGCCCAGTCATTTCGTTTGGTTTTCTTAAATTTAAATCTTCGATAATAGTCGGGGTGATATCTGCCAATACACCAATCGGTTCGGAGTTGATAAAGTCATCTCGGCTTATAGTTCTGGCGCTATTGTTTGCAGACAAATAAATCAAAGGAACGGGGTTTAAAGAGTGCTCCTTGTTTGGACGCCCGCTTTTTAGATCTATCATCTCTTCGCAATTGCCATGATCGGCGGTCAAATAAACTGAGTACCCGTCTTTCAAAAGACTGGGTATTGCCTTCGAAAGATTTAAATCGAGAATTTCGACAGCTTTAATCGCCGCATCCAAATTGCCGCTATGTCCGACCATGTCGCCATTTGCATAATTTGCCAGAATGAACCCAGCTCCACTATTGCCGGATTTTACGATTGCATCTGTTATTTGTGCTGCCTTCATTTGGGGCAATTTGTCATACGATCTAAGCTTGCTGGATTCTATTAAAATATCGTTTTCAAGTTTAAATGGAGTTGTAATACCGCCAGAGAAAAAATAGGTTACGTGAGCGTACTTTTCCGTCTCCGCAATATGAACCTGTGAAATTTGGTTTTGAGATAAGAGTTGCGAGATGGGTTCGTTTAAAGGATTTGTCTTGGGGTTATTTAATTCAATGTTGGTAAACATTACGCTAACACTTAGATCTTCGGAGTATGTTGTCATGGTGATAAAATTTCTAGCTACCCCGAAAAACTTGATCTCTTTAACTCCCGGGTCAACAAAAGCACGGGTTAGCTGGACGGAACGATCAGCACGATAATTTGTGAAAACAAAAATATCATAATCTAAATTGATCTTTGGGCAGTCCGGTAGGGTTACGGGTGTGATAAATTCATCAGTTTCTCCTTTTGCGTAAGAATCCTTTACCGCCGAACTTATAGAAAGATCACATCGGGATTGGCCCATGATTGCCCTGTAAGCTTTTTCGGTCCGGTCCCAATTTTTGTCCCGGTCCATCGCATAGAATCTGCCGGAAAGAGAAGCGAATTTAATCTCATTTCCAATTTCATTCTTTAATATTTCAATGTATTTTTGGATTGATTTCTCACCTGCATCGCGGCCATCGGAAATAATGTGAAGGAAAATATTGTTTGGAGAAACTTTTAATTTAAACGCCCTGTACAATGCCACTGTATGTCGAATGTGAGCATGGACCGCCCCGTCTGAGAGCAAGGTAATGATGTGTAAATTTGAATTCAGGTTACTTAAAACATCACATGCCGCCCGGATTACCTTTTTGTTTTGAAAATTTCCATCAGCAATAGATCTATCAATTTGCGGTAAATCCTGCAGAATCACTCTTCCAAGACCAATTCCCGAATGTCCAACCTCGGAGTTTCCGACCTCTCCCCAAGGCAAGCCAACCTCTTGACCTGATGCCTTCAAAAGCACTTTCGGGTATTTTTCAATAATCTCATCCATGAAGGGCGTCTTCGCCAAAAGCAACGCGTTACCCCTTTTTTCAGAAGTAATTCCAACCCCGTCCAGAATAATCATTGCTACTTTTTTATCCATTAAGTTTCTCCTCAATCCTCAAAAGACGGTTGTATTTGCAAACACGTTCCCCGCGGCACGTGGCGCCAAACTTTATAAAATCAGCCCCGACTCCTACGGAAAAATCAGAAATAAATGTATCTTCAGTTTCACCGCTTCTGTGCGAAACAACGATTTTATAATTATTTTTGCGAGCCAGGTTAACAAACTCGATTGTTTCGCTAACTGTGCCAATTTGATTTGGTTTAACCAGAACCGAATTAGCAAGTCGCAATTCGAACCCTTTCTTCAAACGTTCTACGGAAGTGGCAAAAATATCATCGCCAACTAACATTATTTTTGAACCGTATTTTTGAGTAAGATCGGCCCAATTGAAAAAATCATCTTCGCCGGCTGGATCTTCAATGCTGACAACGGGGTACTTGTTTACTATTTCCTCTATCGGCAAATTTTGAGGTACAACTCCAGCCATATCAAGCGCAATTTTTAAATCACCAAGCGATGATATTAAATCGAGGGCTTCTTTGTCGTTCTCCAGCATTGGAGCAAATCCACCCTCATCGCCCACACCCGTTCCCAAACCCTTGTCCCTCAGAATGATTTTAATACGGTGCAGAAGCTCAGATGCCAAACGATAATTTTCACGAAATTCGCTTTGGGAAAATATAACCATGTACTCCTGGATTTCAAGTTTGTTGCCGGCGTGCTTGGCGCCGTCAAACATCTTAAACATAGGAATCGGTATCTTAATTATTGAGTTACCTGATAAGCGAGCGATGTACGTATAAAGAGGGATTCCTGCCGAATTTGAGGCGGCCTTGCAAACCGCCATCGACACACCTAAGATTGCATTTGCCCCGAGCTTGCTCTTATGCGTCGTTTGATCTAACTGGATTAAAAGATCGTCTATTTGTCTTTGACTAGATGCATCTTGGTTTAATAAAACTGGGGAAATCTGTGAATTTACTGATTCAACCGCCTTTAATACCCCCATGCCGTCGTAGCGGCTAGAATCATTATCGCGTAGCTCAACTGCCTCGTGAGAGCCAACCGACTTCCCAGACGGTACCGACGAAATAACGTGAGATTTTTCAGTTTGTAGCTCAACCTCAACGGTTGGGTCACCTCTTGAATCGAGAATTTCCCTTGCTTTAAGATAAACAATTTTTTCCACGCCCCTCCAAATTTACTAACGATGACTTTTTAGGATTCCAAGTGTTATTTTTTTACTGTTTTCAACAGCTGGCTGATTAAACGGATCAACATCCCGTAGAATCGCGCTATAAAACGCTACCATGTGCCAAAAAGCAACCAGCTCGCCAACCGAAACATCATCAACAGAGCTCAACGATATTGTAACGTTTGGAATCTTGTTCAGATCGGAGTCCCGTTTTGTACCGAGATATTCTGCGTGTAATGCGTCCTGGAAGCTCACGTTATCAAGAATTGACAGCTTGTCGGATCTTAAATTAACATCTTTGACTAAATCGGGTATTTCCTGTTTTAAATCATGTTGACTTTTCTCGGCTACAATAAAGGTTCCGATAACATTTTTTTTACCCCCCAAAAACCTTTGGTTAGTATGATGCTGGGCTTCCGGACCCATAGCAAAGTAAAAGGTTTGGCCCTTGCCCTCCTTGCAAACAGATTCGTGCATGAGTTGGATAACTAGATTGGCGAAACCGCCCAAGAGCTCACTGTAGCAGGTGACATAAATCTCCTCGTACCCTTTTTTTTCCAAATCATAATAAAACGAGGCAACTTGAAAGGCGTTTTCTTTTTGCTGATAACCGCCAATGATACCTTCTTGGATTCTTTTAATATCCATGCCTGCAAGGTACGAAGGAACGAAAGCTGATGCCGTACCGGCCGAAAACCGGCCACCTATTGGCGGATGGGGAATTATAAGATAGTTTAGTTTTTTGGCAATTTCAGACAAAGCACCTTCGTTGGGGTTTGTCACCACGACAACCGGATAATCATTAAAGTACAATAAGGATTCAATCTGACCTAGCGTATTACCCGATTTTGAAACCGCCACAACAACCGTTTTTCCATCATTTAGAAAGTGTTTTTTGGTTCTCTCTAAAAGCGCAGGATCCATTGTCCAAACGGTTTGAGATTCACACCTTGAACATAGCCCCCAAAAATAGGCATCGTAACTGGTAATCGATCCGCCGTTACCCACAACGATAATCCGCTCAAAAACGCCCAATCCATCGAGGGCTTTTTTAAGACCATCGATATCCTCCCGATATTTAAACACTTCGGGCCAGGCATCTGGGGCCTTCTCCTTATGCTCTAAATCAATAGATATCATTTGTCTCCGTCTTTAATTATATCAGCTAAATAGCCAAAATGGTGGACC
>CAZHOF010000036.1:0-5598 GCA_964534105.1 uncultured Candidatus Saccharibacteria bacterium
GGGTCAATGACGTTCGTCTCAATTCCTGTTCCGAATTCAAAACCGGCGCGTATCGAAAACCTGGGAAAAATCTCAATATGCCAATGATAGTGGGGATACTTCTGTTTCTCTTTCGTCGGAGCAGTATGGATAAAAAAATTATAATCAGGATCCCCCAGTTTTATTTCAATTCCCTTCAAGACCCTCTGCAACATATGCGCAACCATTTGCGTGATCTTCGGCCCCGTTTCTTCGAAATAAGGGAGGTGTCGTTTCGGAAAAATGCGAACCTCGAACGGATTTCGTGAAACAAAAGGCGCAAAAGCAACCACCTCTTCGTTTTCCGCTATAATGCGTTTCTTCTCTTTGCGTTCCCAAGTAATCTGGGCGCAATGCACGCACTTCCCTTTTTCATGAAAATACTCGGTTGATCCCCGCAGTGACCGGCCCACGTCCGGAGGCACCACGGGAATCGCGATGATCTGGTAATGGGGATGATACACTGAGGCGCCTGCTGCCTTGCCCCAATTATGGAACATTGAAATGAAAGCGATGTTTGTATCTTTCTGCAGCGCGCGATACCGATCCTGGAACAGTTCAAAAACAGCCTGGGCTCTCTTTTCAGTAAGATTTGGAAAGTTGGTATTATGATCCCGCGTTATAATCAGTTCGTGATGTCCGGTTCCCGGAATGACTGCAAAAGGGCCACGTCTCTTTTGGCGCGTCATTTTTTTTTGGTGACTGACTGAAGGAAAACGATTTTCTATCGCGAGTACATCCCAGTTTGTTTTTTCGTTTTTACCTACCCTTAAATCGCCTCCCGTAACGATACTATCCCGCTCGGGATGTTCGAAGGGGCATTTATTTTTAGGAGTCGCAACCCTCTTCTTTGATTTTCCCTCAATAAACTCATGTGGACGCTTTACTCTACCGGGGGCTATCAATATCCACTCTCCCGAAACGAGATCTTTTCTGAATTCCGAATGGTTCATACTTTAATGCTATCTTATTTTTTTGACAATTTCTTCTTTTCTTGGATACATTCTTCTCCATAGCCACCAGCGAATCTTAAAAACCTCCCGGAGCGTGGAAAAGTAGGCACTTATACCGACGCGAGAACTGAGATCATTCTTCCAGACCGCCGGAATTTCTCTTATCCGGAATCCGAAACGTTTTGCAAGGACAAGAGCTTCAATATCAAACCCCCACCGATTGATTCTTGCATTTTTAAACACCGACTTGGCTGCATCCGCTGAAAAACACTTGAACCCGCACTGTGTGTCCCAAATCCCCGGCAGGAGCATTCCTTGGATAACAAGATTCCCAATATTACCAAGGAGGCGGCGGTACCATGGTTGCGCAGGTACAAGACGCGCTCCTTTCACGTCCCGAGAACAAATAATCACGTCATACGACCCCAAGAGAGGACGCATCTTATCAAAATGATCGATTGAGGTGGCATCATCAGCGTCCGTAAAGAGACGCCATTCTCCTTTCGCTCCAAGTATTCCCTGACGAACCACCCATCCTTTTCCATGGTTTTCTTTATTATCAATAACGGAAAGGTTCCTTATCCTCTTTTTGAAACGCTCGGCAATCTGAACTGTCCCGTCCCTTGACCCATCATCTACCACAATAACCTCAATTTCATCCCGTTGTCTTTTCTCCCACTGCTCAATATCTTCAAGCGCCCTCGACAGGCGTTTTTCCTCATTGTACGTAGGAATAATGATGGAGAGGAACATGGCTAGTTATTAGTTGTTGGCGTAACTGGAATATCTTTCTTAAAGACGATTTTCCGGTAGCTTAAGAAGTTCCACATCATGGCAGTGAAAACCGCGATAAGCGCACTGATATTTGCCCACAGCGACGGGGAGATCCCGGCTGGAGCACCGATGCCATTTACAAGCACCGAAGCAACGCTTACATTAATGCCTGTTCCCACCAGCGTGAAGAGAAAGAAGCGGGAATATTGACTCACCGATATCGGCATTGAGTTTTGAAACGTCCAAAATTTGTTCCAGAAATAACTATTCGTTGTTCCCACGAGAAATGAGATTGCCTTAAATCCACTGAAACCAATACCGGCTACAATACCGGTTGTTATCATTAAAGCATTCAGTACTCCGATATCGAGAAGCGTATTCAGGGTCCCTACTGCCGCGAATTTTCCGAATTCCTCAAGCACCTTCCACTTCCTTCCTAATAATTTCACTACGAAAAGCGCGAGGGGCGCGAAAAAGGAAAGTCCTACCACGAGTATTACAACCGTGGACGCGGTTATGGCAAAACCGATGCTTTTTGCCGGCAGGAGCGCAAGCCATCCCGCGCAAAATCCTATAACGGTAACGAGAATAAAGTCCTTCATATCAATTACTCCGTAATCTTTTCAAAATTTCCCGTTCTACTTCTTCGCGCGATCTTCCGTATTTATTGCGCGAGTGTTCGCGTAACTCGTCCGCCCGTGACACCTTCCCTGCCGGCGCTTGAATGGTTTTAATATTGAAAGAGCGCGTCGCTTCGCCGTTGATAAGTAGCTTTAGGTATGCATTGTAGTTATCTATGTTCATCATATCCTCTGCTTTAAAAACCGGAGCAAATTGTTTTTCCAAGAAATCCGCATCTGGCGCGCCGATGCGAAATGCAGCCATAGAGCCGACGTTCCCAAAAACAGCATCGCGAATCCGTTCGGAAAGCTGGGCTATAAACTGGTGAGCAATAACCAAACTCAGACGGTACTTACGCGCTTCGGAAAGGATAGTCGCAATCGAGTCCGTAGTGAAATTTTGGAACTCATCAATGTAGAGGAAAAAATCCTTGCGCTTCTCCTGGTCAATGTCAACGCGGCCAAGCGCCGCCATTAAAATTTTCCCCACAATAATCATGCCCAATAAATTGGCGTTTAGATCCCCGACTTTTCCTTTCGAGAGATTCACGAGAAGGATTTTACCTTCGTCCATAACTTCGCGGAAATTAAATGCTGATCGTTCCTGACCGATAATTACGCGCATGTAGTCGTTCGCCGTGAAGGCATTAAATTTCGAGGTGATATAGGGAGTCATATTCGCAAGTGCAGCTTCTCCCCCTGCCTTTGTCGCCTCTCGTTGCCAAAAATCTATCACTGTGGGATTTGTAACGCGCGCCAACTTGCGGTCTCTGAATCCGGAGTCCGTAAAAATGCGCGCGATTTCCATAAGTGTTGCTGGTTCATTCGCCGAATCTTCCATAAGGAGGAGAAGTGCGTTTCTCATGTATTGTTCGAACATCGGCCCGCCTGTTGTCCGTAAATCATATAACTTGTCAAAAATACCCACCATTTCATTGACGATGAACGTTTTTTGTTCAGGACGTGTCCGGTCGTGCTCGATCATATTCATGCCGAGTGGGTGCTCGATGTCCCCGGGATCGAAAATAATTACGTCGTCAGCCCGCTTGTCAGGTACAAGCGAAAGAACGTCGTTCACTAAATCTCCATGTGGGTCGATCAACGCGACGCCCCTTCCTTCTTGAACGTCCTGAATGGCCATTGTGGTGAGAAGGTTCGATTTCCCGGTTCCCGTCTGTCCAATCATATAGAAATGGCGCCTCCGGTCATTTTCGGCCATGCGCACTATGCGTTTATGACCCCGAAACCAGCTCTCACCAATTACGATTCCTTCCGGGGGAAGCTCTGCCGGGGGCGCGGCTTCGCGTGATTTCAAATACTTAATCTTGGGAATTGTCGTAAAGGGCGTTGGGAAGTGGAAAATACTTGCTAATTCTTCACTATTCAAAACCATTCCCTGATCTTCCTTGAATTCACGAAATGAGAATTGATGGATGAAATCTTTTGCGATCCGCGGTTTCATAAGGCGAAATTCATTCTGGTCCGGTGACCCGAATTGCGCAAATCCCGAGGTCATGCTTTCTAAGAGGGCGTCTGCCTGGTGCTGACTCGGAGCCGAAGCAATAAGGCGAACATTCACCTCGTAGAGCGGTTTTGAAAGTTTCCGTTCGAGCGCTTTGACTGCCTGCTCATCAATTACGGCATCAAGCGGTTTTTTTCCTCCCCCCTTTCCTGAGAGCGCTTGGGAGATATCGCTGGCAGAAATAGAGAGCGGATGCGCAAGGATATCTTTCAGCTTCCATCCTTTTTTCAATACCCGGAGGGCTGATTGGATTCGTTTCTTTGACTCAATGGGCGCTGGATGAACCACGTATTGAATTGCTGCTCCTTCTCCTACTTCGTTTACTTCTGACAGCGATCCGACGATGGGAAGGAAAGTATCGGAAACCATATCCTGATATGTTCTCACGGGAAGAATGAAGCGTTCTTTTTGCCGAACCCATGCTCCCGTAGCAACGCCGTGATAATTAAATACATTATAATCTTCCACGGGACGGATCTCGGCATCGTCCCAGAGCGATTGCACATTACGCACAATAGCATCGCTCAAGCTTCGATGTGCGGCAATATAAAAGTGTATCTCTTCTCCAACGTATGGAACCGCGATTTCAAAAACAATGGGTTTATTAAATGAAGCGAGCGCGTTCAGTAATTGTTCGGTTATGTTTACCTCTTGTCTTACTTCTTTACCCTCCTGCTTGCGAATGGGCATACGTACCAAAAAGAGCTGTAACTGCAGTCCTTCAAAAAGTTTTCTGCGCATCTCTTTCCGCCATACGAAATACCCCCAGACACCGAAAAGGGCGAGGGCTATGATTACAACAATCGCGAACCCTGGATTCATAAGAATGGTGAATTGATAACCAGTAATTGGTAATTGGACAGGTTGTTTTTTTCAGTATGAATACTCATTACCATTTACTCGTTATGCGCTATGACGGAATCATCCCTCGCTTTTTTAATTCAGGTAACAATCGGTCTACCAGAGAGTCATGGAAGGCGTCCTGCACAAAGGGAGGGAAGCGCTTTGATTCCTTAAGCGCTTTTTTAATCCCGTGATGGAAAACGGCGTCAACCAACTTTTCAACTTCCAACTGGACCTGGGGTTCCGGCATTTTTTCAAGGTAAGCAGGGAGTATCGAAGATTGGTCTTTATCTCCCGCGTCTTTCCCCTTCCCGTTCCCGCTGGGAGAATCTTCTTCTCGCTTCGTATTTTCTTCTACTGATTCCTTAATTACCTCAAGCGATCGTTTCACGACCTCCCGATCCGGGAGTTCTTTCACTTCCGGCTTTTCCCTCTGGCTTTTTATTTCCGCGGACAGCCGCGAGAGATCTCTTTCAACTGTTTCGTGGAAATTAACTACTTTTGGCATATTCTTATTATAAAGCGTATTACGCAGTAGTAAAATCGGTTTTCAGGACAATCTCTTGTTTCGTTTCCAGCGCTCACTTAGGAATAAAGATATAGCATTGGCCTACAAATCAATGATGCGGACAGAGCCCGACGTCGTGATTTGGATGTTTGTCGAGCTCGCGTACGTTGTTCCCGATTCGGTGTATATTCCCGAATCATCTCCTCCTCCAGACCAGTCACTTTGCCAAAATATCGCATTTTTCCAACGCGTCAGATAATCTGCGAGCGTTACCGAATTCGTATTTGATCCAACCGTCCATGCCGTCGAAACGGTTATTTTTTGCGTGAGCGGGTCGTCCGCAGTACCCCCGCCACACGG
>CAZHOF010000037.1:0-3610 GCA_964534105.1 uncultured Candidatus Saccharibacteria bacterium
CCTGCCTGGCCCCGGTCACGGTCATTCCCGCCGAACATCCCCCGCCAGAAAAGCGAGCGCATAAACCAGTCGGAAATGAGTGCAACGAAGCCGACAAGTACTACGGCAACAGTAGAAACCAATATATCGCGATTTCCGATGTGTGAGAGTTCATGGGCGATAACCCCTTCAAGCTCCGTTTTATTCAGTTTTTCAAGAAGTCCCATAGTTACCGCAACAACTGCATGCTCCGGATTCCTTCCCGTTGCAAAAGCGTTCGGCGCCGCCTCTCTTATGATATAAATTTTCGGCATCGGTAGTCCCGCTGTGATTGAGAGATTCTCAACGATGTTGTAGAGCTCGCGTGCGCTTTCTTTTGATGCCGGAATAGCGTGCGCCATGCGCAGTACGATTTTGTCCGAATACCAATAGCTTACGAAGCTCATCGCTCCTGAAAAAATAACCGCGATTATCAAAATCGAAGAATCTCCGTAGATATACGAAAAAGCCCATCCAATCCCGATTACTATGATGAGGAATAGTGAGAAAAGGAAGAATGTTTTTCTAACGTTTGAATCTTTATGCGTGTAAAGCGTTGCCATGCTGCGTGTTTATTTCCCCGACCATGCGGAATTCAAGATTAGCGCCTTTTTAACAGAACGCTACACTTCTACCTTTACCGGGTTCCGCGCTTCGTCGTTTTCAAGTTCAAACAGTTCACGTTCCTTGAATTTGAACGTACGGGCTATCACGTTGTACGGGAATGATTGAACTCTCGTATTTAAGTCCCGCACATTACCGTTATAGAAACGGCGGGCTGCCTGGATTTTGTTTTCCGTGTCGGCAAGTTCATTTTGAAGATTCGTAAAGCTTTCCACGGCACGCAATTGGGGATAATTTTCCGCAACCGCAAAGATACTCTTAAGCGCTGAACTTACCTGATTTTCTGCCTCTTCTTTTTCCTTCATGGATTGAGCTCCCAGGGCCCGGGCGCGCGCTTCAGTTACTTCCTGAAACGCTTCGCGCTCGTGTTGCGCATAACCCTTCACCGTTTCCACCAAATTCGGGATTAAATCGTAACGACGCTTCAATTGCACATCAATATCCGCCCACGCTTCTTTTGTGCGGTTCACTGCGCGAACAAAACTATTGTACATCCAGATAATCCATAGCACGATGATACCGGCAAGTACCAAGATAAAAGTTGTTTCCATGTTCTCTTTTTTGTTATTTTCGAAACGACCTTTCGTGTTTTCTTGAGTATACCACCCCGTTAGAGAAAAGTCACCTGCGGTAGGCAGATGACTGAACACCCTCGCCAGAGGCGAGGGTGTTCTCTAACGGGGCTTTTCTACGCTTCTATCTCTCAAAAGAGATTAGTAGTCCTCTCCCATCCCCTGAGGGGGCTGAGGAGGACCTTCTTTCTTCGGGATGTCGGTTATCGCGGCGCCAATCGTCAGGTAGGTAGCCGCAACGGAAATCGCGTTCAGAAAGGCCGTTTTTGTCACCTTCAGCGGATCAATGATGCCCGCTTCTTTCAGATCGCAGATCTGGTTGGTTACCGCATTGAATCCTCTCCATTCCTCGCCCTGTTTTCGCTTTTTAAGCTCTTGTAATACCTTACTTGGGGATTCGCCGCTGTTTATCACAACCGCGGTGATTGGAGCTTCGAGAGCCCGAGCAAGAATTGTCTTTGTGGCGGCTTCCACGCTGTCCGAACCCTGCTTTATTTCAAGGAACGAATTGAAGGTTGCAACATTATAGAGCGCAACACCGCCTCCGGGCACAATGCCTTCCTCCATGGCCGCACGCGTTGCCGCAACGGCATCCTCGACACGCTGTTTCAATTCCTTTTGAGCGGACTCGGTAGGCGCTCCCACGCGGATTACCGCAACACCGCCAGAAAGCTTTCCGAGCCGTTCCTGCAGCTTTTCCTTGTCGAAATCGGAATCCGTCTTCTTAATCTGTGCACGCAGTTGGTTTATGCGATTTTCAATCTCCTTCTTATCGCCCTTACCTCCTACGATCGTGGTATTATCCTTCGTGGAAACAATACGATGCGCATGACCCAGGTCGGATACCTCAACGCTTTCCATTTTCTTGCCAAGCTCCTCGGAGATAAACTGAGCTCCCGTCACGATAGCGATATCCTGGAGCATCTCTTTGCGTCGATCGCCGAATCCCGGCGCTTTCATCGCGAGTACGTTAAAGATACCTCGCAGTTTGTTAACTACCAGAGTCGCGAGCGCCTCTCCTTCGATATCTTCGGCGATGATAACGAGTTCTTTCTTGCCGGTTTGCATTGTCTTTTCCAAAAGCGGCAAAAGATCGTTGATCGCCGTGATTTTCTTGTCGGTTACAAGGATGTAGGGATCTTCAAGTGATGCTTCCATCCGCTCCTGATCGGTAATCATGTAGGGGGAAACGTATCCCCGATCAAAGGACATTCCTTCCACCATTTCGTAGGTGTTGCCGATGGTATTCGAATCCTCAACGCTTACCACTCCTTCGCGTCCGATTTTCTGCATAACCTCCGCGATGAGCTTCCCGATCGCCCTATCTTTCGAAGAAAGCGTCGCTACTTCCTCGATCTTTTTATTGTCATTGATGACTTCTCGCTGCCGTTCAAGCGCGGTAATAATATCTTCGCTTCCCTTGCGTAATTCCTCCGCAAGCTGGATTACGTTGAATCCTTTCTCACGGATAATTTTTTCTCCTTCGTCGATCATCGTATGCGCCAGAACAACTGAAGTAGTCGTCCCGTCACCTACATTATCATTTGTTTTATCGGCTGCCTGCTTGATAAAGTCGGCACCGAGATTTTCATACTTATCCTGAAGCTCAATTTCCTTTGCAACGGTTACGCCGTCGAATGTCACCTGCGGAGCTCCATATCCTTTTTCTACAACAGCAGCTCGCCCTCGCGGCCCTAACGTCATACGAACCGCTTCAGCAAGCTTATCAATACCTTTTTTAAGCGCTCCCCGCGCTTCTTCGTTAAAGAGAATCTGTTTTGCCATGTTTTTAGTTTCTAGTTTTTAGATTTTAGTTGTCAGTTTCTAGTGGATAAAACTCCAAAGAATCAACAGCTAAAACAGCTTTACTCGATAATTGCCAATATGTCGTCCTCGTCGCCCACGAGATATTTTTTTTCTTCCACCTCAATCTCGTCAGGGCCGTATTTTTTAAAGAGGACCATGTCGCCGACCTTTACTGACATTGTAACGCGCGTTCCTTTTTCATCAGTTTTGCCGGGGCCAGCGGCAACAATTTTTCCGCGCATCGGCCGTTCTTTTTCCGCAGTATCGGGAATTACGATTCCCGACTTTGTTACCGATTCCTCAACCGGTTCAATGAACACGTGGTTCGATAATGGTTTGAATTCCATATGTTGACAGAATTTTATTTTTTATGATGTCATTAGCACTCTCGACCTTTTTCTGCTAATAAACATCATCAGTATAGCAACGCGCGCGTCCGTGTCAAGATTTCCCCCCTCTTCTCCGTTTGCGGACAACTTCCCGTTGATTTAGGATAAGGGAAATGACAGCTGCCTTTTTGAAGACATATGCCCCGGGAAGCGTTATCCACCGCGCCTACGCGTTCGCCGAGGAGGCGCACCGCGACGAGA
>CAZHOF010000037.1:3710-4996 GCA_964534105.1 uncultured Candidatus Saccharibacteria bacterium
GATGAGGACATTGAGAATATGCGCCGTTTTATCCTCTCTTTCAGCAAGGACCTTCGTATTGTCCTTATTAAGCTTGCCGACCGACTCCATAACATGCAAACGCTTCAATTTCTGCCTCCCGAAAAGCAATATGATATCGCGAAAGAAACGATGGATATCTTCGCTCCGCTTGCCTACCGGCTCGGCATGCAAAAATTAAGCGGTGAACTGGAAGATCTTGCCTTTCCCTATATTTGTCCGGATGAGCATCGCTGGCTTCTCAATGAAGTGGAGGATCCTTACGCCGATCGTATTTCCTATACCAAGCGTCTCATTCCCATTGTAAGGAAAGCACTCAAGAAACATGGCGTGCGACCTCTCTCGCTCGATGCTCGCGCAAAGCGCTATTCAAGTTTGTATAAAAAACTTCTTCGGCACGACATGAATTTTGATCGCATTTATGATCTTGTCGCCGTCCGTATCATCGTAGAAACGGTCTCCGAATGCTATCGTGCCCTCGGCATTATTCATGAGATCTGGCAGCCGCTTCCCGGCCGCATTAAGGATTATATCGCGCGTCCGAAACCGAACGGATATCGCAGTTTGCACACCACCGTTTTCTGCCTTAACCACAAGATTACCGAGTTTCAGATCAGGACGCGGGAGATGCACGAAGAGGGAGAATACGGCATTGCCGCCCACTGGGCCTATCAGCAGGAAAAGAAGAAGGCGAAAAGATTGGCAAACTGGCTCGGAGTGAAAAACGGCAAGGAATTACTTTGGGTTAGACAGCTGCGTAATTGGCAGGAGCATTTTACCGACCAACAGGAATTTCTTGATTCGCTCAAGGTTGATTTTTTTAAAGATCGCATCTTTGTGCTGACGCCCCACAACGATATTATTGACCTCCCTGCCGGATCTACGCCGATTGATTTCGCTTACCGTATCCATTCCGACGTCGGCGATCAGTGTGTTGGTGCAAAGGTTAACGGAAAGATAACATCGCTTGATTACGAGCTTCGCGCCGGCGATATGGTGGAAATCTTGACTCAACGAGGAAAGAGACCTTCCGAAGGGTGGCTTCGTTTCGCGAAATCTTCACTTGCCAAAAAACAAATCAAAAGTGCATTGAATCCAAAGCCGAAACTTTCGGAAGCTCAAACGAGAAAAGAAGAAACGCTGGAATTCCGAATCATCCATTCAAATCGCCCGGGATATTTCAAAGACGTTGCCGCCGTGTTCCATTCACTGAAAATAAATATTTTCGAGCTCAATAATAAATCCGATCAGAAGCTTGGATTCGCAGT
>CAZHOF010000038.1:0-4968 GCA_964534105.1 uncultured Candidatus Saccharibacteria bacterium
TATCTGACTTCTTTGAATTCAATGCAGGGACGCCGTCTGCGGCATACATATTATGGTAAGGAGCGTTATCGTTGCGGCTAATCAAAAAGGGGCCACTTTCTGCTAAGAAAAAGGGGCCACAGGTCACCGTCCTCGCTATGAGCCCCCCCAAAAAAAAATGCCCCATTATGACCCGAAGGTCATAATGGGGCTATGCAACAAACTGAGCACATTATAGGGGGACCCCTGCTGGTTTTATAGCAGAACTCGAAATTTTTTTCGAGTTTCGCCAAAACTGGTTTCTGAGCGACGAGGCCGAATTCGCCTACTTTGCGTATCGGTCGGCCTTGAAGGAGGCGTTGCGCCCCCACACAAGCTCTGATTTTGAACTGGTTTACTGCTGTCATTGCGGCATCGAGTTCGTGACCGACCCGAAAAACCGGGGGCGCAAGAATATCGGATGCCCCTTCGGTTGTCGCAAAGCTCATGCGAAAGCCGAATCGAAAAAGCGCTGTGCAGAATATTACAGGACCCGTGGTGGTCGTTTTAAAAAAGAAAACCTGAATCGCAAGGCGTACCTTCGGCGCATTGAAACCGAATCATCTACTCAAGAGGCTCAGATCATCCCCGCTGAAACTCCGCGCTTTTCGTCTGAATTTTTATCCTACCTCTCCCTGCTCCACCGCCAAATTTACGGCATCGAGCAGAGTCCCGACTCAATCAGGCAATTCCTCAACAAATTTTTCAGACAACGGAGCTTAGCATTAAGAGGTAGGGCTGCTTACATGACCCTCAACGCACGAGATGGACCTTGAGAACATGGATTCTGAACAATTATTGGAGATTGCGGGCATCGACATCCGCTTTGAAAGCCTCAAAACGCGCAATCCGGCACATGAGGCCCGGCTGCTTGCTGCCCTCAGCGAGGCTGGGGAGGCGGAGCCTATTCTCGTTACTATAGTCGAGGATACGCCCATACTTATCGACGGATTCAAGCGCCTGCGATGTCTGAAGCGTTTGGGCCGGAATATGGCACCATGCATCTTCATTGCGAAAGGGGAAGCCGAGGGAATAGTCGAGTGGCTGCGTAGGACACAGGGACAACGGACCAATTTGTATGAGGAGGCGGGCTTTGTATTGCAATTATACCGCGTCCACGGCATGAGTCCCGGCGATATTGCCGACAGACTGAATCGGTCCAAGGCGTGGGTTTCCATGCGCCTTCAATTTCAGAACTCGATTCCGGATTCGGTGCGGGACTCGTTGCACACGGGAAGCTTCCCTATGCATGCCTGGATGTACTCGGTTCGTCCGTTCATGCGCGTGAACGGTGAGAAAGACCGGCTCGGCGAGGAGTTCGTCAGCCTGATGAGTCGCGAACGAGCAACCTTGCGTGAGATCGACATATTGGCACGAGAGTGGTTCACTGGTGGAGAAGAATCCCGCGAGGCGATACGTAAGGGGAACGGCGCCTTTATTCTTAATCGCCTTCAAACAAACGTGGATATCCAAGAGACTATGAGTGCCGCCGAACAACAGCTCTTCAAATACCTCGTATCAATCGAAACGCTAATCCGAAAAATCCGTCACGAGACTCGCGTACCAGCAAAAGGGCGTTCGAAGGCGTTTCAAGCTCAGGCTGGAGTCGTCTGTATGAAGATAGTTTCAAATCTAAAAAACTTCAATGAATCAATGGAGGTTTTACATGCTCAGTGCTGAACAATGCCAGACTATACTTGCTCTTAGTAGGGCGGGAGAGTCAAACCGATCCATTGCCCGGCGGCTCAGTATCGATCGCAAGACCGTTAACGGGGTGCTTGAGAATAAGAGAAAATCGGAGGAATCAATGCGGTCAGCATGTGCAAAAATCGACGAGGATCTACTGCGAACGCTGCATGTCGATTGTGATGGTCGGATTCAACGTATACACGAGAAACTTAGCGAAGAACATGGGGTTGAGATTGCCTATTCCACCCTGACCCTTCATTGTCGAAAACTCGGCCTGAGCGCAAAGAGAAAGGCGACCAAACGGCACTATCATATTTCGATGGACCCCGGCGAAGAGATGCAGCACGATACCAGCCCGTATACCATTACTTTGGGCAGTGTCCGTATCAAGGTAATCGCCAGCGTCGTCTATCTGCGCTATTCGAAGATGCGATACTTGAAGTTCTACCTTCACTTTTGTCGTTACGATATGAAGTGCTTTCTGCATGAAGCACTAACATACTTTGGTGGCTGTGCCCGGGAATGTATCATTGATAATACTAACCTGGCTCGCCTTAGCGGAAGGGGATATACGGCAATAATTCACCCCGAAATGGAGTCGTTTTCTCGTCGTTACGGCTTCGAATTCATTTGTCATGAGATCAAACACAGTAATCGTAAGGCGGGAAACGAACGGGCCTTCTGGACAACAGAGACAAATTTCCTGCCGGGAAGGAAGTTCGCAAATCTGACGGACCTCAACGCCCAGGCTCTTGAATGGGCAACGGTCCGTTCTCCCAAGCGCCCTGATTCCAGAACAAAACTGATTCCAGCAGAACTCTTCGAAACAGAGCGTGGACACCTGGTTCCCTTTACTCCCGATCTTCCTGGTCCGACTCGATCCTATTCCCGTGTCATAAATCCTTATGGACGTATAGAGATTGCCACCAACTCCTACTGGATTCCCGGTGAGGGGCGCGGCACAGTCCGAGTCATTGAACATCCTGGGAGTCTTGAGGTCCTGCAATCAGGCAAGACAGTAATCCGCTATGACAAACCAGCCCAGGATGTATACCGTAAAGACTTCGTGCCCGATGGCACCGATACCCGTCCGATCCGCCGCAAACGCATCCGACCGACGGCCATGGAGGAAAATGAGTTGCGTGGATATGGAACCGAGGTTGGGGCCTATGTTGATTTTCTACTCAACAAGGCTCGCGGTATACGGGCACATAATATGATTCGCCTTATCCACGGACTATCACGGAGGATAGACCGCGACCTGTTCTCAAATACGATAGCGCGGGCTAACCGATATAAGATCGTAGATTATGCGGTAATCGAAAACATCGCCGCCATGCTCCTGGGGCAAAAGGGATGGCGACTACCACACCAAGTTATCGATCCCGACCTCCAAAATCGCGAGGCGTATATCCAAGGTGAAATCAGTGTTGCCCCAGACCTCACCGACTATGATCTGGAATACAATGATGTCGGCGATGATGTGCTGGAATACAATGATGTCGGCGATGATGTGCCAGAAACCGCTGATTTCAGCAACGAGAATCTTGAATGCTCTGAACGCGATAACCCAGACCATGAGGAGGATGAATAATGTTAAGTAATGAGCTGAAAGAAAAGTTGAGAGCCCTGCGCCTCTCCAGTTGGATAGAAACCTGGGAACAAAACATGCGGATGGCTGCCGAGAACAATATATCTCTCGAATCCCTCATGGTAATGATGATCGACCAGGAGGTTGCCCGCAAACAGGATAACGCTCTGCGAAGGCGGATCGCTAAGGCTAAGATTGAAGACGAGTGGCGTATCGAAACATATCCCTTTAACCGCCAGCCCAAACTCGACCGACGAAAGATAATGGTCGCGTACGACTCAATGGACTATATCCATACTCAGCGAAATATTGTCTGGATGGGGCCAACTGGTTGTGGCAAGACGGGTCTCGCGACGGCATTTTTGATGCAGGCCCTGGATCGCGGATTTTCCGGTCAAATGGTGGGATTCGCTCAATTGATCAATGAGCTGTTTCAATCAGCCGCAGACCATACAGAGCGTAAGACCCTTCGGCCGTATATTCGCTGCGATTGTCTGGTTATCGATGAACTCGGCTATACCGAGGTAGAGTCGGCACAGGTGGGGCTGTTATTCGAGCTACTGCAACGTCGCCATCGCAAGGCTTGCACACTCATCACCACCAACTTGGGCTTCAAGGAATGGGGGAGCTTTCTCAAGAATGACCACCTCACCGCTGCGCTGGTTGACCGTTTGACCGAGAACTGCGATGTGTTCAACATGAGCGGGTGCAAAAGCCTCAGAAGATCTCCTCGCAATGTGTAACTGTGGATCAGCGCTGGATCAACAAGGAGCTCACGGATCGAAGCCGAGCAGTGCCACTACAGGATGTCCTATTGGAGCTTGGTGCCGAGCCTGACGATAGGGATCGGCATAAATGGAAAACTCAAGCGGGGCCTGTATCTATTCGAGAAGAAAAGTTCTATATGTGGCATCAAGGCCGTGGAGGCGGCGGGGCCATCGATCTCGTCATGACCATCTTGGAAACAGACTTCATGACGGCCAAGCAATGGCTTGTGAATCATTTTTATATGGAATCTCTACAGCCAAGCTCGGTATCAAGAGTAGCCTTGCCAACCAGAGATGATTCCAAGTTACCTCGAGTCATAGCGTATCTCACGGTGTCAAGAGGCATACCGAGAAATCTGGTAGAAAACCTTGTATACCGAGACATAGTATTTGCCGACGCCAGAAACAATGCCGTCTTTGTGCTACTTGGAAAAGAAAATCTACCCGTTGGTGCTGAACTGCGATCCACGGGTCCACAAGTCTGGAGGGGGATGACCCCCGGATCAATGAAGCATCGCGGGTTTTTCTATATTGGGGATCCAGCATCAAAACTATGTGTGATATGCGAGTCAGCTATCGACGCGATCTCGTGCCACGTCATGAATCCTGAATGTCTGTGTATTTCAACTTCAGGAGTTACACCCAGCCCGTATTATCTACCAATTCTGTTGCACCGGGGATATCGGATTTGGTGTGGTTTCGATAACGATGATGTGGGTAATGTTGTGGCCGAAAAAATGATCCATACTTTTCCCGGTGTCAAGAGACTACTCACCAAGCGCAAGGACTGGAACGAAGAGCTGCTGGCGCAATAGGAAAATGGCGTCCTGAAGGCTTATATCAACACGCGGGGAGTTTAGAATCCCATTTAATGGTTGGCCCATTTTTTGTTAGCGAAAGTGG
>CAZHOF010000039.1:0-4743 GCA_964534105.1 uncultured Candidatus Saccharibacteria bacterium
GTTCGATGAAGGATCTGGGAGTACGGCCGCCGATTCGAGCGGTAACGGAAACACTAGCACACTCTATGGCACGAGCTCCCTCCCGGTCTGGACCTCCGGCAAGATGGGAGATGCGTTGGATTTTGATGGGAGTGAGGATTATGTAAATGTTTCGATGACATCAGATTTCCCATCTGGTAGTTCAGACAGAACAATTACTTTTTGGATGATGCCGGAAGCCGTTACAACTTATGGAGGTGTAGTTGGGTATGGAGGAGGCAGTACTAACGGCTCATTTGATATTTCTTGGTACGTAGGTAATCAAAAACTGGGAATAGAAGTATGGGGAGGAACGGCAGCCGCCTGGTCTTCTAATGTTGCGATGAATGCATGGAATTTTGTGGCTGTTACACTTTCCGGAGGACAAAGCGTTTCGATGTATCTCGGCGGCAATATTGATAATACTGCAACCTATGCCAGCTTCAATACGGCAACCAGCAAAGTGAGAATAGGTTCTCATAATAAAACTTGGACTCCGGATAATTTCTTCAATGGCGCGATAGATGAAGTGCGAATTTACAACCGCGCCCTTACAGCGGCAGAAATTCAAACGCTCTACAACGCTACGCGGTAATTTTTCTGACCTAAACCTCATCAAGTGGCATGAAAACGTCTCACGCCGCTTTATCTTTTACTCTTGAAACGTCCCAGAGGAGATTCCATATAGCTTTCATAGATTGTGTGATATCAACGTCGTCAATCACAACCCCGATCTTACTGGAAAAGGAGAGGAGCGCGGTTTTGTTATCATACATAATAATCTCATTTGGTATCTTATATTTCTTCGGGTCAAAGAAACCGATTTCTCTCATTTTTTCGTGGGATTCCCGAATATACTTCCTATTATGCTCCGTTTCCGGTATCAGAACCTTAATCATAATATCTTTTGCAATTCTTTTTTTCACATAGTTTTTGAAAAAATCTTCTCCTACACCAGAAATGAGATTTTCTGGAGCCGCGACGTTATAGATTACCTTTTCCTTGCACGACAATGTATTTGTGTATATCGATCTAATGCCTTCCGTACCGTCGTAGTATTCTATTTTCGGCCTATCCTTACTCCGATTTTTAAGCTGTAACAATTGCGGGATGATTTCTTTGGAAAGGGTAAGTCTCCGCTCCATACGTTCGATAAGCTCGTCCGGCTCAAGTACACTGAACACAATCACGTTTTTATGCGATGAACTTGAGGCAATTCCTTCTTGTTGGAATCGCTTGAGGATTTCATAGGTAGTAATCCGGTTTATGTCTGCTTTGTGGGCTATCTCGCTTACCCTACTTTTGCCCAATTCCAAGGCAGCAAGATAGATTCTTGCCTCTTTTTCATCGAAACTGAAGTTTTCCGTCAGGGTGTTGAGCAGTTGCATATTATTGTTGTAAAAACTTTCTACAACTCTATTTGCCTATTTTATGGCTTTATAAATGGAAAAGTCAAGTTTCTGCAATTTTCTGTAGATTATATTGACAAATATTGTTCGTCTGTAATAGTATGAAAGCACATTCAATGTAAAAGGTCGTAATTCATATAGCGTAAATGCTATGAAGAAAAATACAAAAATCATTATCGGTATCCTTATTGCTGTCGTGGTAATTCTTGTTGTCTGGTACGGTACTGGAAATCAGGATCAGAGTAACCTCCGCATTGGTTTCATCGGGCATTTGAGCGGGGATTACGCGAGTTATGCCGTTCCTCTACAACACGCTGTTGAGCTTGCCGTTCAGCAGGTAAACGAGAACGGTGGTGTTCGCGGTCGTCAGGTCGAGCTGGTATCAGAAGACGACGCCTCAAAAGCCGATGTCGCCGC
Source organism: uncultured Candidatus Saccharibacteria bacterium (assembly GCA_964534105.1). Classification (GTDB taxonomy): domain Bacteria; phylum Patescibacteriota; class Minisyncoccia; order UBA6257; family GWB1-50-10; genus CAZHOF01. Next base: position 1,845 of record CAZHOF010000039.1, read on the forward strand.
TTCCGCGATGAACAAATTGGTCACTATTGATCAGGTCAATTACATCATCTCAACACAGGCAAGCGGTATTACCGCCGCGATTACGCCCATCGCCGAGGCAAATCATAGGGTTCTTATGATTGCACTCGGTTCGGCGCCTGGCCTTACTGACAACAAGCAATATGTGTTCCGCTCGATTGCCTCGGATATCTACCAAGCCAGTGAGATTGTCAATTTGATGCATTCCTTGGGTTCGCAGAAGATTGCCGGTCTTTATACTAATGACGCCTATGGCATTGGGGTTCAAGATAAGGTAAATGCTGACCAGAGTGTTTCGCACGCTGCCGATGAGATGTTCGAAGCGGGATCGGGGGATTTCCGCACCCAACTTACGAAGATCAAGTCGAGCGGAGCCGACACGCTGATTATCGTGGCTCATGACGAATTTCCTTCCATTTTGAAGCAAATTCGTGAGCTCGGATTGCAGATGAAGATCATCGCTTCCGAAACCTTCAAAGATACCGCGATGCTTGCGAAGAGCGGTTCCTATGCAGAAGAAGTGTACGTACCGTTCCTCGCGGATCAGGAGGACCACTTGAACTTCAATAATGCTTACAAAGTGGCCTTCAGCGAAGATTCGTCGGCATACAGTAAGTATGCCTATGACGGCGCGCTTGCACTCCTGAAAGCAATCGAGGATAGTGGTGATGATCCGGATGTGGTTGCAGCAGCGCTTTTCCGGAAAAGCTTTGAAGGAGCAAGTGGGAAAGTCGGTTTTAACACGGAAGGGGATAGAACTGGTCTCGTGTATTTGACATATGTCGTACAAGGCGGATCATTCGTGGAATATTAAATTCTCCTTCTGTAGAATCAGAAAAGCGCTTCAGCTACGGTTGAAGCGCTTTTCGTTTCGATATGCCAACTGGTTGGCGCATTGGTTCTCTATTTACTAGAATAGTAATATGGACAAAAAGCGGCTCGTGCTCTGGAGTTTATACGATTTCGCCAATTCGATCATCTTCATCGTTTTTTTCCTCTACTACTCCCAGTGGCTTGTCGTTGACCAAGGCATATCGGACTTCTGGTTCAATATGACCTTTGTGGGCTCAAGCGTGCTTTTTCTGTTCACCGTTCCGGTAGCCGGCTCGATTACGGACAAGATAAAGGTAGGTCTGCCTGGCTTGAGAATTACCACACTTTTATCCGTCCTCTTCTTCTTTATAACCGGGGCGATTGCCACGTTTTACCCAAGTCACTACGTCTTAAGTATTATTACTTTTTCGCTTGCTGAGTATTTTTACCTTTTCTGCTTCACATTTTACAATCCATTACTGCACGACGTTGCTTCTCCGGAGCATCGGGGTCTTGCTTCCGGTTGGGGACAATTTGGAAATTGGTCCGGACAAATTGCGGGTCTCTTGGTCACCTTACCGCTTGCCACGGGAGCGATTGTACTTTGGGGGGCGCCGGGACGGGCACAGACGCTTATTCCTGCTGTCATTCTCTTCCTTATTCTTACCGCGCCGATGCTGCTCTTCTTCAGGGAAAAATCGGAGCGGGCGCGTGTTCCCATCAACATCCGCGCGGAATATAAAAATGTATTCAAATCGTTCGTTAACCTATGCAAATCACCGGGCGTCGGTCTCTTCTTCTTGGCCTTCTTCTTCTTTAATGACGCAGTTACTACGGCGGGAAACAACTTCCCAATTTTCACGGAGCGGCTCTTCGGCGTAAGCGACGAGATAAAATCGTATCTCTTGATTGGTATTTTCATCACCTCCGCAATCGGCGCACCCATAAGCGGATGGATCGCCGACAGAGTCGGTCTCAAGAAAACCATGCTGGGAATCCTGGGCGGCTGGGTTATCATCTTTCCGCTCATGGCGCTCTCAAAGAATTTCACTTTCTTTATCGGTCTTTCGATAGTGATGGGGCTATGGTTCGGGTCTATTTGGACGGTTACGCGGGCGTATCTTTTACGTCTTACTCCTCCTTCGATGACTAATCAGTCATTTACGTACTATACGCTTATGGAACGCATGTCCACGCTTGTAGGTCCCGTTTCCTGGGGACTTATCGTTACCTACGCGCCGAGAGCAGGGGAGTTTAATTACCGCTTCGCGGCAATTGCCATGGCGGTATTCGTCTTGATCGGTATTATTTTCACCAAGAAACTCCCCGATGTAAGAAGGGAAGAGCAATTGGCACAGTAACTTAATTGACTAAATAATTATTATATGCTATAATTATAAAATAAGGGTCCTTTTATAATTTAGTGTCAGCAGCGATATGGGCGGGATTCCCAGGTCCTTTCCAAATCGCTGCTGATACGGCAGCTACCCAAAGATATCCTTTGGGTGCACTCCTGTACTGGAGGTGCGTTATGTTGCGTAGCAAGGAAATCAACCTGACCGAGTCAGTTGTAGTTACTATTGAGGGAGTTAGGCAAGCGCTGGAGGTGTTCTTTGGCGCGGAAATCCGTTTCGGCGGGCCTCTATCCATCAAGCCGCACAAGATTAGGCGTGTTGTTCAAGATCCGCAGCCAGAACTTGACAGTGATGTGAAGGAATCAAGGGAAGTGGACGGCGAAGCCATTTTTAGAGGAATTTCGCCATGCATATCCCAACTTGAGAAGCCGCGGCAGGTGACGTTTTTTGCTTCTCTTACCCGACTCGGTATGGGTTACGGCAGAGGCTGGGAACTCGGTTCCATGAACTTATTGGTTCAGGACCAATCCGGCTTCTCGTTGGTTCGGGATCATTCTGGCCTCCCAGCGGAGATGCGACTTGTGGCTCATTGGGAATATTGCGATTCTGCCGCGCTTCCTGTGCCGGCATTTCCCAAGGTCAAAATTATCCAAGAAGATGTCTCCGAGAATCCAAAATGGCGGATCGGTTTCGGTCCCCACGACGTGGAGACG
>CAZHOF010000040.1:0-4654 GCA_964534105.1 uncultured Candidatus Saccharibacteria bacterium
TCGCATGCACCCAAGGCATGCTGCACCCCTAGTCGCATTCATCATTCGCTGTTCATTCGGTCTGGTCAGCTTCCTCTGAGTACACGCTTATGATTTTGAGAAGAGTCTCTTGTCGATATATTAGTACCTTATCATTTCAGAACCCTCATAAAAAACAAGATCTTTTAAGCCGCCTTGCCTGTAAGTTCTTGTGTGGACGCCTGTAAGGTGGCCGCAAGAAGGGTGGTGATTTTCACTCCCTTGCGACTAACGCGGTACCTTCGTTGCCGCGGAAGCTTGGCGATCAGGCCATGGTCACGCAAGAGACGGAGGAGGCGACTGACCTTGGCGCCGGCCTGTTTTTCCGTCAATCCCTTTACATACCCCGTTAGTCTTTCGCGCAGCATTCGGTTGGTCAATCCGTTGATGGCAAACGACGGATCGCAGAGGATGCAAACCAAGCCCCGATCCTTTCCAAGTAGATCGAGTGAGCGAATCACACGTCCCTTTTTGGTGCGTCGTTGACATAGCGGCGCCACGGCCTCCTCCACCGTTGTCGAGGATTGGGCCTCCGCGAGTTGATCGGCCATTCGGTCGTTGATCTGCTGTGAGACCTGTGCGCGCAGGGGCGTGTCCGCTACGCCCTTCCGTAAGGGAAGGAGTGTTTTGGGGTCGTCAGCACCATCCCCCTCCTTGTTGCGCATGGCCTTGAACATGGCTGGGTCATTGATTGTCGTCTCAATCCGAAGAACATTCTGCTCGGTGTAGGCCTTGACGCTGTTGTGATCCACATAGTGCCGTACGCGACAGCCGTCTTGAAAGATCATCAGACGACTGGAGACATCATTCGTATTGGATTGGTACGGCTCTCCCGCCCTTGTCATTGGACGATCCAGATAGCGCAGAATACGATGACCTGTTCCCGTTCGAAAGGCATGTTCGATCAGATCGTGACCCACGGTAGCCACCGATCGGGGATCGCGGAAGATGTAATCAGAGGCCCATTCGCTCTGCCAAAGTGTCCAGTAGTACGAAAGATGAGGCCCCAAGATCGACTCAAAGGCCGGAAATACCGTCGGCACGAATTGCCCCAAAAGAGAGGGCCACTCGGCGTCGAGCTGCTCATCCAGGAGTCGCTGCGTGGCCACCATGTCATCGACCGTGAGCAACTTGTTGCGGTGACGCTCAAATCCAATTCCGGCTTGTTCTAAAGAGCGATAGAGCCACTCCCGGCCATTCATGGCGATTTGGATACCAAAGGGGAACCAGGTTTGAAGGCGCACATGCATCAACCCAAACTGGCTATGATCAAAGTAGTAATACAAGTGCTTGCACTTGGTCGCCGTCGGGCGGATCGCCGGACGCGATTGACCTGGATCAAAACGAGCTTTGAAGGTATTGCACATCTCCATGGCCCAATACACACCAATCAACCCTGCATCAATGCCCAGTGTCTCTTTCCGCTCTCGAGCGAGCGCTTCCTTTTTCTCGGAGGAGGATTTGATCTCGATTACGGGATGGCCAAAGGTCGCTTGGCTCAGTTGTTTCGCGTCCTCCAGAATCTGATCCGTCTGGTCCCGGGCCCAGTGGCCGTACTCGGTATGTTTGATTTTTCGAGACTGAAGAAAGCTGGTGACGCCCTCTTGATACATCAAGGGGCGAAGGCAGCCTTTGAAGACGATTCGATCAAAACCATGAATTACCCCTTTGACAAGGTCCCCCAACTTCGTGCACAATGCGTTCATGCCGTCCTCCTTTCTGGCGTTTTTTTCTCAGAAATATCCATAAAGGATCGACGGCATTTTTTCATGGAAAAAAACCTGGGCTACGGAAGTGAGTCTTCGGAATCCTCTCGCCATCAGCATCGGTCTCACTCAAAGCGAAGCCAGGGGGCCGATGCTGATGGCGAGAGGATGGAGAAGACGGGGACGGAAAATCCTTGAGCCGGAGGCGGAGGTCTCATTAGGATTCACGGAGCGTAGCGACTTCCTATTGGGGTGTGGGCGGAGCCCACGTTAATACCTTATCATTTCAGAACCCTCATAAAAAACAAGGTAACTACTCAGGTACCAAGCAGCCTTCAATCGCACCCCATCCCACCTTCCCGGCCAAGCCGTGGGCTCACCCAGGGCGGAGACTTTTTTTTGAAAGCGTCTATATTTTGCTGGACTCAAGGTAACTGAATCGCTATTCTGCCATGCATGACAAGCATACTTCACATCCAAGGGAGGTCTTTGAGCGGAGCGGATCTTGACTTGATCCGGAACCTGTTGGCCGATCATCCAGAGTGGTGCCGGTCTCGGTTAAGTGTGGAACTCTGCGAACTCTGGGATTGGCGTAACACGCAAGGCAGAATCAAAGACATGGCCGCGCGCACCTTGCTTCTAAAGCTGGAGCGTGCGGGGCATATCGTTTTGCCGCCGCGACGCGGTCCCTCCCCCAATGAAAATCGCAACCGAATCGTACCGACGGTTGCTCATGCTACGGAACCAATTGTCGGGACTTTGCGCGATCTGCAGCCATTGGTTCTGAGCGTTGTTAAACCCGGCTCGGATGACCTTGCGCTGTTCAAGTCTCTGCTCTCTCAACACCACTACCTCGGACACAAGAATACCGTAGGGGAAAATCTTCAGTACTTGGTTCGCGACACGCAGGGGCGACCGGTCGCTTGCTCGTTGTTTGGCTCGGCCGCATGGCGGTGTTCGGTGCGTGATGACTACATTGGCTGGGCGCCGGAATCTAGGCGACGAAATTTGCAGCGCTTGACCAACAATACTCGATACCTCGTATTACCCTGGGTGAAGATTCCTCATCTTGCCAGCCACGTCCTTGGATTGATCAGCCGGCAGATCCGGGCTGACTGGCAAGCCAAGTACGGGCACACCGTTGAGGCTTTGGAGACATTCGTAGACCGTGATCGTTTTCGCGGAACCTGCTACCTGGCGGCAAATTGGCTACGGCTGGGTGCGACGCAAGGGCGGACACGTAACGACCGGGAGCACCGCATTACCGCCTCAATCAAAGATGTGTACATCTACCCACTTAGCAAACGATTTCGACTGGAGCTTTGCTCGTGATCAACGACGATTTGTCGATAACTATTTGCCAAAAGGACCCGCAGGCGGCCGCGAGAATGCTCTGCGAGTCATCACAGTCGGTAGACAAACTGACGAAGGAAGTAGCCGAGTTAAGAGCGGAGAATACCCGACTTCGGTCCGAAATCGAAGCTCTACGAAAGGACCTCAAAAAACAGACTGACAAAACAGCCAAGGACTCCCACAATAGCAGCAAGCCTCCGTCATCCGACGGCTTGAAAAAGCCCAAGCCCAAAAGCTTGCGCAAGCCTAGCGATCGCCCCAGCGGAGGCCAGCCAGGGCATAAAGGTCAGACGTTGAAGATGGTGGAGAAACCTGATTTCACCGTGACACATGCCGTAGAGTGCTGCGCGGGTTGCGGGTGCTCTTTGACGGAGCAGGCACCGGATCGAATTGAACGTCGGCAGGTATTCGAGCTGCCAGAACCAAAGGTCGAGGTTACCGAGCATCAAGCCGAGGTCAAAACCTGCGTCTGCGGTTGTCTTAATCATGCGGGGTTTCCACCCGAGGCCGTCGCTCCTGTTCAGTACGGTCCTCGCCTGAAGGCCGTGGCCGTGTACTTCAAGGAGTACCAACTGCTCCCTTTCGAAAGGCTCACAGAGATTATGCGCGACATCTTTGGCTGTGGCACCTTCAGCCAAGGCACCCTGGCGAATTTCACTGCTTCCTACTCGCAGCAGCTGGAACCTATTGACGAAGCCATCAAGGCGGCGGTAGCTCAGTCCAAAGTAGTCAATTTTGATGAGACCGGTATGCGAGCTGTTGGCTCTCTGCACTGGCTGCACACCATATCCACAGACCTATTTACGTGGTTCTTCGCCCACAAGAAGCGCGGTCTTGATGCCATGAAAGCGGCTGGTGTTCTCCCGATGTTCGAGGGCTGCGCAGTTCATGATTTTTGGCGCTCGTATTTGAAGTTCGACTGTGCTCACGCCTTCTGCAACGCGCATCTGCTGCGAGAGCTCACTTTTCAGTGGGAAGAAGAGAAGCAGGCCTGGGCTAAAAGCATGATCGATCACTTGCTCGCGATAAAGACTGCGGTCGACCTCGCCAGCAGCCAAGGGCATGAAGCCCTCTCAAATATGGATCTGCAAGATTTCCAAAAGCGGTACTTGGATATCGTTGCGGAGGGATACGCCAATAACCCCGAGGTTATCCTGCCAAACGAACCACCCAGACGCGGGCGGAAGAAACAGAGCAAGACCCTGAATCTACTTGATCGCTTTCGAGACTACCCATGGGGCATACTCGCTTTCATGTACGACTTCAGAGTTCCCTTTGACAACAACCTCGCTGAACGGGATTTGCGGATGATGAAGCTGCGCCAGAAAATCTCCGGAACATTCCGCAATTTCGAGGCACTTGTGAGCTTCTGCCGTATTCGAAGCTACGTCTCTACCGCGCGAAAGAACGGCATGAATGCCCTCCTTGCTCTCCATGGTGTGTTCACGGGCAACCCATTCATGCCAGAAATCACGATGGCCTAGCTGATACTGAACCACCCAAGAGCAGCAGCAATATTGAGTGGGGCGAAATCAAATTCGTTGGATGGCTGAACAATTAGGTACCTGAGTAGTTAC
>CAZHOF010000041.1:0-4645 GCA_964534105.1 uncultured Candidatus Saccharibacteria bacterium
TGAGAGCGGACGCGGTAAATGATGGAGCTGTTTTCACACTAAATGATGGTCGAGGGTGAGAGGGAGTTGGGCGTGTTGGGGACGTTTCCCGTTTCCGTTTCCCGGGGGGGCTATAGGGGCAGGGGGAAAGGAAACGGGTAACGGCGGTTTCTCTGCTGCGGTGGTGTAGCCTTGAGGGCCATGAGCGACACTCCCCATTCGGCCGAGATCGGCGAGGGTGGCGCAGAGGGTGGCGGTGCGAATGCGACAGCGCTTGCGCAGTTGCTGCGTGGATAGGGGCTGCTCCGAGAGTGTCAACGCCTCAATGACCCGCTCCCGCGCAGTAGCGGGTTGCGTCTCATCCTCGACGGGTTCGTCCACAACGGCCAGTGCGAGTGCATCCTGATCTTCAACCAACGCCAGAGGAACATGGCCACGAGAAGGTGCGGCACGCTGTTCTATAGAGAGTGACAGCCCCTGTGGTTTGCGGCGTAGATAGAGATTCGAATCGCCCCAGCCGTGCAGATCCGATGAGCCGCGCAACGCCTGCCCCGGGCGTCCCTTTCCCGAGCCCTTGCGGGCGTGATGCACCAGCAGGACGGCCGTTGCGAACTCTCGCTGTAGTTCCCTCAGGTACCCCAGAAGCGGGGCCACTTCTTTCGATGCATTCTCATCGGCACGATGGAGGCGGATGAACGGATCAAGAACCAGCAGGACGGGCCGGATAGCCTCCACGGTGGCCCGCAACCGCTGCCGGTCCTGCGGCACATCGAGCAGAAGACGCGGGGCCGTGATGACATAAATCGGAAGGTCCTCGATCCTCGCACCGGCAGCCCTGCAGATGCCCGCCAGGCGTTCTCGCACCACACTGAGCGAGTCTTCGGCCGGAAACAGCAGGACCGGGCCCGTGCGCGAAACCGTGAACTGCCTCAAGCAGGGAGCACCGGAAGCAACGCTGACCGCCATATCCAGGGCCAGGAAGCTCTTGCAACACTTCGGCTCCCCGCCCAGGATGCCGACCGCCTGCTCAGCCCACAGCTCCTCAATGAGCCATTTCCGTTCATCGGGTACAACCGCCAAGTCACAGGCGCGCTCCACCGGCAAAGCCTTCATGATTTTGACCGCTTGCTCGATGTGGCCCGAAGATCGAAGATCTCAAAGAAGAGCGCTTCGTCGATCTGAGCCGCTTCGCGTTGAAGCGCCCCGGCCAGCAAGTCATTAGCCATGTTCATCAAGGTCCGGTAGTTGCCGGCGGCATGTTCACACAACGTGTTGATCACCGGTTCGGCGATCAGGCTCGGATTACCCGCTTTCTGTAAGAGGTGGCAAAGACATTCCCGGAGCTCTTTTGAGGGCAGCGACTCGCAACGCAGACGGCAGCGGATACGACTGGCCATGGGCAGCAGATCATCGCTCTGAAGCTTCTTCCTCAAACGCTCATCGCCAGCGAGCACTACTGTGAGGATGCTCTTTGAGTCCAGATCCGCGCTAGAGAGCAGGCGTAGTTCGCATAAGGTTGATGAGGGCATCGCCTGGGCCTCGTCGATCAGAAGCACCGGACGATAAAGCGAGGCTTCGATATGGGCCGCCCATTTCTGGCGAAGCGCCTTCGATCCGCCCCAGCGGTTGCTCGGACTCAACGCCACCGAAAACAGATCGCCCAGTTCCCTGTAAAAGTCTCCCACAGAGGCCTGAGGCCGCGTCAGGATGCCGACGTTCACATCGCATATCGCCTCCAGTCGCTCTGCCAGGAGGCGAAGCGAGGCGCTCTTTCCGGCACCGGGGGCACCGGTCACCAGCGCAAAGCCACCTTCGCCAAGCTGATGCTCGATCCGCCAACAGAAGTGCTCGATCGCCGAAGAACTGTACAGGGCCGAGACCGGCACTTCCTGACAGAACGGGTTGTATTTCAGGCCGTACAGGGCCAACAGTTTCTTACTCATGGGTCTTTGCCTCTCTGGGGTTGGTTTCGTCTTTGGACAGATAGGCCGGCGGCACTCCGCAGGCGGCATAGTCGGCAATGAGTTTGGCCAGCAGAGGCGCCATCTCCCCCGATGAGGGGGCGGGCGCTGAATCGGGGTGGCCTGCGATGGGCTCTTTGCTGCGCCTGAGCCCGTCGGCGTTCTTCTGCTTGTCCTGCGGGTACAGCCGCGAAAGCACCTGGCCGCTGCGTTCGTCGCTCAGGTAAACATGCGACAGATCCCACCCCGCGTAGCGCACCGTCACATGCTCAACGTGCCGATAACGCGAGGGCAGCTCGAAACGAACGCCTTCCACGCTGATCGTTCCATCGCTCTTGCGTTGCTTGCGAGAAAGCTCCGCCGTAAACGCCTGACGAAGGGCTTCGCCATTCGGGCATTCTCGCCCGACATCCTTGACGTTTATGAAGCGCGCCAGGGGCGTGCAGCCGATCTCGGACTGCAGGGTGCGGTTATGCTCCAACTCAGCCCATGCCTGCGTCGCCTCGTTCAGCCTCGCCAGCGTCAGATCCTTGACCCCATCGAGCATGGCCAGTAACCGGCCTTCGACCGGGCCCCAGAAGGATTCCTGTTTGCCGTTCTGGTAGGGACTGTAAGGAAGGGTTCTCTCGTGGACGACCCCCAGCCGCACAAGACCCTGCGTCGTCTCATGGGCGGTCATGGCGCTGCCGTTGTCGGTCATCAGCGCCCGAGGAAGCCCTCGCTTCATGAACGCCTGTGAAAGCCCATGAATGAGCTTCTCGGCCGTCTCGCTCAAGTACCACTGCAGGTGGCAGCACAACCGCGAATGATCGTCCAGGACGCCCAGCAGCAGCGGGTACACCCACTCGCCGGGTGAGGTCAGTACCCGAACGCTACCGTGGTGAAAATCAAGGTGCCAGAGAGCATTGACGTACTCACTCTCGTAGCTGCGGATATCAAAATCCTCAAAGCGCTTCTCGGCCGCCTCGCTCCCGGCCGTCCGCCGTTTCCCGCCCATACGCCGACGCTTGAGCATGCCATGCGCCTTCATGTAGCGGCGCACACTCTCACAGGCGGGCATCGAGCCCAGATGTGGATCCTGCTCGACCCGCACGGCCAGGTTGTCGGCGTGCAACTTGTAGCTCCAGTCCCGATGCTGAGCGAACTGCGACTCGATCGCCTCACGCAGCGGCAGGCTCACGCTCGGATGCGTGCCTTGATCCGTGCGCACCTTGCGCGCCAGAACCCCCACCGGATCCTTCGGTGAGCGCAGCGCCTGGTAATACCACCTCTCGATCGTTGAGGCACCGAAAACTGCCCAGTCTCCCGTGACCGGATGACGCCAGTGTTTCCGCGCCAGTCGCTTCAGCTCATGCCCCAACGCCCCTTTCTCCGGCGGGGCCGCCAGCAGCGGCCCCACCACACTGAAGCGAAAATGCGCCCAGCGCTGATCGCCCCTCGATACACTCCGTTCCTTCGGCATCGCGCTGTTCCTTTCCGGTCCGACTCTCGAACCCTTTTGCTTGCGATGCCTACCTTCTACAGAAGCCCGATGTGACTGTCGCCACGCGTCCTCTGCGGGAAATATGTCGCCCTCACATAGCGACCACCCCCTTCCCGGAAGTTGTCGTAATTGGAGAAAGGAACTCCATCAGCTTTATCACCCCTTCTCGTCCCTCTGCGTTGAACGATTCCACCAGGCAATACGGCATCACGGCCTCGTTGAGTACCGGCATGAATCGTGCCCGGTTCGCTTTCCAGAACGGCGTATGAACGAACACCTCCAAAAACCACTGGCGCCACCGCAGAAGCGTTCGCTTGTCTATACCCAGCTCCTCATGCAACACGGCTATCCGCCGCCCATTCGGCCCGTGCATCATTGCCGCCACCAGCACCACAACGATCCCGGCATACACCTTGCGCCCCAGGAACCGCACCGACGGTGGTGTGTGACGCTTGCGGCAGCCGTCCTGATCGCAACAAAAACTGGCGCGCTTGTCCCAATGCCTTATCTCATCCTCCCCATCCTTAACCCCCCGGGGCTTGCGAGCGTAATCTCCCCGATGCAGAACCCCTTTACAATGATCGCAGCCTCCCGCACACACTTGCTGTGCCAGTTCTTTGTCGATCTTCTCCTGCCACTCGTATAGCTTCTTCGTGTTCAGAATTTTTCGCATTGGGAGCCTTCTCCATGGACATTTCAGACCGTATCGAACAGATCAAAAAAGAGTATCCACAGATCCGTCCTTTCGAGGAAGAGGATGATATCGAATGGTGGAATGAAGGTCTCGATTTCATCGAGGCAGGAAAGCTCAATGAGGCTGAGGAAACCTTCAAAAAACTCATCCTCGCCCAACCCAACCATTCCGACGGATTCAACGGCCTGGGCATGGTCTATGCCAAGAAAGCTGATAAGCCCGCTGCTGAGATGTTCCTCCGTGAGGCCATTGCCCGAGCTGAGAAAATGGTCGCCAATGGCGACATGGATATCGAGTGCCTCCAAATGATCCATACCGACCTCGATCGCCTGCTCTCCGAGTAAGCAGAACCCGAGCCAACCTCAGAACCATTCTTTCTCAGACAACAAAAGACCCCACGCAGCACTATCTGGCCGCATGAGGTCGATTCTCGTTCCCGTCTCGCTATCCGATGGATTTATCTATCCGTCCATCACCTACCGTGACTCAAATCACACTCCCACCCCTCATCTATTCAGTCCGTGCTCA
>CAZHOF010000042.1:0-4548 GCA_964534105.1 uncultured Candidatus Saccharibacteria bacterium
TATCCGATAAGGGATCGGATCTCTGGAAAAAGGCAGAGGAGCGGGGTATTGCCACGTTGGAAATACCCCAAAAGATTGGAGGGAGATTTTCCGTATTCTCTCCCGTGGGTCTTGCTCCCCTCGCTTTTTCTGGAGTAGATCTCGAAGAATTGAGAGGCGGGGCTGAAGGGGTGAAAGACGAATGCCTCACGGAAAATATCCAGGAAAACCCGGCGCTTAAATCAGCCACACTCCTTTTCTCGTACGTAAAGCAGGGAAGGGGAATTCATGACATATTCCTCACATCTCCTGAATTGGAATCATTGGGAAAGTGGTATCGGGCGCTCCTTGCTGAAAGCTTGGGGAAAGAGGGGAAGGGTATCACGCCGACGGTATCAATCGGGACAACCGACATGCACTCGGTTGGGCAGTTAATGCACGGAGGACCGCGCGACAAGTCAATGGAAATTGTAAGTATCGAAAAACGGGAAGAAAGCATAATGTTACCGGAAAGCCCGTTCTTGGCAGGGAAGGATGAAAAGCACTTACTAAGTGGTTGTAGTGCTGAAAAACTGAATTCAGCGCTGCTTGAAGGGATCAGAAAATCATATGCCGAAAGCGAAACGCCGTTCTTTGAAATCACGCTCCCTCGAAAAGATGAGCGATCACTCGGTGCTTTTATGATGTATAAAATGTGCGAAGTAATGTGGTTGGCAAAATTGTTCGGGGTGAATGGATTCGATCAGCCGGACGTTGAAAGATACAAGCGCTACGCGCGCGATATTCTGGGGAAAAGAAAGTAACTATATGAACCAGCAAGAGAACATAGGACCGGAGTATGTGCTCCGGGTATACGATGCCGCCATTGGTATGAGGGGGTTTCTTGTGATTGATAATACCGCCCGGGGACTTGGAAAGGGAGGTATCAGGATGACAAACGCGGTAAGCGAGGAGGAAGTTGCACGGCTTGCCCGGACCATGACCTGGAAAAATGCGCTTGCCGGCATTCCTTTTGGGGGAGCGAAAGCAGGCATCGTCTGGCCGGGAGGGTCGAAAGAACTTAAAAAAGAGTTCGTCCAGAGTTTTGCGCGGGCTATCCGGCCATTTGTGCCTGATCATTATATTGCCGGTCCCGATGTGGCAAGCGGGGAGGAGGAAATGCAATGGATTGTTGAAGCCCTTAATGAAAAGAGAGCCGCTACAGGAAAACCGAAAGCGCTAGGCGGTCTTCCCCACGAATTGGGAAGCACGGGTATCGGCGTTGCCGAATCGACGAGGGTGGCAGCCGAATTTTCAGGTCTTAATCCCGAAACCACAACCGTTGCGATTGAAGGATTTGGGAATGTGGGAACATTCGCCATGAAACGACTCTCTGAAATGGGTATGAAAATAATTGCCGTTGCCGATAGTAAGGCAACAATCATACAGAGGGACGGACTGGATTATGAAACACTTATACGCATAAAGCGTGAAACGGGATCCGTAGGAAACTACCCTCGTGCTGAAAAACTTTCGCACGATGCAATCTTTGGAGTCGAGGCGGATATTTTGATCCCCGCATCGGTTACCGACGTAATTAATGACGAGAATCAAAACGAAATAAAAGCAAAAATTGTTGTTGAGGGGGCGAACATTCCCGCGCAGGAAGAGGTTGAAAAAAAACTGGAGAAGCGGGGGATTCTCATCGTTCCCGACTTTATCGCGAACGCCGGGGGAGTGATCTCTTCGTATGCGGAGTATATGGAAAAAAGCGCGGAAGAAATGTTTACGCTTGTGCGCGAAAAGATTATCTCGGCCACTACACGAGTTCTTGAGAAAAGCAGAGAATCAGGAAAAGACCCTCGTTCTGCGGGAATGGAAATTGCACGGGAGAGGATATTGGCAGCGATGAAAAATCGCCGGCACACTTTCTAGCACATGCGCACGTTGGAGGAAAGAAAGAAAAAGGCGAAGAAAGTAAGCACGGAGCTGAAAAAATTATTTCCGGAATCAAGGGTATTCCTGCGGCACAAAAACCCCTGGGAACTTTTGATTGCAGTGATACTTTCCGCGCAATGCACCGATAAGAAGGTGAATGAAGTGACGGAGCGGCTGTTTAAAAAATACAGAAAGTTCAAAGATTACCTGAAAGTGAAACCGAATGAATTTGAAAAGGATATACGCGAAACGGGATTTTTCAGAATGAAGACCCGGCACGTTCTCGGAGCTGCCAGAAAGATTAACGAGGAATTTAAAGGGAGGGTGCCAAAGACAATGAAGGAATTAAGAACTCTCCCGGGAGTAGGCAGAAAAACCGCAAATATCGTCCTCTGGAGCGCTTTTGGGGTTCTCTCGGGTATTCCCGTGGACACGCACGTAAAACGTCTTACAAGGCGTTTGGAACTCTCGCAATACACTGATCCGGAGAAGATTGAAAAAGACCTTATGGAAGTTTTTCCAAAAAAGGAATGGGGCACAATTTCATATCGCCTCATTGATTATGGAAGGAAGTTCTGCCCTGCTAGACCGCATAATCACGAGAAGTGCCCGCTTGCAAAATACGAAGAATGATAAAGAAGCTGGACGCGGTTCAAAAATAATGCCTCGCAAAAAGAAGAGGGCGTTCCGATTTTAGTCGGAACGCCCCAGGCGTTCGGAGGTCTCTGAATATTTGTGCAAGGGCGGTATTTCAATGGCGACTCGGCTCCAGCCGAAACTGAAGTGTCTACATCTCCCGCCTATACTACGCATCACACAAATATTTCCTTTTGATTGGACAGGGTGATTGCGGCATTTTTCGCCCGTCTTTTCAAAGACAAAAACAAAGCATAGCCGAGAAACCGGATATTTGGGGATCGAACCCGAGCTCCGCCGGTGGGGGTAACCAGCCGGAGAAGCGGCCAACCATACCCTTTTTCCGAACGCCAATAAGATCTAGGAATAATATAGGTCTTAGCGGGTAAGGGGTCAAGTAATAACCATTGGATTCCAACAATCGCTGGTTTGTATTTATGAGTTACTTATTATTAATTACTATTTACCGCCAAATCTTGACATTTCTAAAGAATAGGGATATAATGCTTGGGACAGTAGGTTTCTCAAGTGGTTTTCCCTTCGGAACTTTCTTAAGGGGCGACTGGAAAGGCAGCGGGCTTTTCCGGAAAGCAACCAGGCGAGTGGTCGCCCTACTGCAGTAAGAAAGTATTCATGGCAAAACGTTTGTATGTTGGAGGCCTCTCCTACGGGACAACCGAGGAAGGTCTCAAAGAAGCTTTCTCCCAGGCCGGTACGGTTGATAAAGCAACTGTAATCACGGACAAAATGACGGGCCGTTCACGCGGTTTCGGTTTTGTGGAGATGGCAAACGATGAGGAAGCGGAAAAAGCTATCGAGATGTGGAATGACAAAGAGCTCGATGGTCGCAAACTCACCGTAAACGAAGCGCGCCCCTTAGAAGAGCGTGCGCCTCGCCGCGGCGGATTCCGCCCGGGCGGAGGAAGAAATTTCTCCAGCGAAGGATCAAGCTTCTAAGCTTATCCACGGAATAACAAACCCGCTTCAGAGTCCCGCTTTTTTCTCTGAAGCGGGTTTTGTTTTCCATGGAAACCAAGATACAATAAGAATAGCAATGAGTAACCGGATAGTGGCGTCTTAAGTTTATAAAATCAAATACCATGTCATCATTCTATAACGCAAAACGAATCCGTAATCTTTACAACCCTCAATCAATCGAGGCATTTCGTTTAAGCCGATCGAAAATAGATCTTTTTTTCGAATGCCCCCGCTGTTTTTATCTGGATCGCCGTTTGGGCGTGGGAAGACCGCCGGGCTTTCCTTTTAACTTGAATACCGCCGTTGATACGCTGTTGAAGAAAGAATTCGATACACATCGCGCCCTCGGAACGCCGCACCCTTTGATGAAAACCTACGGCATTGATGCGGTACCCTTGAAGCATGAAAAAATGGATGAATGGCGCAATGCCTTGCGGGGCGGGGTGCAGTATCTCCACGAGCCCACGAAATTTCTCGTAACCGGAGGCGTTGATGATATCTGGGTAAACCCCGAAGACGAGCTTATCGTGGTGGACTACAAGGCGACCTCGAAAGACGGAGAAGTGAATCTCAATGCTGCCTGGCAGGACGGTTACAAGCGCCAAGTTGAGGTGTATCAATGGCTGCTTCGTAAGAATGATTTTAAGGTCAGCAACACCGCTTACTTCGTCTACTGCAACGGCGATACCGACAAAGAAGCATTTGACGGCAAGCTTGAATTTTCCATAACAGTTATCCCCTACGAGGGGAGTGATGTCTGGGTTGAAAAAACGCTTGTAAACGCGCAGAAATGTCTGGCAGGTGACACGTTACCGCAACAGAGTACCGAATGTGATTATTGTGCGTACAGGAATGCGGCACGTTCCCTTGAGCGTGAATAACATTCTTTGCAAGATTAAAAAGATTCGGTCAGTAAAAATTTTCTATCCTCAAGAGGTATGAAACATCAGGAATCCTTCACCCTCATCGAACTCCTCGTCGTGATCGCCATCCTCGCCATCCTTGCCGTAGCCGTGGTTCTGGTCTTGAATCCTGTAG
>CAZHOF010000043.1:0-4467 GCA_964534105.1 uncultured Candidatus Saccharibacteria bacterium
TTTGTCCGCCGACTTTGTCCGCCGTAGGGCGACTACGTCGTCCGAAGGCCGAAGCCCGACGAAGCGAATCCCGACTTCGCTAAAGCTTCGTCGGGCGAAGGCGGAGGGGGTGGGATTCGAACCCACGGTAACCTTTCGGACACACTGCATTTCGAGTGCAGCCCATTCGACCACTCTGGCACCCCTCCCTGTATATTGAGCTTACTGTAACCGTATTGAGAGTACAAGAAAAGAAGGGGGCAGCACGTTTTGTGCGCCCCCTCTGGTTATTCTTCTCGTTTCTGGGCGAGAAATTCCCGTCCCTTCCCGATCTCGGTGTTGATCGGAACGCCTTGCTCGCAGAGCGGACACTCCGCCTCGTCCCACGATTTGAGCGTCACGTTCACAAGCGCGAAGAGCTCCGGCGGATTTGCCACGTCTTGCGGCGTGACCCCTCCGCGATTACAGAGCACGCCGAGACCAACAACTTCGCCGCCTGCGGCGCGCGTCGCTTCGATCACCTTCCTTGCCGACCCGCCGGTGGTAAGTACATCCTCTACCACCAGCACCCGCTTTCCGGCAACGAGCCCGTCGTAGCCACGCTTGATGACAAAGGTTTGCCCGTCCTCGGATTTCTCGGCGTAGACCCCGAGTACTTCGCTGCCGTTCATCTCGGTCAGGTGATGCGCTGTCCACTGCGAGAGGATCACGCCACCGACCGCTGGAGCAATAACTACTTCCACGCCCATATCCGAGAACCGCTCGGCGATTGTGCGGCACAGGCGGGATGTTTCCACGGTATGCGGATACACTGCATCCTTATTGACGTACGCACTACCATGCCTGCCGGACGTGTAGACGATGTGACTGTCGGTGATGATCGCGCCGACATCGCCGAGCATTTGCAGTATCTCTTGTTCGTTCACGATGCTGCTCCTTTCCCTATGCCACCGGTGAAACAAGTCGGTGTCGATTGATGAGATCGTGAAGTTTTTCCGTCTCGCGCCGTGCGGCTTTGGCGAAATCCGCGCCGTCCGAAGCGAAGATGATACCGCGCGATGAGTTGATGATCATCCCCTGCCCGTGGCTGTCTTTGCCTGCAGAGACGGTTTGCTCAACATCGCCACCCTGCGCGCCGATTCCTGGAATCAGGATCGGCATATCGCCGACGATCTTCCGAACCTCCTGCAACTCCTCGGGGCGCGTTGCGCCCACGACAAGTCCGCAGTTTCTGTTTCCGTTCCAGTGCGTGACGACCCGATGCGCAACATGCGCATAGATCGGCGCCACCGCCACGTTTTCGGAGAATGCTGACCTGCATGTCGGTACTGGTGTTCCCCAATTGGCGGGAGCAACCAGATTCTGGAACTCTCCTGCCTCTGGATTCGAAGTGCGGCAGAGCACGAAAATGCCTTTATCCGCCCATTCCAGGAACGGCTTGAGCGCTTCGCCGCCGAAGTAAGGATTGACCGTCACGGCATCCGCCAGCAGAAACCTGAACACCATTTCCACGTATCCGCCATTCGTGTTCCCGATATCGGCGCGTTTCGCATCGAGAATCACGGGAACGTCGGGCGCGATAGTCCGGATGTCCACGATAGTGCGATGGAGCGCATTGATTCCCTCATCGCCGTACGCTTCGTAAAACGCGATGTTCGGCTTGTAAGCGCAT
Source organism: uncultured Candidatus Saccharibacteria bacterium (assembly GCA_964534105.1). Taxonomy (GTDB): domain Bacteria; phylum Patescibacteriota; class Minisyncoccia; order UBA6257; family GWB1-50-10; genus CAZHOF01. Next base: position 1,652 of record CAZHOF010000043.1, read on the forward strand.
ACGAGATCATGGGTCGCCTCCACGATTGCGCGGTTGAATGCCACAATCGTATTCGCAACGTCAACCTTGCACTCGTTACCGCCTTGGTGCGCTGCTTCGGGAATCTTGTCGAACGCGCTATCAAGACCGACGCAGACAAAGTTCCCGCGCTCCCATTGGGCTCTAATCATCGCCCAAAAATCCCTTCCGCCCATCACAACCTCCCTGTTGTAAGACGTGTTTGTAAATGTGAAAGATACTGCAGGTACCCTATCGCAACGTAGGGTGGAAATCAAGAAAAACTCTGGTGGGCCCGAGGGGGATCGCCTACAAATCTCTCCTCGCCGTCGCTCGTCGAGTTCGCAGGCCGCCCCTCGCGGTGCCGCGTGCTCGCGGCACATCGCTGCGGTCTTCGATCCCCCACGAACGCAAAGCAGTTTGCGTTCTCTTTGTGGACCCGAGGGGGATCGAACCCCTGACCTCACGCATGCCATGCGTGCGCTCTACCAACTGAGCTACGAGCCCTTCTATGTGGGCGTTGCTGGGATTGAACCAGCGACCTTTTCGATGTCAACGAAACGCTCTACCACTGAGCTAAACGCCCCTCAATTTTCAAGCTTCTTCAGCGCCTCCGAGAGATTCTCTTTAGGATATCGCAACCGCGCCTCAATAATTTTCTCAACCGCATACCAGCTTTCTCTCACGAGAATCTTTCCTCCCATTCTTGTGAAAATCTCTTTCTTCTCGCTGCCGTCGGAACTCCGTACCGTCACCTCAAAAGTATCCGTTGTTATGTTTAACTCAAAATCCCCTTCCAATTCCTTTTGCAGGCGATCCACAAGTTCTTGCACCGCTTTTTCCTGTTTTTCCCTTCTTTCTCTTTCTCCCTCTTCCTTGCATTCCTTTTCCTGGCCACTCACTATTTTCCCCTCGAAACCGTTTTCAGACATACCGTATCATAGCAAAAACATTCCTTTTATTACAATCCTGAAATGGAACCCAGAAAAAACAAGAATAGCTAGTACGTCCTTGAACGTTCTTTATTTTCTTTTATACTTAAATAATGAAAAGGATTGGTGCCGATACTATTCGATGCATCAAACAAAAAAGAAGGCGTGGTTTTAGTATTCCAGAGATTAGTAAAGCTTATGACATCTCTCGATCAACAGTTTTCAGGTATGTGCGTAACGTTCCCATTGATAAGAGATATAAAAAGAGGTGGCTTTCCCGGCGTAATGCTAGTAAAATCATTTCTCGGAAAAATTGGGAGATCGCTGGAAGATTAACTAGGCCATTTATAACAAGGATTTCTCAAAAAGAATATGCTCTTTTTGCCACGGCGCTTTATTGGGCAGAAGGTAGTAAGAAAGATTTTAGTTTCTGCAACGGAGACCCCAAAATGGTTGCTCTTTTTATCCACGTATTGAGGAATATTTTCAATATTCATAACAATGATTTGAAGATTTCCTTAAGGATCTACGAAGATGTCGATATAAAAGAATGTATGGGATTTTGGTCAAAGATTGTGGGTTTTACTCTCACCTTGAAAAATATCAGTATAAACGTGCTACATGGGCGTAAAAAGGGAAAACTACCACATGGCATGTGCAGAGTAAGAGTCAGAAAAGGAGGCTTGCTATTAAAGAAAATATTCTGCATCATCAACGGAGTGATTGGACAAACGCCCCTGTAGTTCAACGGATAGAACAGCGGACTCCTAAGCCGCGGATGACTGTTCAATTCAGTCCAGGGGCACTATTAAAAAACTTGACTTTGTATCGTTTTTCTGCTATAATCATACGTAGAAACTTGAAATTCCGACTTCATAAAAGGAGGTGAAACAATGATCGGATGGCTCGGGAAGTCATTCATCGCGATGGCCTGTCTCATTCCTCTCATGCTCATGTTCAATTTCCTCGGAAAGAACTACGGCGTGAGACCCGAGGCGGCGATGTTCGCCTGGTTTCTGGGTTCAACAATCGGCATCTTCGCGTTCTCCGGCGTTCGTTCCGCTGATATCACTCACGCTTTCCTGCCGATCCTCGTGATCGTCGCATTGGGAATCGTGATCGGCGGTCCCGCGAACATTCTCGTTGCGCAGGCGGTTCCGGCGGCGCCAAATCCGGCGCTTCCGTTCACCATCGTGAACGCCGCGAGTGCCGTGACGTTCCTGCTTGCGCCCGTTCTCGCAATAGCGCTCCCGCGCTATTTCGATCCGATGTCATTCAGCTGGATCAATATGGGTGGTATCGTACTCGTCATCGCCGGACTCGGCCTCGTGGCTTACCGGTAAGGGAGGTTAATATGCCCAAACACCTCGTTGCGATGGTTGTGGCGTTTACTTTTGTAGGGATTTTTGGAATCCTTGCATTGCGCTACTATACTGTCCACCAGGGAGAAGCCACTACTCCGTCATCTTCTTCGAGAGTTTTTGAGACGGTGGAGATCGCGGAACTCGGATGGCGCCCGATTGTCGGCGAATCGTTCGTCCAGGAGATCTGGACAAGAACCGTGATCGTCAGCTTGGACACCACGGAGCGTCGCAATCCGGTGGGCTATCGGACGGCGTTCCTTCCGGGGGACATGCCGATGATCACCGATTCCACTGCCTATATCGTTCAGTGTGTACCGCAGAACGGCAGCGTCTTCGGTGACGCGGTCTACTTCGTGAAGTCATCAAGATCACTACTCTGATCGGAGCCCCGCGCAATACATCTGCGTGGGGCTTCTTCTTTCAAAAAAAGCGCGGTACAATGCCACATAGTTACCTGTATATAGGTAAGGAGGGGTGCCAGAGTGGTCGAATGGGCTGCACTCGAAATGCAGTGTGTCCGAAA
>CAZHOF010000044.1:0-4466 GCA_964534105.1 uncultured Candidatus Saccharibacteria bacterium
TGCGCCTCTCAACAATCGGGCCAGAGGAGCAGTATAGGAGAGTGGCTTTGGGCCATCGTCAGGTCTCTCTGCGAACGCTCGATAGCTGCTTATCTGCCAGCGTTGCTCCTCTTTTGTTCCCAGATTCAGTGTTGTAATAACCCTTCCGAATCCAACCTGTCCCGTGACGAAATCAGCTTCACCGAGGATACGAGCGTTTTCCCGCATTCTCACCAGCTCTCCCAGGCGAGTGGAGACGAGGCCAAACTGGTCTCGTGCCGCATCGAAAGGAGCGTTGTCATGGAACGTTTCCGCTCCTTGGCGCGTGCTTTCTCCCATCACCTTGCCCACTCTCTTTCGTTCCGTTACAAGATCTTGGATTCTTCCACAGAGTGCCTCGTAGTCCTCGCGGAGAAAAAAATAAGATGGCATGGCGACCTCCCGTGTGTATGTTATTTTCAAAGATCGAATCCAACCTTTTATATACTAACAGTTTTTTTTGCGTCAACTCATCTTCCCCGATTTTTTTCTGGTATCCTTTTTGATGCCGATTTTCAGCCGTCTTAGTAAATTCCTTCAGTTCTTTTTCCGTCATGAGCCGCACCTCAAGCTCGGCGGCAACACCGCGGATCTTCCGTTCCGCCGCGATCTTCTGCTTCGGATTTGTTATTACTATCTCTAGTTCAAGATGGTATCCCCAATTATCGCTGTATTTCAACGCAAGCTCCACGCCTTTGTGTCGGTAATTGTGCCGGCGTTGATACGAACGCATAGCGTTGAAGCCAAGCGCCCGCAACAGTTCTGCCGCCCGTTCAAAATGCTCTTCCGCGATCGGGAGTTCAATCTCTTCAAAATCACTTCCCCTGCCCAGCTTATTCAACTTCACCACGATCCGCGCCTCCCGGCGCATAACGTCATGCGCAACTTTGAGCATCTTATCCGGCAACAGAAAAAAGTAGGCGTCCCGATCATCTTCACCACAATCCTCTGCATGCGCCTTGAGAAACTGTTCCAGTTCCTTATATTTTCGTTCATCGAACCGTGCGCGGAATTCGATCTCAATCGTCCGCACTTTTTTGTCGCATTTCTTCATATATTTTTAATCATATCACCTCTCACTATTTACTATCCAACCGGACGATCGTCCGGTTGGATAGTAAATGGATTTCATCGTTGTTTATATTGCTACTCCAGCTCTATTTTCATATACCAATCCGCGCCGGTGTCGGATGCGGAAAATGAGCAAATGCCGTCGCAACTGCCGTGGATTCCCCTTCCCGTACCCATGCCGTAGAATCCATCGGGATACGGGTCCCCGCTCGCGACTGCGTTCTGCCAGCTATTCCAGAAGAAGTTGCGATTGTCGTATTGATATCCCGCGATATCAAGCATCAGCCAATAGCGATGCTGCATTGCGACGCTTGTCGGATTATCGAATGTAAAAGTCACTTCCCCTGTTGGATCCGGCGATCCGAAGGTAAGTGTCTTTTCTGCTAATTGCTTCGTGAAATCCGGTGTATTGTTACTATCATTAAATACCGACAGCCGCACGATGGCGGGGTCTGCCCCAGACTCCTGTAGGCGCATTGCTACGCGTTTCAGTATTCCATCTCGCGGCGTAGTAAAACTCTGAAAACTTCCCGAGTGTGGATGGATCGTATAGTTTTGGTTTTGTGAAAAGTGGCCCAATGTCCCGCTCCAATCATCCGCCTGCAATTATTCAATCGTGATGCTTTGAGGTTCAACTGGAGCTGTTTCCGGATGTTCCCATCTTCCTTCTAAAACATTCGAAATGTTTCCAAATTCATCTCGGGTACGGACGTAAAAGTACCACACTTCTCCCGGAGCAACATCCTGATCAAATCTCATCGTGTTCCCGATATTTTGCCAAACCGCACTATCTACTATTTTATCTTCCGAACTTGTCGCATACACTTCGTACATTAATAAACTCGCCGCCGTATCCTCGTCATATGCTGCATCCCATGACACAGAAAGGATTGAGCTTGTTGCATCGCGTGAGAACGCAAGTTCTCCACTTATTACAGGAGGTGAAGACGTTGGAAACTCATCGGAAAAATAATAGTGATTCGCATCGGTTGCTACAATCCGCAGACGCGTCGCCGGACCAGAAGCGTAAAATGAATAAAATGCGATCGTAAGATAGTCGTCTTTTTCAAGCTCTAATCCTGTCGTATTAGGCATGAAAAGCTCTATTCTATTTTCATCAATGAACCGATACGCGAGTCCTCGAGAATAAATTCCGCCTACATCACACCGACCTTCATTATCTGGCAGGAGAAGTGTTTTCCCCGATGTTGTACTACCACCGCACCGCGCGAATTCAAGCCGTAATGCCTCCTCGCTACTCCTCGGTTCAAATTGATCCTCGACTAAAAGATACTCGTCCGGAGTTGGCTCGGTATTGAGGAAGAATACGATTGCTTTCCAATCATCATTGGATGGATTCCAATAGAGGTCTGGTATAAACGGGTAGTTTCTATATTGCATATCTAACACAAATTGCCCACCATCTTCGGAATCTCGGTACCATGAGAACCTATCCCAAAAACCCGGCACCGTGATACTTGTCGTGCTCATTTCCGAAGCCATACCGTCCCGATCGAACGCTTGAACCCCGAACACATAATTTCTTCCAACTTCAGTCACGTTCCGCGAGAGTGACGTTCCGCTTCCTCTCCATATTTCCAATGAACTTGTCGCACTATCAAAGCGACGTATAGAATAGGTAATAGTGGTTGTCGCCCCAGTCGCGTCTTGTGCCTTATCCCACGTTAGCGCGAAAGAAAGGGAGCTTGAGGTATAAGTACTTTGCGCGCCTGTTGCCGTTGGCGCTTCCCTTGGTTCCGATAAGCTAGTTGAGTTTTGCGGGTATGGCGTTTCTCTCACTGTAATATCGCCCACTTTTCCGGTATTACATCCGTTACCTAGGAACTCACCATTTCCAGTTGCTGCAAGACACATCCCTTCGGCGAACGCCTTGCGCTCCAAACTTTGCCCTGCTTTGGTAATTGAACTTGATGTATACTCCAAACGATCTACCTCATCCCCATTACTATTTATAAGAAGGATGGTTACCGGACTACCTCCATTCGGCAAATTGGCAGTACGACGCACGTCCGGATCGGCACCATTAGAGTTTACTGCATCGTATCCATGAAGCCCGATGAGTAAGAAGTTAAGCGGTTCAATCCCCGTCCTATCGTCCGAGCTTGTTGCACTACTAAGCACGGCGAGCGAGGCACTGGTTGTTGCGTCCCCTGTGAGATATCGCAATGACCACCCCGCAAGATCGAATGTTGAGCTTGATGTGTTATACAATTCTATAAATTCTTTCCCCTCATCGTTTCCCTCGGCATTGAAGAAAACTTCACTGATGAGCACATTGCCTTCCATCGCTAGAGAAGAGGTCCCTAGTACGGACAGTGTTGCTGTCGCCATCGAGGTTGCGTTTTCATTATCCGTAACAGTAAGACGTACGAGATACTCTCCATTCGCTCCATATAAATGCGTGGTCGTTGCAACCGAACTCGTGGCTTCTGACCCATCTCCAAATTGCCATTCATATTCCACGATAACGCCGTCTGGGTCGGTTGAAGACGAAGCGTCAAAGGATATTGGGACACTCACATAAGCAGTCTCTGGATTTATCACTAAGAAAGCTTGGGGTGATTGATTTTCTATTTCCTGTTCCTCTTCTATTATCTCTCCGCACGACTTTGTCTGCGCCCCCGGACTCGGGCACGATGTTATTTCAAAATCAGTGGCATTGCTGTTTGTATCTATGAATACTTCTTCACTCGCGCTTCTGTGAATACTCTGTCCGATTGGCGGATTTTCCATGCACGCACCTTCACATTCAGCAGCTCCACCCCATCCCACGAGATCAACTATGCGTCGTTCCGAATCCTTGAGTGTCACCGCGTTATCATCCGCAAGCCCGTATGTCGTGTTGATTGCGCCGGTGATGCTGCTTGATACATGCGCAACAACAATGAATCCATGCGTACTGATTGTTACACCGGAGAACAGCGATGAGGGCGCGTATGAGGACCATTCCGTAGAACTTTTTGTCTTTTTCTGCAGGTACCATCCGTCAAGAGAAATGGATGAATCATTCGGGTTGTACAATTCCACAAACTCATAATGAACACTGGAAGTAGAACGCGTTTGTACCTCCGTAATGTATATTTGAACAAACGGCTGCTCTGTGTTTTGCTGTGCGGTACCGCCTCCGCCCCCCGATGATATATAGTTCTCACTCTCCGATATGTTCTCTGTGTTGTTATTAACGTTTATCTCTTCCGTCTGTTCTTGCGTCTCCTGATTTGATTTTTCTTGTGTATCGTTCTGCTGTTGTGCTGTTTGAGCTTCGATTTGTTTCGCCACCTGTACCGCCAAATCATCAATCATATCCGCGATGTCATCAAGCTGACTCTGAAGCCGCGCCAATTCTTCTTGTTCGC
>CAZHOF010000045.1:0-4442 GCA_964534105.1 uncultured Candidatus Saccharibacteria bacterium
CGTCTTTTACTTCTTTCAAACGATTATCGTTTATATCGAGAAAGAACTCCTGGCATTGATTCTGATAACTGGTGAATTTTATTCCCTTTCCTTCGTGCGTGAGTTCGTAGTTTGCACCGTAGCCTGTGCCTTCCAAACAAGCGCAGGTGCTCGGCTCCAATTTACTGGTACAATTCAATTCTTTTTTCGCCATTCTCAAAGAACGGCTGATGTATTCCAAAGCATAAGATGTTTCATCTAAAACTTCCTGGCTGGCCAGGGCTTTTTGCTGGCCCTTGAGGGACGAAACGAAAAAGCCAGTCGGAGCAGCAATAACTATGGTGAAAATCCCGACCGCTACCATAACCTCTATTAAAGTGTAAGCGTTTTTAGTAGCCATACCAATTGTATAAATTTTCCATAACCTCTATCTCGTACTCTCCTCCTCTCTCCTGCCAAAACACCCTTGCGGTAATATCGATTTCGTCATTTCCTATTTCGGCAATTGTAATTTTTCTTTTAAATTTGGTTTGCGTGTCCCCAGGCCCCGGAGAATCAAGATATGCATAAAATCCGTTGTTGCCGTCAATGTATAAATATCTGCCTTCTCCGACGAAAGAAATCAGGACGGTATCATTATAGTCCATTTCGTACTCTCCAGCTCCCAGCCCGGCCTTCCATGAAAGGCCCGGACTTATTCTCTGGTTCAGCCAGTTATTGTCGCGAAGATTCCTGACCGTTTCCACTCCTTCCTGAGCCAGATGAGCGGCAATCAGTTTTGAGTTGGCCAGAGAAGCCGCTCTCAAGGTCTGGTAAATCAAAGAATAGGTTCCCCCGACCGCCACGGTCAAAATAGACACGGCAATAATGACTTCTAATAATGTGAAACTTTTATTCTTCATTAACTGATTTTCCATTTATGGAAATGAATTGAAGATGAGAATGAAATTCTCATCGCCTACCTAATCTGTATCAATTAGGCCGACTGAATTAATGGAAACGGTTTTGGTTTGCCCGTCGAAACTTAGAACGACTGAGGCGGAATTGGAAGTTGGTTTAATGGTAAGAACGGGGTCTGGCGGGAAAAAAGTAAGGGAAATGTTGGGAGAGACAGGAAAAAGAGAATTTACGCTAATTCCTTCTTCAAAAAATATTTCTTCGATCTTTTCAGGATAGGGCGTAACTTCGGTGGCATCCTGACACGAAAGCGATCCGCCCGTACTGTCGTATAAGCCGTCGCCGTCACAATCGGCAAATAAAATATAAGAGCCAGCGCCATCTTCAAAATAGATTCCGTATCCTCCCTTAGGAAAGGTTTCCGGGCCGAATTCCGAAGGCGTTGTTTGAGAGGACATTGCCATTTCCTGGGCGCTTCTTAAATCCTGTGCCAGTTTATGGGCCGACCTCTTCAAGGCAAATTGCCTTTCTCCTCCCCGGTAATTGGCAATAAAAATAGTGCCCAATAAGGCAATAATGGTAACTACAATGGTAATTTCAATTAGAGTAAATGCTTTGTTTTTCATCTTAAAATGGCGGAGCCTCCTGCCATTCAGGCAGAGGTTTGGTAACCCAAACTTGGTGAGTGGTATTGTCAGTTCTGCTATTGGAATCGACAACGGTTAAAGTGACCTGGCCGGAACCAGCATCCACAACCTGGAAACTGGCTGAAGGATGCTGCAAGGAACTTCCTACCGGGCTACCGTCTTCAAAAGTCCAACTCCAGCTGCCGGAGGTAAATACCGCTCCATCGGATGCGATTGATTTATTCCTGAAATACACCACTTCCCCTTCGGAAGCCCTTAATGTGTCGCATTCCTGCCAAGGACCCTCCGAAGCCAAGGAACAATCAAACTCTGCAATGGCATCCTGCAAAACAGTGAAGGGCTTGTAACTGGTGCTCGTGGCACCTGCCTTGTCTTCTACATAAATCTGGGCGGAATAAGTGCCGGCAGTAAAGTTGGAGGGAAGACTCCAGTTGCAAATCGGATTTCCGGAGACCGCCAGACAATTGGAAGTGTCTGTCATCGTGCCCGTTATTGTCCAGATTGAGTTTTTAATGTCACTGACGCCGTCAATGTCGCTGGAATTGTTTTTAAGGCAGAAACTGGACCAGGTATAACCGGAACAAGCACCTGAAGCCAGAGAGCATCCGTAAGGATGACAGGCGCTGGCAGATGTCGGCGGATTATTCGCCACCTGATACATGGCGTAACCCGTACTGGAATAAGTTGTACTGGAATTATTGGTGGCGGTTGATGAAACCTGATAATCTCCTTTGGTATAAGGAGGAGCAGGGGAAGTAACCCTGAGAATGGTTGACTGCGACTGGGCCGGAGAAATATTCAAAGAAGTTGAATTCAGAGAGCAACTCCATCCTGAAGGACAGGATTTGGTTAAAGAAAAATTAGAAGCCGTGCAATTCTGAGAATCGTTGTTGGTAACTGAAACCGTGTAATTCAGCTGTTGACCGGCAGTGGCTGATTGGAAAGCGGGATACAAATAAACATCGGGATAATCCCTCTCACAGGGTTCCGAAGGCGGAGGAGGCGGATTTTCTCCTGCACAAGTGGCATTATACTGACAGCTATACTGACAAATTCCCCCGTAATAAGACCAGGAAGGCATCTCTAAGGGGCCGCAATAACCATATCCGCAGCCGCCATCGTAAGCGGAACAACTAGCACAGGAGTCGTTAACGCACGCCTCCGGACAGATATAAACGCAACTGCCCGAACCATTACACTCCATGCAGTCGCCACAGTCAGTGCCTGATGCATCCGGCTGACAAGACCAAGTTCCTGTTCCAGCGTTACAAACCGGATGCTGACAAGCTGAACAGGAAGGAGCGGGAAGCGTACAACTTCCGGGCTCTACACAGATTCCCCAGACACAAAAAGCAGTACAGGTTTGATTGCCCGCAGTGCCACAATACTGGCTTGTTCCGGGCACACATTGATCTGTCGGACAGACAGGCCAAGTACCGTTTGTCTGGCAGGTTATCGTATGATTGCAGCCCTGGGAAGAGGTGCAGGTTTTCGTGCTGCCCGGAACGCATTCCGTAACGCTTATCGTGTCAAAACAGGCGGCAGTCTGGTTTGCGCTGTCTTTTACCTGAGCCCAAACCTCATAAGTACCGGATTGAGCAAAACTCCATTTCATTATTTTTGAAATAGCATCCAGCCAATTGCCCGAAGGCGTATTCCAGCCGTATTCCTGCGTCCAGCTTTCGTCGCACTGGCCGTTGGGATTTGCCGGATTTTTGTCGCTGCAGAATTTAACTGTAGATATTTGTCCTTCGGGATCGACGGAGCCGCCAACTCCAATATCAACCAACTGGTTTATTGGCGTAGTATCCGGCACGTTGACCCTGCAGGTCGGCGGCTGATTGGACACAACACTGATGGTCGTTCTCTTTTCCTGGCAGCAGAAATCCAAGGGATGAGCCGCTAAGTATTCGGCAGTGCACTCAACCACCCCTCCACATCCCTCTCCCCTCTCAATGAAAACTTTGGCAGTGTATGTGCCGACCGATGCATAGTCACAAAGGTCGATTGCAGTATAAGTAGTCAAACTACTGTTATTTACTTCCAATTCCCATCCGCCGTTGTCAGTGCAATCAAACTTGTAATTTATCGTGCCGGTCATGGTTCCCGATGCCGTGGCCGTCAAATCAACGTCATACAAAGTGTCTACGCCGACCGAGGGATTGGCTGATAGATTAACGGATAAAGTGGGAGGAGCAGCAACCTGCACGGTTACCGCATTTCCCGAAGTATAATTCTGCGCGGCATCCATGCACATGAAGAAAACATTGTTGTAGCTTCGGATTTCGTTGAAAGTGTATTGCGCGGAAATATTGCAATTCGTGCAGGGAACGGTTGAATAATTCACGGTAGAAGTAGTCAAGGCTCCTTCAACATACAGCCAGCAGCCGAATATCTGGCTGACGCTGTCGGAAGAAGAAGCGTTTAAGGTTGTTGCCACTCCCTTAACCGCACTGGTGGGAGTAATCTGGCCGACTACCGGAGAAGTGTAATCAACACTGAAGCTTCGGCTCTGCCAACCGGAAGAATTGCCGGCGATGTCGAAAGATTGAGTATTAACCCTGCATCTGTTTTGACCTTCAAAAATACAGATATTGGAAACCGTACAGCTGCCCGAACCCACCGGCACGTTTTTTGTAACAGGATCGCAATTTCGAGAAAGGGTTCCCGACGAGCAATCGCTGCCCGAAGGATTCAAACCGACGATTGAATACTGGCAACTGGCTGCCAGTCCAGAACCGCCTGCGTCTGAATCGTCCAGCGTTACCGTAAAGTCGTCTTTAAACCAACTGCCGGCTGCAGGGTTGGTAACTGCAGAGGAAGGATTGGTTTTATCCACCAACACCTTGATGGGCGAGGACTCGGTTCCCATATTGCTCGCATTATCCAAGACGTGAACTCCGTACCAGTAAGTACCAT
>CAZHOF010000046.1:0-4288 GCA_964534105.1 uncultured Candidatus Saccharibacteria bacterium
CAGGATTTATTTTTAACGGAGGCACTTGTAAATATACCGTAAATCTGGTCGGGACGACCGAATCTTCGGCGAATGTGATTGGCGATGAATTGGGCGCCTGCGAAACGGGAACTCATACTTTCGGCATGACCAGAGATGCCAATACAGGGAACTATCTTACTTGGATGATGGAAATGGAATACTGCGGCGACGGAGAATGCAACTGCGGAGAAACCTGCACCAGCTGTCAGACAGATTGCGGCTCCTGTGATATCATATCTCCGACTACTGTTATTCAAATTAAAAGGACGTCTACCGGCTTGTTTCCTACAGAGTCTTGGTTAAGGGCTGATACTTATACTATTGAGTTCACAGACAGCGACAATGTCGGGGGTTCGGGCTTAAGGGATTGCCATTATTACATCAATTCATGCAATGCGGATGGATCAAATTGTACGACCGTTGTCGAGTCAGACCGAACTAGAACGTGCAATTGGTCCAAGGATATCATTTTGGGCACTTCTCCTTATACTTTGGAAGGAATAAGATACCTCATTTATAGTTATGTTTATGATAATGCCGGCAATGGTCCCGGCTCTGACTCAAAAGGTTTAAAAACAGATTTCACCGTCCCTGGCACGGATATACGATAAAAAAACAAAAATGAAAAAGAAAACAGCCTCTATGAGAGAGAGGCTGTTTCTTTTCCAAGCTGGATGAATTAATCAGGTGGAAAAGTTGTTGGAGAAAACCACTGTTTTCCTCCGTCTGGCGAAACGTAGAATTCAATCTTGTACTTATAGTCCTCCTTGACTCTGGTAAGTTTGACCTTGCATACGACGTTCTGCTCCGCATCGTTTATGATCGTTTCCCACGAGCGCCCGATTTCCTCGATATTTGGATCTTGGATTGTTCCTATAACGCCCACGTTTTTCCCCTCTAAATCTTTCTCTATAGCGAGAGGGAAATAATAAAGAGGATATTCTGGCCCTGGTCCCGGAACGTCATAAAAGCCGAGAACATAGGCGACGAATCTCTTTCCTTTGGGATCCAACGGCCAAAAAACGTCTCCCAAGGACGCAAAAAATACTTTCTGTGGTTCGGGAGTCGAAGCTTCTGTAACGTCCTTTTCGGTCGAAGCTGGAGATTCAGCCGAAGACGGCACGGCCGGGGCATCTGGAACAGAAGGTTGTTTGCAGGCTGCCATTGCAATCAGGACAAGAAATATGGCCAGAAAGACAGCAATTCTTTTCATCTTAGCTTTACCTCCTTTTTGGTGTTTTTCTGCGTGTCCGTCCAGATTAAGTTGTTAGAGACGCTGCCTATATTATACGTTTAAATTTAGATTTCGTCAACTGACCGAGCCCCGTAGGGCGAAGGGTGGAAAAGAGATTTATCTCTTTGACTGACTTGGTTTGTGTATTTTTCTGTTCCTGTTTGATTTCAATTATGGTAAAATTAGAGAATGATTTCGGCTATTAGACCAAAAACAGCCCTGTTGTTTTTAATAGCAGTTTTTGGTTTTTTATTTTGGGCGGGAAATGTTTCCGCCGGGACTTGTCTTTTCCAGCCCAGCTGGAACGGAGCTTCAAGCTGCACAGTTGACATTGAATACACAGATCCTTGCCCCTTGGGAGCGTGTTCTGGATTGAACCAATGCTGGTATAAAATTACCCATAGCACCCTGGGAACTGTTGTTAATTGGACTTACGGTAGTTGTTCCGGGGCCTCATCTATTACGACTTTTACTGCCCAGACTTATTGTTCTGCTTCCGGCGTTTGTACTTTCTATGGTTATGCCGTGGACACGGCTGGAAACTCCGGACCGGAATCATCGAGAGCGTATAATTTTGATTTGAATAATCCCACTGCCCAGGTCATATCCCCTGGCGCAGGTTCCTGCCAAAAAACAAACTTCAACAGCACCTTCAGATATTCCGACACTGGCGGATCAAATTTAAAAACTTGTGAGTATAAAGTGGTAAGCTCCGGTGTGACGACCCTAAATTGGACCTCAGCGGGAACTTGCAGCGGAGCGGGTCCGGTAGATTTAAGCAAGAGCATTACGGTTGGTGCAACGGCGAACTGCCAGCATCAGGGGGCTAACGCCTGCACGGTTTCCGTAAGGGCAACGGATAACGCCTTGAACTCAAGCGCTGAAGGGTCTAGATCGTTTAGCATCGACTGGACAATTCCCTACCAGGTTTCTTGGAATCCCGCTAGTCGGGATTGGGGGAATACGGACGTTTCAGTGACCGTTCAGTATGCTGATGACGGCTGTGGCCTGAGCGATGTTAAATACTGCTGGACGACCGGAGCCAGTTGTACGCCGAATATTCTTTTTCCCAATTCCTGGGGAGGAACAGCCAGCCAGTCCGGCAACGGCACTTGGAATCTTTGCGTTACGGCTACTGATTTGGCCGGAAATATCTCCAGTCCTAATCCCAGTTGCAAGGGACCTTATAAGGTTGATAAAGAACTGCCCAGCACAAGCATTGATCCTAACGGTTCGGATTGGACGAAGAATGATGTTCCTTTTAGTTTAACTTGTTCAGATTCATATTCCGGCTGCAATACTAGACAGTACAAAATAATAGATTCAGCTCAAACCTGCGACACTACGGGGCTGACCACCGGAAGCTCGGGAACCGTGACCTGTGCCGCAGGTTCCGCCTGCCAGAAGAAAGTTTGTTTCAGAAGCACGGATGTGGTGGGCAATATTGAATCGATACAAACATCGAACGTATTTAAGATAGATAAGAAGAATCCGACTCAGGCTGTTTGGAGTCCCGTAAGCCGTGGTTGCGGAAATAGCGATGTTTCGGTAATCGTCCAGTATTCCGATACAGACAGCGGAATGGCAGATACTAAATATTGCTGGACAACAGGCGTTTCCTGCACTCCCAGTACATCCTTTACTAATGGCACTGCGATTCCTCAATCTTCCAGTGGCAACTGGACGCTTTGTGTGGCCGCCACCGATGTTGCCGGAAATACTTTGACTGATTGCAAGGGACTTTATGTAATAGATAAAAACGTTCCTCCTGCCCCAACCAGAAATCCCGCTTCCAGGGACTGGGCGAACACCGATGTTTCGGTAACCGTAACCTATACCGACGATTTATGCGGAATTACTTATACCCGTCATTGCTGGACAACCGGAGCCAGCTGCGATCCGGGCACCACTGCTGCCAGCACTTTTACCAACGGCGGTTCGATAACGCAGACAGGCAACGGTTCATGGGCTTTATGTACCAATGCCAGAGACGGAGCTGGGAACTGGTCCGGCAATCACTGTTCAGCTCAGGGAGCTTATAAGATCGATAAAAATGTTCCCAATGCTCCAAATAGAAATCCCGCTTCCAGGGACTGGGATACGACTGACATCGTGGTGACAGTGACCTATACAGATGATTTAAGCGGCGTTCAATATACCCGTCATTGCTGGACAACCGGAGCCAGCTGCGATCCGGGCACCACTGCTGCCAGCACTTTTACCAACGGCGGAACAGTAACCCAAACGAGTCCGGGGGAGTGGACTTTATGTACTCGCGCCAGAGACGTGGCTGACAACTGGCGGGCTACCGATTGTTCCGCCCAGGGCGCTTACAAGAAAAACGCCAAGCCCACTTGTACCGGTTTGTCCGGCGCTCCCACCTTAGGATATGCTCCCCTGTCAGTGATATTTACCGGTTCCGGCAGCGATTCCGACGGTACGATCGTAAACTACCAATGGGATTTCAATGGTGATGGCATTTGGGATGCGACCACGACAGGCAGTATTACGGGCTACACCTACGCTTCCGCAGGTACTTTTTGCGCCAAACTCAGGGTCCAGGATAACAGAGGGGCCTGGTCTGATACTCCCGGCAGCTGCCCCACTACCTGTACACAGCAGATTACGGTAAACTTGGATACTGTCGCCCCTGCGGTTTCAGTGACTGGAGCTCCGGCCGGTTGGCAGAACAGCAATGCTTCGGCCGGTGTATCCTGCAGTGACGCGGCCTCCGGGTGCGATGCGGCAACTTACAGATTAAAAACCTATTCTTCCAATCCCGGCACCTGTTCCGCGGTTTATGCCGATTATACATTAACTTCTCCCCAGACGATTTCTTCCCATATGTGGGTTTGTGCTGCGGCAAAAGACAATGTGGGCAATGCCGGTTTCTCTTCCGTCGCTGAGTTTAGGGTTGATAAGCTTATTCCTCAGGTTTCCAGTTTTGATGTTTCTCCTAAATCTCCCGGCTGGATAAACAACACTACTCCAAATGCTGCGATTTCTTGGACCGTAACCGACACGGGAGATTCT
>CAZHOF010000047.1:0-2564 GCA_964534105.1 uncultured Candidatus Saccharibacteria bacterium
CCTGTCTTCTTGAGATCCTCGTAATCTTTTTCTACGAGGGAGTCATTTAAAAGTGTTGCACTCGCGCTCATGAGACTCTGTGGTTCCCCCCCGGGCAGAACAAAAACATTACGCGCTCCAAAACGCTGGACCGCCCCGATTACATACTGCTCCGCGCTTGCGCCTATGGACATCACCATAACCACTGAGGTAATACCAATTACAATACCGAGAATCGTAAGCAAGGAACGATTCCGGTGCACGGCAAGCCCTGAAAATGATGTCTTAAAAACATCCTTTGTGCGAATCATACCTGATTATTTCTTAAAGCCGTCTCTGGAGATAATGTGACGATTCCCCACTTCTTCGTCTCGGTCAATTTTTCCGTCGACAATGTGGATGATGCGCTCCGCCGCCTCCGCCACATATGATTCGTGGGTGACCGTCACAATGGTGTTGCCTTCATCATTTAGTTTTTGGAGAAAATCGAGAATCACTTCTCCTGACTTTGAGTCAAGATTCCCTGTGGGCTCATCGGCAAAAATAATCTTCGGACTGTTCACGAGTGCTCGTGCAATCGCAACACGCTGTTTCTGCCCGCCTGAAAGACGTGATGTCGGGTAATCGGTGCGGTCAGTAAGACCGACTAATTCAATCATCTTTCTTGCTTGCGTCTGTCGCTCTTTCGCCGGTACGCCACGGTACATTAAGGGCATAGTCACGTTTTCCAGGACGGAAAGCCGGGGAAGAAGGTTGAATGCCTGAAAAACGAATCCAATTTCCTCGTTGCGGATTTTAGCTAATTCATCATCCGAGTAGGTTTGTATCTCTTTCCCTCCGAAGAAATATCTACCCGCGGAAGGACGATCCAAACATCCCAAGATTTGCATCAAGGTTGACTTCCCAGATCCCGAAGGACCCATGATCGCCACAAACTCCCCTTCACGGATGGAAAGATCAACTCCTCGCAAGGCATGTGTTTTTACATCGCCGTTAACGTAGGTTTTCTCAAGTCCTTCTGTAGAGATAAATTGCTGTTGCTTCATCGCAATGATGCAAGCTCCATGCCTTCTTCAAGTCCGGAGATAATTTCCGTGCGCCCGTCGGAACCGCGGATTCCCGCTTTTATCTCGATCTCACTTACTATTTTCTCACTATTTACAATTTTCACGTATTGCCTGCCGTCGCGCATAATCACATTACGCGTAGGAACATACAATACGCTCTCTTTCCGTTCGCTTAAAATATCAACGTTTGCGGTAAGGCCGGGGAGGATGCGTTCGTCTTCCTCCGTAAATTGCAGAACCGCCTTATACGTTGCAACGCTTTCGAGAAGCGTTTCCGAAAGATCAATTTTTGTAACCGCTGCATCGAAAAACACATTCGATCCGTAGGCGTCGAGTGTAACTTTTGCCGTGTTCCCAACTTTCACTTTTGCAATGTCCGACTCGGCGATATATATTTCAATTTCATACTTACCTTCTCCAACCAAGCTTACCATCTGTGTGTTTGCGGTGATGATTTCTCCCTCATTGTTGTTTATTTTCGTGATAATTCCGGGGAATGGGGCGCGGAGAATGGTTTTTGCAATCTGGGAAAGATGGTAATTCACCTGGCCCTCTGCCTGTTCAACCAGTGCTTCTTGGGCGGTAATTTGCTCGGGCGTTGACCCTGCAACCTTTGCATTATACTCGCTTTGTGTCTTTGCTACGGACAATTTCTGTGTTGCGATATTTTGTCGTTGGGTTGTCACGCTCGTCGCAGCAGTGTTTACGTTCGTTCGGGCGGTATAAATATTCGTTTTATAGGTATCAAGCGTCGCGGTCGTGACTCCTGCTGCCTTGTTCGCCGCATCAAGTGCATGGGTAAGAAAATTACGGATGGTTCCTAGATGGTTCTCTGAAGCGTACAATAAACCTTCCAAGGTATCCGGCGCTGGCGACGCCTGTGCCGTGTCTATCTTATCTCTCCATAAGGTAAGCTCTTCACGCACTTTAAGGCGGAATGACACCGCATTAACCTCTGCCTGCGAATCGGAAACGGAAAAAATAAGCTGGGGTGTTATTGAATCACCGTTTATAAAAATTGAATCGGCTTTTGATCGTACGGCATCATCCGCTTTTGCGAACGCATCACTCACTGTGTTTACCGTTCCCTGATAATAGGCCGCGAGATCCTCTTTCGCTTTCTCAAGTTCCGCAAGTTTTGCCGCAAGATCTTCAGGACGCGTTCCTTTCTTCAATTCATCAAACTTCGCCTGTTGTTGCTTTAGGGTTGCCTGTGCCTGGGCAAGCTGTGCCTGCAGATCAGCATTTTCCTGACTCACGAGCCAAGAGCCCTTCTGCACGCGCTCTCCTACCTCAATATATATGCGGTTTATCCTTCCCGCTCCTTCAAATGCAAGGTCAATACTTCGTGCCGGCTTTACTTGTCCGGTCTCACTTACTTCGGAGACAACCTCACCGCGCATCACCGTAAGTTTTTCTATTCCGTTTTCCCCGTTCCGGGAGATTTGGAATATGACGACGGCAAGAATAATAAGAGCGACGATAATCCACCATTTCCGCCGCCTGATAAAGGACATT
>CAZHOF010000047.1:2664-4153 GCA_964534105.1 uncultured Candidatus Saccharibacteria bacterium
GGCCGTGATGGGCGGCGGATATCTCTGGAACGGTGCATTATTTTCCACTCAACGTCATCGCCAACCTTCCTTACTCCAAAAGCGTTTACGGTACTGCTCACCCGTTCTCCAAACACAACCACTTGATCTCCCTCATTGAATTCTTCCTCGAACGGAAATGCGGTCTTTTCATCTATGAATACATCCAGTACTTCCCCACGATGGTTGCTCAATATCCACTGTCCGTCATCAAGCGACAGGATAACTCCCGGGTGAATCCGTTCAAATTGTTCTTCTCCGAATCCACGGTAGAATCCCCCCACGACTGGAAGGCGGTTTTCGCTCGCTTGTATAAAAAGGCCTCTGTGCAGAGACGTTTGTGCCACCGCAAAGCCCCCGACAACGACCAGTGCAATAACGCCGAGTGCCGAGTACAGGAATGGCTGACGATATGTAAATGAATAACGCCGCGCCAGTATTTCTATCACTGCTATGAAAATCAAGAGAACGCCTATGAGCACTATCGGCAAGGCACTCATCAAAATCCTGAATCCTGGGAAGCCGAATGCCGGCGCGAACCAAACTCCCGTTTGGTGCAAGGTAAAGATAATAAAGCTTGCCAAATAGAGCGAGATTAAAAAAGCTGCGATCGCTCCCGTTATTATAAGCGACGCCTTGAGAATAAAATGCCATTTCGGGCGCATTTTAACCTGGCCGTTTTTTATCACCTCCAGAACCTTTTCCCGTATTTGTTTTCTGTTGTTATGATTTTCTTCCATGGTTTTCCAGTAATCTTTTAAGCGCTTCCCGACCTCGTTTTATACGCACGCCGACGGTTGCAATAGGAATTCTCAATATCTCCGCAATTTCTTTATATCCCAGTTCTTCAAAGTGATAAAGCACGATCGGTTCGCGATATTTTAGGTCAAGTTTTTTCAGTCCGTTTTCAAGCACTTCTTTTAATTCTTTTTCCTCGAACTTTTCCTCATTTGTATAACGCAGTGCGAGATGCGGAAACAGCGCGTCGACATCAAATAATGAAATCGGTTCGCGGCCATGTTTTTTGATCGCATTGATAAACGTATTATGCGCGATCCGGTAGATCCAGGGCGAAAAGCGGCGTTCCGTGTCAAAACTTTGAATATTTATATAGGCCTTTACGAGCGCATCTTGAACCAGATCCTCCGCGTCCGCATATTGGAAAAGAAACCGCTTGGCATAGCGCATCAACTTCTTTTCATACCGCTCTACTAAAATTCCGAATGACCTGTCGTCACCTTTCTGCACAAGCGCCGCTATTTCTTCATCGGTTCGTTCCATGGCCTGTCAGATACACTTTTATAATACAACAGGTGGACACATTTATTTCACTAAAAAAGAATGACTCACCCGGGTGAGTCATTTCTGCAAAACTTGCATTTTGTAAGCGTTGAGCGCTGTTTTAGTTAATGCTAAGCAGTTCCACTTCAAAGACAAGTGTTGCGTTCGGCGGAATCGGGCCAACGCCCGT
>CAZHOF010000048.1:0-4130 GCA_964534105.1 uncultured Candidatus Saccharibacteria bacterium
GACCCCCTTGACGGGAAAGACCGCTTCGATATTCGCGAAGAGCGCGTGAAACGGAATTCACGGCCACGTCCTGATTGATAAACCGACGGTGAATGATCTCCTCAAGATTCAAAAGCTGCTCTGCTTCAACGCCGTGCGCTCCCTGAATAGGAACTTTGCTTTTCCGCTCGGCGACCTCAAGAACCGCCGCTTCATCAACCATATCCCGCTTCTCCGCATGCACCTTCACGAGCGCTTCCTTCACGAGATCAAGAGCGCTTCCGGGAAGAAGTTTTTCGCGAAAATAGCGGCGGGCAATGGAAACAGCGCAGGTAAGAGCCCGAAATGTAACCATAACGCGGAACTCACGCTCAAGAAGAATGCTGTTATAGATAAGAAAGCGGACCGCCTCTGCCTCGGTCACCTCCTCAACCGGAACAACCTCAAACTGATCAAGAAAGTCTGATCGTGATTCGATGTATTGCTTGAATTCCCGAGGATACGTCTCCCCCACTACAGGAATGGACGTGTTTTGAAATACGGGTAGAAGAATATCAATCGCATTGAGTCCCTGCACCGATGCGGTTCGAAATAAATCATGCATATTGGGAATAAAAAGAATGATGTTTCCTGCCTGGACAATCTCCTGAACAAGGGCGCGCAAACGACCGGAAAGTGTTTCAAGGGGCGCGTCGGCAATCAAATTGCCGATATCGAGCGAAATGAGCCTTTTGTCGAAAAGCGGATCGGGAACCTTGTCCTTAATAATCCGGAAGGCAAGGCGAGCAACCATAGTCGACTTTCCGGAACCCGGCTCCCCGACCAAAAGCGCATTCGGTTTCCCGGGGCGGGAAAGGATTTGCGTCATATGATCAAACTCGCGGTCATGTCCGATCAAAAGCCCTACCTTCTCCGCGCGGGCGAGGTCAGTGAGGTCAGTGGAAAAATCATCGAGAATCGGCGTAGGGCGAGCTGTCCACGCACGATCCATGACACGGTGACGCAAGAATTTCGGACGATGGGCGAAAATACCGAGCGTGTTCGGCAGGCGCCAGAAACCGCGGCGTATCGTCTTCTGCCACTTGCCGAAGATAATGGCCTCCTGCGCATCG
The DNA here is from genome assembly GCA_964534105.1 of uncultured Candidatus Saccharibacteria bacterium. Lineage (GTDB taxonomy): Bacteria > Patescibacteriota > Minisyncoccia > UBA6257 > GWB1-50-10 > CAZHOF01. Next base: position 1,092 of record CAZHOF010000048.1, read on the forward strand.
GAAACAGAAATATTGAAACGCTCGAAAATCAAGGCGAGAGAAGCATCGGGGACGGCCGTAAGTGCCGCAAACAAATTGCGCGGCTCAATAAAACGTTCGTTCGTATTTCGCGCACTTTCATAAGCGATAAGACAAAATTTTTCAACGCTTGAAAAATCACTGGGGACGCCCTGCTTTCCCTGTTGATCCTTCCGAAGAGCTTCCTGGACTGTTGTTGTAAAATCACGAGGAGAAACATCGAGTCGACGTAACGACTCTCTGATATCGTGGCGCTCGGCAAGTTCGGCAAGTAACACAAGATAAACATTCGTGCGCAGCATTCGGGACTTGCGGAAGGCGCGGTCAAGGAGGCGGAAAGCCGATGCAGTCATCGCGAAAGCAACATTTCCCCCTTCCTGTTCAATCTCGTCGAGGATCTTCTCTCCTTTTCTAAAGTGCAGCAAGCGATCACCGAGAAAAAGGGCGAGAAGAATCCCAAACCAGCGTAGGGCAACCAACTCGGAAACAAGGGTAAACACCATCGCAGTAGCGAGTAAAGCATAAGTGGAATACGTCACCAGACGGATGAAAAAAGCGGCAAAAGGAGAAAGTGCCAAACGGAGATCCTGGAAGAAGAGTTTTTTTGGGGAATGGTTACGCATACATCACAAAGAACCGATAATAATCCCGAGAACGACAAAAGGAGGAATGATGAGCCAGAATATATAGGCGCCGAGGGCGATAACAAAAACGACAAGATACACAATACCGCCGAAAATCAGACGCACGACGCGAAAACAAAAACCAAGCACGTATCCAATAAGAGAAAAATCACCGTAGAGCGGCTGGAAAAGATTGCGCAGAGTGATACGCCAGGCAAAAAAACGATCCAGGCGCTCCAGTTGGTTGAGAATGAAATTTGAGTAAATCCTGGCGCTTTTTACGTACCAATGCCCTAAAAAGATCCTTATTCTGAAGAAAAAACGCCGTACAAGGTAAAGAAGGGCTTTGTGCATCCCTTATAGTATAACGCGAAGAAACGGTACTTTCGAGTGCGTGTGTATAGGAACATTACAAGAGACGTTCCTGATTTGTTTTAAACGACGTGTCTTCCGTCGGTTTTAATTTTTTGATCAGCTCATCATAGTGCCCCACGATCTTCGGCAATGCGGCAAAGCTCGCTTTAAGCGCCTCGAGGGTCTGCGTGGAACGAAGCGCTGCGGCAGGATGAAAAAGAGGAACGATAAAATATTCCCCTACACGGAAAAGTTTCCCCTGATCGCGAGTAATCTTCGCCGCCGGAAGAAAATAATTCATGGAAAACCTTCCCAAGGGAGCGATGATTTTTGGATTTAAAACTTTGATTTGCCGAGCAAGGTAGGGTTTGTACGCCTCAATTTCTTCGGGAAGCGGATCACGGTTATCGGGCGGTCGGCGTTTTACAATATTGGTAATGTAAACCTCCTCACGCTTCCACCCCACCGCCTCGATAAGGCGGTCGAGTAATTTTCCGGCGCGCCCCACGAACGGCCGCTTCAACTGGTTCTCAAAAAAACCGGGAGCTTCTCCGATAAAAAGTACTGCCGCCTCAGGGCTTCCTTCGCCGAAAACAAGGTTAGATTCCCGAAGAGGAAGCGAGGTATCTGCCGCCATCTCCGCTTCAAGCGCTTTCAAATCCTCAAACTTTCCCATAGATACAGTTTACTGCACAAAGAAAACACCTTCAATTGAACCGCTAGAAAGGAACCGATTCATCGAATTGAGCGATCCTTCACGTCAAAAATAACGAACCTCCTCTTCCAAACGGATACCAAAACGGCGGTATACTTTGCCCTTAAGGACGCGCGCCAATGCACGAACTTCACGCGCCGTCGCTCCACCACAATTCAGGATCAGGTTTCCATGGTAATCGGCAACCGCAAGCTTACCGTATCGCATCCCCTTTGCCCCAACCTCCTCCAAGAGATAGCCGGCAGGAACTTTTCCTTTAATAATCTTGCTGCGATCCAACTTCCCAAGAACTTGCTTCGACAAGTCGCGAACCAACACATTCTTGAAAAAACTTCCGGGACATCGCAAACCCCGGGGATACTTTTTTATCCTGGTACGGATGATTTCACGAGCAGTGCGCTCAAGTAATCCGGGTTTTCCTTTTTGGAAATGGAATAAAGCCCGCAACACCACATACGGTTTTCTTTTGAAAATACTGTCGCGATATGAGAAACAACAAGAAGCAGCAGAAATCCAGATGCGTTTCTCGCCATCGAAAATCTCAACACGTTCCACAATTTCCGAGATGGAATGGCCGTACGCACCGGCATTGCCGACAACTGCCCCGCCTACGCTTCCCGGAATCCCGGCAAGCGTCTCAAGTCCACGCATTCCAAAATTAAGGGAGCGTTTCACAAGACGGGCAAGCGGAACACCTCCGTCAACGAGAAGGTGTAGAGGTGCATTCTGTGTTATACGCCCCCCGCTTGAGTGGATTACGAGCCCTCGCACCAGACCATCCGGAAAGACAACATTACTGCCTCCGGCGAATAACCTGTATCGTAGTCCTTTGTTACGAACTTCGCGCAACACCTCAATAAGCCGGCTGGTCGTCTTTGCTTCATAAAAATACTCCGCTCGCCCTCCCACGCCAAACGTGGAAAGCCGCGCAAGCGATACATTCTTCCGGAAAACAATTCCTCTCTTTTCTTTTCTCTCTCGGTTCCGCTTCATAAAAAATTTATCTTCCCCACACTCTCTGTGCCCTCGAGAGGATTCGAACCTCTGTTTCCGGCTTCGGAGGCCAGCGTCCTATCCATTGAACGACGAGGGCTTAATCTGATACAATTATCAATGAAGGAGAAGAAAACTTCAAACTAAGGTAAAATAAAAGAGGAAAATGAAAAGTAATAACTCATTTCAAAACAGTTTCACCCCCGCCCGCCTACGCCTGAGGCGTAGCCGATGGCGGGCGGGCTCATCTCCTCAATGTAAAGCTCTGACTTGCCCTGAGCGAAGTCGAAGGGAGAGCTTTACCTTGATTGAGCTCTTGGTAGTCATCGCCATCCT
>CAZHOF010000049.1:0-2814 GCA_964534105.1 uncultured Candidatus Saccharibacteria bacterium
GCGCCTGAAGCAATTCTTAAACTTTCCCGTTCCGTTGTTTTTGGGAGCGGACTTCGCGCCAAGAAAATGATGCGTCAGGACAGGGAGCGTATTGAAGAGGGGATCCGCAGATTTTCCAAGGAAGGACTTCGCGTACTTGCATTTGGTTTTTCCGCCCATGTACCTGGAAAGCTCGGTTTATCTACGATGCCGCCCCTTGCTTTCGGTGGGTTGTTGGGAATGAAAGATGTGTTACGTCCCGAGGTTCAGGAGGCAATGCGACAAGCTCGTCGCGCCGGGATCCGGGTTGTGATGATCACCGGCGATCATGCGCTTACTGCGAAAGCTATTGGACAGGAAGCCGGTATTTATGGAGAGGGCGATGCCGTTCTTACGGGGTCTGAAATCGACCGGATGTCCGCGGATGAACTTGCGGAGCGTGTCGGCAGTACGTCTATTTTTGCCCGCGTGAGCCCGGAGCATAAATTACATATCATTCAGGCGTTTCGAAAACGTGGCGAGATTATTGCCATGACAGGAGACGGTGTAAATGATGCTCCCTCTCTTGTCGCTGCGGATCTTGGCGTGGCTATGGGAAGGGTAGGAACAGAGGTAGCGAAAGAAGCAGCGGATATTGTTCTTTTGGACGACAACTTCGGAAGTATCGTTGATGCCATTGAGGAGGGGAGGAGCATTTTCCATACCATTCGGAAGGTGTTGCGCTATCTTTTCTCGACGAATATCGGAGAGGTGCTTGTGATCGGCGCGGCGCTTTTTCTCGGCATGCCTTTGCCACTTCTTGCCGTCCAGATTATTTGGCTTAATTTCGTTACGGACGGTTTTTTAGTTTCCGCGTTGGCCCTTGAGCCGAGGGAATCAGGTCTTCTTGATGAGCGGAGAGGTAAAACGAAGAATCATCTGGTTGATGGCTCGCTTTTGGGTCATTCATTCGCTTCCGGTCTGGTCATGGCACTCGGTGCACTGTGGCTATTTCAACGGTTTTTTCCGGGAGGAATCATGCGCGGACAAACCATCGTACTTACTGTTCTTGCGCTTCATCAATGGTTTTTGGCGCTTAGTGTTCGTTCCGAACGCAGGTACGTGGTGCGTACAAACCCCTTCTCAAATCCTTATCTCGTTGGTGCCCTATGTATTGTTGTCGCGCTCCAAATGATGGCTGTTTACTTCCCCCCGCTCCAACACATCTTAAAGACCGAGGCGCTTGGATTTGTGGACTGGATTGGCATCGCCCTTGTCGCTTCATCATTGTTATTATTTGAGGAACTTAAGAAATGGCTGTATAATCGCTTTCGGATGGATACTCGGTAGAGTTGTTTTTTCGGTTTTTCTTTTGTACACTTTTTACGATGTATTCTCGAAAGCGACTTGCTGTACTCCTTGTGGGACTGTGCCTTCTCTCAATCGTCGCGGGTTTTTTTTCGTATGATCCGTTGTGGCAGAAGGCGAGTTCCTGGCGTTCCTGGACTTTAGGCCTTGATCTTGCCGGGGGCAGCTACCTTGTGTATGACGTTGATTTGAGCGCGGTATCGTTTAGCGACCGTTCTTCCGTGGTGCAGGGGCTTCGTGATGTTATTGAACGGCGCGTCAATTTATTCGGCGTGAGCGAACCTCGTGTCTATGAGGAGAAAAGCGGAGAGACAACGCGGTTGGTAGTGGAACTCGCCGGTATCCGCGATGTGAGTGAAGCGATTCAGATGATTGGCGCAACACCTTTTCTCGAGTTCCGCGAGGTTCAGGTTAGGGGAGAGGAGGCGTCAGACGTAACTTTCGTTCAGACCGATTTGAATGGACGTTTTGTGAAGGGGGCGCAGCTTGGGTTTGATCAGGTAAGCGGCAAACCGATGGTCCAGGTTGAATTTACGAGCGAGGGCGCTGATATTTTCGCCGAACTTACGGGGCGCAATGTCGGACAACCCATCGCCATTTTTCTTGATGGAGAGTTGATTGAAATACCCGTTGTTGAACAGAAAATTGTTGGAGGCAGGGCGCAGATATCAGGAAAGTTCACTGTTGACGAGGCGAGAAAATTGGTAGAACGCTTTAATGCCGGGGCTCTTCCAGCTCCTATCACCTTAGTGCATCAACAAACCGTTGGTGCCGATTTCGGACACGATGCCTTGAGCAAGGCGATTCTTGCGGGGCTTATCGGAACGATCATCGTTGGTCTCTTTATGGTTGCCTACTACCGTTTTTTGGGTCTTTTTGCGGCACTTGCTCTTGCAATGTACGTTACCCTTACCCTCGGCGTTTTCAAAATCGTTCCCGTTACCCTAACCCTTGCGGGTATCGCCGGCTTCATTCTTTCCATTGGTATGGCTGTTGACGCGAACATCCTTGTATTCGAGCGAACACAAGAAGAGTTGCGTCGAGGGTTGTCGCGGCGCGAGGCCATCGAGGAAGGGTTCCGTCGGGCATGGACATCAATCAGGGATTCAAACGTGAGCACCTTGATTACCGCGGCAGTGCTTTATTTCTTCACCTCGAGTTTCGTGCGCGGATTCGCGCTCACGTTGTTCATCGGCGTACTCATGAGCATGTTCAGCGCGATTACCATCACTAGGACGTTTCTGCGCGTTTTCCTTGTTCCTCATGGTGAGAAAAAAGTTTCGAACTCGGGCATCGAAGCGAAAGACGTTATATAACATGAATCCCGTTAGAAACATATGAGATATGACAGAATATATATTACAAACGCAAGGTATCAAAGAGTCGATTCGGCTGGGGCCGGTTATTTCACGGTCGCCTAAGGCGACCTGTCTCTAACGGGATGAATATCGTAAAACGTAGCACTATTTTCCTTTCCCTTTCCGCGTT
>CAZHOF010000049.1:2914-3998 GCA_964534105.1 uncultured Candidatus Saccharibacteria bacterium
CAATTTTCAAGCATCGGTCCTACTATCGGTGCCGAACTTCGGAAGAGTGCTATCTGGGCCATTATTCTTGTGCTCTTTGGCATCTCGACATATATCGCTTGGGCGTTCCGTAAAGTGTCCCGCCCCATTGCATCGTGGAAATACGGACTTGTTACTCTTGTCACGCTTTTTCACGACGTGAGCATCCCCCTGGGACTCGTCGCCCTTCTTGGTGTTGAAATTGATACCAATATCATCGTCGCCCTTCTTGTTGTGATGGGATTCTCGGTTCATGATACGATCGTTGTTTTCGATCGTATCCGGGAGAATGTGAAGATGCATTGGCGCAGCACCGTTTCTTTTGCGGACATCGTAAACCGAAGCGTGCGTGAGACGATTGCGCGTTCTATTAATACCTCGCTTACGCTCATCTTTGTTCTCGTCGCCCTTCTTATTTGGGGACCGGAATCGCTGTTTTATTTCCTCCTTGCTTTGCTTGTGGGTACCGTAGCCGGGACCTATTCCTCCATTTTCGTAGCGAGTCCGCTTCTTTTTCTTTGGCGGGGCAGGGAATAGCGTAGGATAACTTATCAACAGACGCTATTGACGCTTTCTTGTAATTGTGCTAGTTTATTCATACTACTATGATAAAGGAAATAGACCGGTTTCTTAGTTCGGTTCTTGGTGAATTTTCCCCGAAGCAACAGCGTGTTATCGAGGATCGTTTTGGTTTGAAATCGGGAAGGCATCAGACCCTTCAGGAGATTGGAGATTCGCTTGGCGTGACGCGGGAACGCGTTCGTCAGATTGAAGCACAGGTTTTGAAGAAAATTACTCCCCGTTTACGCAAAGAGATGGGCGGTTTTCTTCGTGAAGTAGAGGAATATCTGAAGAGCGTGGGAGGCGTTCGTCGGGACGATCATTTTATTGCCGATGTCAAAATGCGGTGGTTTAAGAATGTCCAGATAAAGCATCTTGATCATAAAATCCGTTTCTTGCTTTGGGCCGCAGGCCACCCTCGTTTTCATAAAGCCGACGATTCTTTTGATGATTTTTGGTACACCGATGAAACCGCGAAACGTTCCTTTATGGAATTCACGAAAAA
>CAZHOF010000050.1:0-3862 GCA_964534105.1 uncultured Candidatus Saccharibacteria bacterium
AAACTCGTAAGAGGAAGTATAGGGGGTGACGCCTGACCGATGCGAGAAGGTTAACGGCGGCGGTGTGCGCTGCACGCAGAACACAAGTTTTAACTGGTGTCTTGCGTGCAGCGCGTGCTGACTGCCCGAAGCCCTCGTCAATGTCCGCGGTAACTATAACCGTGTTAAAGTAGCGCAATTCCTTTCCGGGTAAGTTCCGGAGCGCATGAAAGGCGTAACGACTGGAGAACTGTCTCAACGAAGAGCTCGATGAAAATGCGATACCCGTGAAGACGCGGGTTACCGGCAGCAAGACGAAAAGACCCCGGAAGCTTTACTGTAGCTTGGTATTGGTACTAATGTTTTTATGCGTAGCGTAGTGGGGAGACTTTGAAATTCGCCTTTCGGGGTGGATGGAGTCGCCGATGAAACACCCACCTTAGAGATGTTAGTATCTAACCTGCGGCGCAAAACGTCGTGGGAACAGTGCCTGGCGGGCAGTTTTTCTGGGGCGGAACCCTCCTAAAAGGTAACGGAGGGGTCTATCAAGGTCGGCTTGGCGCGGATGGACATCGCGCCTAAAGTGTAAAGGCAGAAGCCGGCTTAACTGCAAGGCCTACAAGCCGCGCAGGTGCGAAAGCAGAGCTTAGCGACCCGACAATTCTTTATAGAAAGGTTGGAGATAACGGATAAAAGTTACTCCGGGGATAACAGGCTGGTGAGGCTCGAGAGTCCCTATCGACGGCCTCGCTCGGCACCTCGATGTCGGCTCACCACATCCCGGGGCTGAAGAAGGTCCCAAGGGTTTGGCTGTTCGCCAATTAAAGTGGTACGCGAGCTGGGTTCAAACCGTCGTGAGACAGGTTGGTCTCTATCTGCTGTCGGCGTGGATACTTGAGGGAAGTCGACCCTAGTAAGTGATTGCTACTTCACAGAGAAATCTGTGATGACAATGCGGCTAATAACGGTGAAATCTTACAATCATTTGGTCTGTTGATAGCCATACTGTGCTCGGTCCCTACAGATATGGTACAATTCACTTGAGGACCAGAAAGATATAAGACAATACCGTGGGAAGTCGATCGAAAACTCAATTGGCTTACATCGCTGGATTTCTTGATGGCGATGGAAGTCTCATGTTGCAACTTAAGAAGCGTTCTGATGGAAAAGTAGGGTATCGGTTAATGTGCACGATCTGTTTTTACCAAGACACACGGCACGAAAAACCGTTACATTACATTCGCAGAACATTGGGAATTGGATACATCTCGAGAAGAAACGACGGGATGAGTGAATTGCGTATTAACGGCTTTGCTCAAACCGTAAAAATTCTTCAGATGCTCATCCCCTTCATTCGCTTCAAGAAAGTGCAAGCAAATGCTTTACTCAACGCCTCAGAACTACTTTCTCAGAAAACGGTGAGGAGTTTATCGAGGCAATATCGTAAAAAACTTATTGGATACATGATCGCAATTCAAAACGAAAATTATTCAACGAGACGGAAGCGATCGGTAAAAGAATTTGAAAGAGTTTTTGGTTTGACCCCGTAACGACTGGATTCTCGTATAATACGGGATGAAGATAGTATTTGATTTCAAGTACTATAATACGCCGCCCCCTCCTCCAAGAAGTTGGAAAGGGTGAAGATATAGTCTGCGCACCTAGTGATAGGTGATTACGTGACGAGAGGACCGGGTTGAACGAACCTCTGGTCTACCGGCTTTGCCACCAGGTGAACCGCCGGGTAGCTATGTTCGGAAGGGATAAGCGCTGAAAGCATCTAAGCACGAAGCCCCTCCCAAGATTAGGTATTATGGATCCCTGGCAGACTACCAGGTTGATAGGCTTTAGGTGTAAGTTCGGTAACGGATTTAGCCGAGAAGTACTAATGATCCTTTCTTGTCCCGTTCGTTCATCAACGAACTCTTTTCGAGGAGTTCTTTTGTTTGCTGGTGTTTAACTCAAGCGTGCCCCACCTCTTCCCATTCCGAACAGAGCAGTGAAATCGCTTGAGCCCGATGATACTGCCGTCTTGTACGGAGGGAAAGTAGGGTATGCCAGCATACAAAAGCACTACTCGCAAAAAAAACGCCTTAAGGCGTTTTTTCTTTTGACATTTCCTTTATAATAAAAGATATGCAATCTTCAATGCACACCGCTCTCGTACGTGTTGATTTTAATATTGAAAGCAAAAACGACACGTTTCGTCTAAAAGCGGCGCTTCCCACGATAACGGCGCTACTTGAATCCGGTCATCGCGTGGTACTTCTTAGCCACCGCGGCAGACCGCGGCAGAAGAATCCCTCGTCTACGCTGGAGATAATCGTAAAACCCCTTTCAAAATTACTGAAACAAAAAGTTGCGTTCATTCCTTTCACGAGAGATTTTAAAAAAATAAAAGCAATTATCCGAAGAAAGAAAGAGAAGGTCATCCTTCTTGAAAATCTCCGTTTTCACCCCGGGGAAGAGAAAAATACGAAAGTATTCGCAAAAAATCTCGCCTCATTAGGGGACTTCTTCATTAATGAAGCGTTTTCCTCATCCCATCGAAAGCACGCTTCAATCGTGGGAATATCGGAATTTCTACCGGCGTTTGCGGGAATGCAATTTGAAGAAGAATTGTGGCACATTGAGGCGATAAAAAAGAACCCATGGCACCCCTTCGTCCTTATTATTGGAGGCGTAAAAGTGGGGGATAAGGCCGCAGTCATCGAGCGACTGCTTAAAACAACGGATCATGTACTTCTCGGCGGAGGCGTGGCAAACACATTCTTTGCGGCACGCGGCCTTCCTGTAGGAAAATCGCGTCATGACGAAGAGTTCAAAAATAAAATTCCTATATCGTGGAAAACAAACAAGAAAATAGTGATGCCGGAAGATGTTATCATTGAGGGAGGACAGATCCTCGACGTTGGTCCGAAAACAATTCAACGTTACCAGAAATATATTTCCAAGGCGCATACCGTTGTCTGGAGTGGACCTATGGGATATTTTGAAAAATCCGCATACGCAAACGGCACAAAGGGAATCTGGAAAGCGCTCATAAAAAACAGGAACGCGGAAATTCTTATTGGGGGAGGGGAAACGGTTGCCTCCCACTTCCTCATTGGAGGAAAAATACCGAAAAACATCTTCCTTTCAACGGGTGGCAGCGCGATGCTTCAATATCTTGCGGGGAAAAAACTTCCGGGCATAGAAGCACTAAAATAACTTTTTCCTCTGGAATATGACCCCCAAAGCTTCCTTCACCCTCATCGAACTCCTCGTAGTAATAGCCATCCTCGCCATCCTTGCCGTAGCCGTGGTTCTGGTCTTGAATCCCGTAGAGCTCATCAAAGAAAGCAGGGATACGACGCGCCTCACTGACCTTGCTACCCTCCATCAGGGCCTCACCCTCCTCCAGACAGACCAGCCCAATGCAAGCTTTGGCTCCTCAACCACGGTCTACGTCTCCATACCCTGGACTACAACCTCTACGAACTGCAGTAATCTGGGCCTTCCCACGCTCCCCTCTGGCTATGCGTATGGCTGTGCTCCCACCTCCACGTACCAAAGGGCAGACGGGACGGGCTGGATTCCCGTGGACTTCACCTCGTTCTCCGCAGGAGCACCCTTCTCCAAGCTCCCTGCAGACCCCGTGAATGCCACCTCCTCAGGCCTCTACTATACGTATATCCCTGGGGGGAGCTGGAAGCTTACGGCCTTGTTTGAGAGTGCTGATCAGGCAGTCCGCGCACGGGATGACGGAGGCGTTGATCCTACAGTGTATGAACAAGGTTCGTCGCTTTCCCTCGCTCCTTTCGTGAGAGGATTAGTCGGCTATTGGAAGTTCGATGAAGGATCTGGGAGTACGGCCGCCGATTCGAGCGGTAACGGAAACACT
>CAZHOF010000051.1:0-3764 GCA_964534105.1 uncultured Candidatus Saccharibacteria bacterium
GGCACAGGATTGCCTGAGTCGGTCATTCAAAACGTGACGTTAAGCTTGGAAAATGCGCTGGGGTTTTTGAGTGCTGCAAACATCTCGGTAACGGGAGCAATCGGCGTTGTTTTTGAGAAACTGATCCTGATATTGGTTACGATTATCATCACGTTCTATCTTACCGTTGATAAGGAGGGCACCGAACGACTGCTCCGCGTAGTGTTACCGAATGTTTATGAAAAACGCGTGCTTTCCATCTTTTCCCGCTTTAAGGAAAAAATTCACAGCTGGCTCATTGCGCAATTTGGGTTAAGTATCATGGTGGGCGGCATGGTAGCGCTCGGTCTCTGGCTTTTAGGGGTGCGATATGCGTTGGTTTTGGGCTTACTTGCCGCGGTTTTCGAAATTGTTCCGGTAATCGGTCCCATTGTAAGCGGCCTCCTCGCATTCTTCGTTGCGGTTTCCGACTCGCTTTCCCTCGGTCTTTACGCCATCTTCTTCTTCTTTATCGTGCAGCAGATTGAGAATCATATTCTGATTCCGCTCGTGATGGGCCGGGCAATGAAACTCCATCCTGTTATCGTGGTTCTCGCACTTCTTGTGGGAGCCGAAGTTGCCGGTTTAGTGGGTATCGTACTTGCCGTTCCCATAGCGGTTTTACTGCAGGAAATATTCAATTATCTCGTTGAAGAAAAGGAGCGTCGCGCAACATTCACCATCTAAGGTTTATATTGACTACACGTAAAGCGCAGGGTAGAGTGCCCGCATGACCTCTCGACAGGAAAAATTCTATATCACCACAACACTACCGTACGTGAACGCGGCTCCGCACATCGGGTTCGCGCTTGAATTGGTGCAGGCCGATGTCATTGCGCGCTATCATGCGATGCGCGGCGAGGAGGTGGTGTTCAATACCGGCGTGGATGAGCACGGACTCAAGATCTACCGCAAAGCACTTGAGGCGAAAAAAGACCCGCAGGAATACGTTGACGAATATGCGGAAAAATTCGACGCCTTAAAAAAAGCGCTCAATGTTGCTTCTACAAACTTCATTCGTACTACGGATCCCCATCACAAACGAGCAGCGCAGGAATTTTGGCAGCGTTGCGAGAAAAACGGTGATATCTACAAGAAGGCATACCATGTGAAATACTGCGTCGGCTGCGAGCTTGAAAAAACAGATTCAGAACTCGAAGAAGGAAGGTGTCCGGTTCATCCCAATCTTGAGCTTGAGGAGATAGCGGAAGAAAACTATTTCTTCCGATTTTCCTGCTATGCCGAAAAACTGCTCGCATTATATGAAGAGCATCCCGACATCGTAATCCCGGATTTCCGGTTGAATGAGATTCGGGAGTTCGTAAAACGGGGATTGCGTGATTTCAGCATCTCCAGGATTAAGGAAAAAATGCCATGGGGAATTCCCGTGCCGGGGGATGAAAGCCAGGTAATGTACGTGTGGTTTGATGCGTTAGTTAACTACATCTCAATACTTGGGTGGCCCGAGGACGAAAAACGGTTCGGGGAATTTTGGCCTGGGGTGCAAATCGCCGGAAAAGATAACCTGCGCCCGCAGTCGGCGATGTGGCAGGCAATGCTCCTTTCGGCGGGTCTGCGGCCTTCCCGTCAGATTTTGATTCACGGATTCATCACGAGCGGCGGTAAAAAGATGTCGAAAAGTTTGGGAAACGTTATTGACCCGTTCGCAATAACGGAACGCTACGGGATTGACCCGGTGCGCTACTTTCTACTCGGTGAGATTCCTTCCGATGAGGACGGCGATTTTTCAACCGAAAAATTGGAGGCGCGGTATCAGGGAGATCTTGCAAACGGGCTCGGGAATTTTGCGGCGCGGGTGCTGACGCTTGGAGAGCAAATCTCACCGCTTGCGTCGGGAAAGATCGAGACGGACGTAGAACGTGAGATACAGGTTGCGCGGGATGCTGTCGGAAAAAACATCAACGTCTTCAAACTGCATGAGGCAGTCGCAGCGCTTTGGCAATTGATTCATTTTGGGGATCGCTATGTGAACGAAAAGAAACCGTGGGCGATAAAAGAAGAATCGGAAAAGCAAACCATTGTCTTCAATCTTATTGCCTTACTCGACAACGTAGGAGCGCTCCTTGTGCCGTTTCTACCAGAAACGGCAGAAAAAATAACCTCGTGTATCGAGTGGAAAGGGGACGTGCTCCACATAAAAAAAGGCGAGGTGTTATTCCCTCGCCTTTAGCGATCAAGTTATCCTCACGGTATTTCGAGAAAGTTCGCGGATGATATCGCGCACAGCGGCAAGCGTATTGATGTTGGGAGAACCGGGGCTTGGAAAGTCAGGTTCTGCCTCCATGATGCGCTCACGGGTGTTATACCCACCGGCGAATCCGATGGTGATGAGGCCAACGTCTTTGGCGGCGGTAATGCCATCGAAAGTATCGTCAACATAACAGGCCTCTTCTGCGGCAACACCGGCGTACTTAAGCGCCTCAATGAGACCTTCTGTTTTGTCCCAGGCGCTGCCTCGGACAAAATCAACCGCAAAGGAAAGCCCGAATTGTTCGAGATGCTCTTCAAGCGCATCGTGACTTTCGGCGCTTACGATTGCGATGGAGAGACCGATGCTCCTCAAGAACGTGAGGAGTTCGGGAACGCCATCGTGGAGTGTGGGGACGTGCGTACTTGAGGTTGTTGGCCAAAGCGCATACAAATCCTCTCGGGTCACCGAAGGAGGAAGACCGCGCCTTTGATAGAATCCAAAGAAATCAGACCCGATCTCATTGCGGTATTCCTCAAGTGTCGGCATGGGAAGTCCGAAATGTGAGCAGATTTGTGAGGATCGTCCGAAACTGGAAAGACAGTTATCGAGAAGCGTTCCGTCCCAGTCGAAAACTGCTAATTGCAAGCCATCCATCTTTTCCTCCTGTGGTTATATTGGGCGAGGTTTCGTTTTCTGCGAGCTGCCACTATACTAAAGGCCGTTATATGAAAAAGCAAGAAAAACCGATCTTGTACTTTGATGCGCACGCGCACGTGCAGTTTGCGGCATTCAATGAGGACAGAGATAAAGTGATACAACACTCACTCGATGCAGGCGTCGGGATGGTAAATGTAGGGACGCAGCTTAGAACATCACAGGCGGGGATTGAACTCGCCAACCGGTACGAAAATGTCTACGCCGCGGTGGGCAAGCACCCAATCCATGAGGGAGGAAGCATCCATGATCCGCAGGAAATCGCTGATGCCGAGAATGAACAGCCGGGGTTTGACTATGATGCATACGCGGAACTGGCACGTGATTCGAAAGTGGTGGCAATCGGCGAGTGCGGTTTGGATTATGCCACTTTTGCCCGCGATCGCAGAGAGCGGTTGCAAAAGCGAGCATCCGCTGTAGTTTCTAACGAAGGCGGGTTACCAAACGGGGAAATTGAAAGTAGAAAGGAAAATCAGAAACAATTATTTATCCAGCATATCAAACTTGCGCACGAACTTCAGAAACCGCTGATGATTCACTGTCGCGAAGCATATCCCGATTTAATCAATTTACTAATTACCAATCACCAATTACTGATTCCCATCCGTCCCGGCATTGCCCATTTCTTCTCCGGAACGAAGGAAGACGCAAGAGCACTGCTGGAACTAGGATTTTATTTCACCTTCGGCGGCGTAATCACCTTTACGCGGGATTACGATGAGATTATAAGAACCATTCCTATAGAAAGAATCTTAAGCGAAACCGATGCGCCTTATGTTGCCCCAGTTCCGCACCGCGGCAAGCGCAACGAACCGGCATA
>CAZHOF010000052.1:0-3552 GCA_964534105.1 uncultured Candidatus Saccharibacteria bacterium
TACTCCTCCAGGGTGCCGAGGTCATTCCATTCCGCGGGGGAGAAATCATTTGCCCGGAGCGGGTATCCCGCGAGGCGGAGGCGGCGGATCCGCCTGATTTTCTGCGTGTAGGGGTGGATGTCCTCCTGGCGGATTTTCCCGCATTGGGCGCACGTCCATTCCAGTTCAGCCCCTGTGCCACACTCGGCCACGCATTTCGCCCGGTCCCGATCATCGCAGATCCCCGGACCGTAGATCCGATCGAGATCATCTAAGTAGGGTCCTCGACCGTGTCGCCATCCTCGGACTGCTCGACGGACGCCTCAAATATCAGGAACGCGAATTTTGAGATGATGTCCGGGGCCATCGTTACGACGAGATTTTTCCATTCAGGATCATAATATTCCGAATCCTTGCGCGAATGGAGGGGTTTCATTTTTAATAGGGCATTCTCGTCCGTTTCCGGAACGGTGAACGAATCGTCGCCGATGCCGGTGAGGATCTGGGCGCCGAATTTCATCCGGACATCACCGGAGGCGGATTTGATTTTATTCCGTGTCCTCGTGACCTGGGAATTGTCGTAGTCGATTTGCTCCTGTGGCGTCGGGACGCGGTAGTACAGCACCAGGTCCGAATTGGAGAGCCGGTCATAGAGGCTCATTTTGCTGTCGCTGGTGGTCAATTGTCGTGCCATATCTTTTCTCCTTTTTCGTCGTTTGTTACGCACCGGGACAGTCCCGGGTTTTCGCTTTGCGAAAATTCCTGGGACAGTCCCCTTGATTGTTATGCAGCGTAGGTCGCCTGCAGATTTTGCACGTAGGCGATAACACTGCCGTAGGTCGCGTCTTCCAGGACTTTCAGATCCCCGGCTTCCGCCAGGCGTTTGCCGTCGACGCTGATCGGAGCCTCGATAACGGCGCAGGCGGGAAAGACGATGTCGACCGTGTAATAGTAGGTATCGTCCATCAGGGCGCCCAGACACTGTATGTGGACCCCAAATTCATCGTTGGCGTCGATGTGCTGCTGCAGGATATACTCGCGGAATTCCCGGTTGACTTTCAGCGTCTGCGCCCGACCCTCGCGGATCATGCGTGACGCGTAGGCCCCGCCGCCGCCGGGAACGAATTCAGGAGTTATTCCATTTTGAAAATTCCACTCGATCGATTTCAGTTCCGCCTCTGTCGCGCGCCCGCCGGTGAATGCCGCGCCGCCCCATTTGCCGCCCAGGGTCGCCGTCATCTGCGCCACGCGGAGCGGGGTCTCCTGTACACGGGCAGGGAATGTCATCCAGGTTGTCTCGCCCGGGATGTAGAGGATTCGGTAATTGACAGCCTCCTCTCCAGCACCGGGTGCCGAAATGGTGATAACCGCCGGTTCCGCCGCTGACACCGCTGAATAGGCCACGTCCGTCCAGACGCCCGTGGTGAGTTCCGCGCGGATCCGCTGGATGTTTGCCAGGCGTTCCGCCGCGGATGAACCCTCGACGGTATTGGCCGCCAGTGTCAGCTCTGAGACTGTGGGGAGTGCGGAGACGACTTCCTCGGTGATATTGTCGGCCACCAGACCCGATCCAACAACATTGGCGCTAACCTTACACCAGTCATCCTTGGAGAAGCTGGCCGTAAAATCGGAGATTGCCATTGAGGCAAACCGCCGCTTCAGGACCGTTTTGCCGTAGCGCATTGCCGCGGTAAAGATCGGGTTGGAACAGTCATTGTCGAGGTCGCCCGCAATAGGGGTAATGGTGTGCTTATAGCCGTCGCCCAGGGCGGCAGTGGATACACTTCCCAGAGCATAGGCCAGAACCAGGGCAAAATGCTGAGGTTGCGCTCTCGATGCAGCCAGCGGCCACTCCGTCGTGGCGCCCAGGTCGTATATCAGATCAGCCTCTTCGTAACCCGTGGCCTCGTCATCGTTTGGCGTCCGCCGCGGCTTGAGGTTGATCACGCTGGCCAGGTCGAAAAGCATTGTCGTGTCCAGCGTGGCCGGTGTATTGATGCCCGCTTCGCGATTGTTCGCCGAGACCGCGATCTGGTTGTGTGTTGCCTGAAATGATCTCATTTGTCACCTCCTCCGACGTCAGTTTTCGCCGCCGTTTTCGCTGCTTTGGGTTTTGGCTCAGGGACCTTCTCAAATCGATGTTTTTCCGTTGGCGGGATCTCCGAGTATTCCACACCACGAATGAACTTTTTCCCCTCGAAGGGGCCGCCCATTATCGTGATATTCTCCTGCCCTTTTTTCAGCCTGTAATTCATGGCCTGTCCTCCTCTTTCTCGTATTGGAAGTTTATGATCTTCATCTGGATTGCTTCCGTCTCGTCCTCAAATTTTTCCGACTCCGCGGAACCCGTCCACCTTGCCAGCACGACACCGGCGAGATCGAGCATGTTTTCCGACAGGGTGTCGATTACGTCGGCCTCACAGTCGAGGACGCCTTTTGCTTCTGTGTCAGCGTTCCCCATAACCGCCTCGGTCGCCTTGTATGTCCGAACAAATATCGCGATCGAGATGTTTATGGTGAGCACCCACATGCCGCCCGGCGTTTCAACCACGGAAACGATCCCGTCTTTGATGGCGCAGGCGGGGAATTTTACTCCCTGGGGGATCCGGTACAGATCATCAGCGATGTATATATCGCTATCGCGCATATACGAGATACCGCTCTGCAAGGCTGTTTCGATCGCCGTCAATAACGCTTTCGTTGTCGATGTCATGAGGTTACCTCCTCAGCGATGATCCGGCCGAATACCCGAATATCCTCATCCTGGAGAACCAGGAAGGGGCGGGCCGGGATCGTCACCTGTTTCATCGTCCGCCAGCCGATGCCCGGAATGTTGATCTTCAAGGCCTTTGCCGATTTCGGTTTAATCGTGCCGCCAAGCTGATGGATCCGCGCGTATTTAACCGACGTTCCCCAGGTGACCATCCGCGCGCCTACGGAGAAGGTGATGGACCGGAACAGGCGCGCCGTCTTCAGGAGGGTTTTTCCGCCGGTTGCTTCCGCCCGGATGGATGGTTTCCATTTTGTCGGTCTGCCGCCGGCCGCGAATGTTTTCGCGATGGAACGCAGGCCCACGCCGCCGATCTGCTTGAGCGCGCCTTCGGGGTTTGCCATCTTTGACGCGGTCTTTTTCAGTTCGGCTTTTGCCTGATCGTCTTTTATGAGCCAGCGGACACCGATCATTTAAAAGTCCTCCAGATCCGTTCGGGTAAAAATACGGTCTTCGTTTTCAATTTCGGGAGCGTTGCTTGCCGGAGTCGAATCGGGGTCGTTCTCGCCCAGGGAGATGAGCCCCTTTGAGACGTTTGTCAAAAACTTGACGGCATTGTTGTACCGCTTTTCCCGATCTTCGGGCGCACCCTTGCGCCTCGCGTAGAGGTTATATATGGCAATGTCGACGGCAAATTTCCGGATGATCGGAGGGACGGTGTCGAAGGGCACGGAGTAGCGCTTGCCGCAGTATCCGTCGATCTCGGCGTCGGCGTCGGCGATGGCGCGGGTGACCACGTCATCCACGACGTCGCCCGTATCAGCGTCGTCGGTGAGCTGGATGAGGATGTCCTCATCCAGCTG
>CAZHOF010000053.1:0-3518 GCA_964534105.1 uncultured Candidatus Saccharibacteria bacterium
CTGGAATGCGTAGTAGAGCGGTTTGATGCCAACGTGATCCCGTGCGAGCAGTAAGGTTTTTTTACGTTCGTCCCAGAGAGCAAACGCGAACATCCCATTCAGTTTTTGAATACACTGCGCTCCGTATTCTTCGTAGGCGTGGACAATCGTCTCGGTATCGGTTTTTGACTTGAACCGGTGCCCTTTCTTTTCCAGTTCCTTTCTTAGTTTTTGAAAATTGTAGATTTCCCCATTGAAGGTTATCCAAATAGTTCCGTCTTCATTCGACATTGGCTGTTTTCCAGCGGGGGAGAGATCAATAATTGCGAGGCGGCGGTGGCCGAGAAATACCCGCCTGTCTTTCGAGAGATACCATCCTTCGCCGTCCGGTCCTCGGTGCTTGAGCGTGTCCCGCATCAATTTTCCTTCCCGCTCGCCCGCTTTTTTCGTATTGTTTGCGTGATAGATGCCGCTGATTCCGCACATATTATGAAGAGGTCTGAAACGCCTTTGAAAACATTGAGATTATTTCCTTTACAAGAGGTTCTTTAATTGCGAGTAATATTCCGGCGTAGAGCAATCCGGATATCGGAATGTTTATGAGAACGGGGACGTGGAATGTTTCGAGGGTGATAGCAAATATAGTCATACCTGCCGTTGCTACAATGATTTTGTGTATGCGATTGAAAACACGAAGGGGATTTGCAAGCCCTGTGACTCGCCACAGCGTAGTGATGTAGAGCGTTTGCACTATAAGGGTTGCTATTGCTGCCCCCACAATGCCGTAGAGCGGGATAAGAAAGACGTTGAGGGCTATATTGCTTATTGCTGCGGCTGCCATCGGCAATGCCGCCTTTTTTTGTCTGTCGTGAGCGACGAGCGTGTTACCGAGGAGCGTTCCCGGGAAGATGAGTAAGAGTGTTACGATAAGGATTTGGAAGGCGAGAGTTCCCGGAAGGTAGGCGTTGCCGTAGAGTACGGCGATGATGGGTTTTCCTAAGGCGATTCCTCCTGCAACAATAGGGAGCGTAATTGCGAGGACCAGAGCGAGAGTTTTTTCCAGAATTGATATTTCCCGGTCTGTTTCATTTGTACTTGCCAGACGCGAGAGGGTGGGGAAGATAGCGCTTGCGAAAATTGCCGGAAGCAGATACAGCACCTGAACGATGCGTTGGCCTGCTGCATAAAATCCTATGTCTGCAGCCGGACGCATTTTCCCGAGCATAATAATGTCAACATTAATCATAAACGCTCCGAGGAGCCCCGTGAGGGCTATTGGCCAGGCGGATTGCAGCAGCGGTTTGACGAGGGATTTTTTAAACGATCGTGCCAGGCTTAAGAATTCTCGTTTCAAGAGCATTATCGCAACAGCCATTCCGATTCCCGCGCTTGCAATGTACGTTACGGTTATAGCGTACGCCGTTCTTGAGAGGGACAGGATAATAAAACCAAAAATTGCAATTGCCACGTTCGTGATAATGGTTACCAACGCTTCACGTTCCATTTTATCCTTTGCTCTGAAAAAGGAGTTACAGAAGTCGCGGACGTTATCAAAGATAACGAGCAGTGCTACGAGCGGAATGAGTACCTGCGCGGCTTCTATCTTTGAGAAGAACGGGGCAACGAAGATTACAAGGATCGCCGTTCCGATAAGCAATGTTGCTTTTATCGCGAACGATGTTGCGAAATACGACTCCGCCTTATCGGGCTTTTGTGCAACTTCTCTCGTCAGTATTCCATTGATTCCAATGTCAGCAAAAATAGTGAAGAATCCGGCGAGTCCAAGTGCGTAGGAAAAGACGCCATATGTTTCTGCTCCGAGTACGCGTGCGGCGTAGATGATAACCAATGCGCGGATCAGGCGACTACTAATCTGGCCGAAGCTCAACCAAAAGACGTTTTTTGCAACCGTTTGCCTTGTACTTCTGTTTTGGAAGAGAAGTACTTTAAGGCGCGCAATGAGCTTTTTCATGACATCAAGATTGGTTAAACGAAAAGAGATGCCTGATTGTTTTTAAAATAATAAGGATGTCCAGGA
The DNA here is from genome assembly GCA_964534105.1 of uncultured Candidatus Saccharibacteria bacterium. GTDB lineage: Bacteria > Patescibacteriota > Minisyncoccia > UBA6257 > GWB1-50-10 > CAZHOF01. Next base: position 2,018 of record CAZHOF010000053.1, read on the forward strand.
ACAAGGATCGGTTCTCAACGTAGTAAATGTCATAACACAGCTTTTCGTAGGCCTCTTCAAGAGAAGCGCTTGGTTTGAAGTTAATTTGCGCCCATCCCGTGAGTCCCGGTTTAATGGTGTGGCGGATATCGTAGTAGGGGAGAGAACGGTATTGGTTTGCCAACTCGACTCTTTCCGGGCGTGGGCCGATAAAGGAGATATTCCCCTTGATGATGTTCATGAGTTGGGGTATTTCATCCAAATGCGTTCCTCGCAGTATTTTTCCCGCACGCGTGATCCTTGAGTCGTTCGGTTCGGTCCACGGCTTCCAGGAGGGGTCATTATTGTTGTTCCGCATTGTGCGGAATTTATAGAGCGTGAACTCTTCTCCATTTTTCCCTGTCCGCTTTTGCGTAAAGAGTACCGGTCCGCGCGAGGATAACGTTATGGAGAGCGCTATGACAGCGCTCAAGGGCAGGAGCACTACGAAAAGTACTATCCCCATAAGAAGATCGACCACCCGTTTTACTCTGTCGTAGAACGGTCGGCGCGTTGCTATGTTTTCAACGAACCAATTTTCGTCAAGCTCTTTTAGGGGAACCTTGTCGAAAACCATTTCAAAGAACACTTTGTGGTTAATGAGTGTTATTTCGAGATGAAGTAGTTTGAATATTGACTGCAGAAAAACAGGGAGGTTGCGTCCCAGCTTATCCTCGAATACAACGACCCTCGCCCCGCTTTCTTTTACTTGCCGCTCAAGTTTTTCCTGGTCGGGTTTCGGTATCCATGCCGCGATTTTGAAACCGCTTTGCGGATTTTCTTTGATGTAGTGGACGATTTTTTGAATTAGTGGTGACGATCCGAAAACGGCAGTGGGGAGTGCTCCCGAAGAAAAAATCGACAGTACGCCCTTTCTCCATAGGTATATAAGAAGGAAAGAGAACGCACTGAAGATTGCTAGGTTTGTTTTCGGCGTCAATTTGAAAAACGTTGAAAAAAGATAGAATGCGATCGCTGATACTCCTCCTGCAATTACCACAGTAAGCGCCAGCGTTTTCAAAAATACCTTCTGATCCCGAAGTGTTTTAGGGTGATAGAGGTCTCCGAGGTAGAATACGAGAACCCAAAGGATAATAATGGGAATGAAAGGTCCAATATGGGTTTTAAGGCTCTCTGGAAGCGTCTGGAGACCGTATCGCACGAGGAGCGTAAGCGCGAGCGCACAAATAAGGATAGCGAGATCGCCGCAGAGTAGAGCTGCCTTTTTTACGGTTGACATACTTTTTCTCTTCTGCATTGTACCCTTCCTTGAAGGGTTTTGAAAAGGATGACAGTGACCAATTGCCAGAGTTTGTTGCGCATCCTTTCATGTCAGGATACAATGGTGATGCTATGGAAAACGACGTTAAGAGAGCGAGGCGCGACTACTTTTTACCGGCAAGTATTCTTATTGCGGCACTCCTCGTTTCTCTGGCCCTTGTGTACAATGCCGGCAGGGGAGACAGTCAGGGTCAGCTTGCTG
>CAZHOF010000054.1:0-3449 GCA_964534105.1 uncultured Candidatus Saccharibacteria bacterium
AAGCCCGGAGGGCTTCAGGAAATATTCGTCAAGAACAGCGCGCAGCGATCCGAGCCGTGCAAGGTTATATGCGATATTCCGGTGGGAAAGAATCAACTTGTCACCGTCTCCCATAGCATGGTGTACGGCAACAGCAATCGCCTCATGTCCTAAGGCGAGATGAACAGGAATCTTGAATTTCCCCTGCTTGTACTCCTCATTCACTAATATCTGGCTTAAACGCAGGCGAATCATCTCCCGAATCATTTTTTCTCCCAAGCTATCCATAAATTATGAAATAAACGGAAGAAGATCTTTCAGGCCTTCTTCCAAGGTTTTTTTGGGCTCCCACCCTAAAAGCTTCTTTGCTCTTCCATTCGAAGGATTACGCACACTTATCACCGAAGCATTGCTCTCAATAACCTTGATTTTTTTCTCAAAAACACGCTCCGCGGTTTCAATGATTTCACCCAGGGTAATAAGCCGGTCTGCGGAAAGATTGATGATGTGAAAATCGGGAAGCCCGAGACATAAAATAATGCCGCGGGCGATGTCAGAAACGTGAACAAAGCGCCGTCCGGTTTTCCTGGATCCCACCGTAATCTCCGGCTGATTATTGACCGCTGACGCGAGCGATTCCACGGCGGACCAGTTCTGCTTCCGCGATCCGTAGATAATCGCAAAACGAAATATGGTAACCGGACAAAATCCTTGCTGAAAACGCTGACGGAGATTCGCCTCGCTTACCAGCTTAGAAAGCGCATACTCGGAGGTATGATTTGCAATATTGATGATTGCATCCTCATCCTTTTCTTCATCGCCTTCAAATTGGTCATAGACCCATTCGCTTGACGCGAAAACGAACTGCTTCGCTCTTTTTTCTGCCGCGGCGTTCATCATATTCAATGTACCCATAACATTGACTCGGAAACACTCATATGCTCTGCCGCGACAATCCGTATCCCGGGAGAGAGCAGCAAGATGGATAATGGCATCTACCTCTTCGGGAATAACGGCGCTCACGTCGGGAAGTCCGACATCCAAAGAGTGGAAATCGTAATCCTGACTTTTTTGAGGAACCAGATCGGCGCCCACAACACAGATACCATCCCGCAAACATTGCGCAATAAGCTCGCGGCCAACGAAACTCTCCGATCCGGTAACAAAAATGGTCTTCATTGATTCTGGTAATAAGCTAGCGTTTTCCGTACACCTTGAGAAAGAGATGTTTTTGGGCTCCATCCAATTTCTTTCTTTATTTTAGCAATACTAGCATAGAAACCATGGGGACGCATTTTAGAAAAACACCACTGCGGCACAGGAAAATGGAAATTTTTGCAAACCTCCCGAACAACTTTCCCTACGCCAATAAGGCGTCCGGAACCGATATTATACACGGCATTTTGTTCTTTGCTTTTCTCTAAAATTTCAAGAAGCGCTTCGGCGACATCTTCCACAAAGACAAAATCATTCCCACCTGCTTTATTTTGGATATCCAGATTGACACCATCCTTGATGCTGTGAGCAAGATGCGGGATAAGAGACCCCGACCGCTGACCAGGGCCGTATACGAAAAACAATCGAGCCCATAAGAATCGCATTCCGTTTTCAATCGAAAATCGTTCTCCCATATCCCGAATCGCCCGCTTGGCTATAACAAAAGCGGGAACGTGATTCGGCGTTTGTAAAGTGTCAGATTCCTTCACGCGACCCCCCACCACACCATATTCCCAACAACTGCCGGTAGAAAGAAATCTCTTGCATCCTATCTCTGCGGCAAAAGCAATAAGGCGGAGGCTCGCGATAAGATTGACTGAGCTCATATCCAGACCGAAGTCACGTGCCTCTATCCCCTCCCAGGCAAGATGAATAATCGCATCCGGCTTAAATTTGCGCACTGCACCCTCCCAAACTCCGGGGTTTCGCAGATCTCCTTTGACGAATCGAACCGAAGTTCCGTATTCTTTCCGTGGTTTACCGCGCGTAAGCAAAAGCAACCGGTGTTTGCGCGAAACAAGTTTCGGCACCAAATGCGAACCGATAAATCCCGTTCCTCCGGTAATAAATATTTTCATAAATTTTGATCCTTAACAATAACTTGTTTTGCACCAACCCGCCCGCCACGCGAGCCGGCGAGCCTTCCTGCCAAAAACCTTCGGCCAAACCCGGTTTTGAAATACTTTTCACGCTTGATTGCCATCCCTTTAGATCGACACGCCTCAACATATATCAACTCCAATGGCCGTCGGGGCTTCGTGGAAACCACGCCGCCGGATTTATGCTCGTTCATTCTATGCGACAGGTTATCCGTCCAACCGATATATAGCTTGCCATCCCTTAAGCTTTCAAGAACATATGTAAAATACCAAACGGCTCGCTGGCGATGCGGGCGGGTAAATCCCGTTCCGCCAGTAATAAATATTTTCATAGTCAAAGAATCGGTGTTATTACCTCTTGCAGGGCCTCGCCAGCATTTAACATAATCATCCTGCATCCCGCCGCCTCACCAGCCATCCGATCATTTTCGGAATCACCGATAAAAACCGACTTAGTCAGGTTTAGTGCATGATCGCGCGCAGCCGCGAAAAGCATCCCCGGCTTCGGCTTACGGCAGAAACAGTTGTCGTCATTCCCGTGCGGGCAGTAATAGATTCCGGAAACGCGGCCTCCACACTTCTCGATCTCCGCAACCATCTTCTTGTGTATATCTTGAAGATTGTCTTCAGTCATCAACCCACGCGCAATACCCCGCTGATTCGTAATAATAAAAATCTCGTACCCCGCATCGGTAAGCACCTGGAATGACTTCAAAACCGTGGGCAGGAACTCGAATTCCTCCCATCTCCGTATGTATTCATGAGGAGACATTTTCTTATTAATGGTTCCATCACGATCAAGAAAAACGATTTTCCTCGGAGTGAGGAATCGCTCAATAATCGGGATACGATCGGGAGAGGTGATTGCATAATAAGGGTGATCGGTGCGAAAACCAACAAGCTCCTTCCGCGCAATAAGCTTAGGAAGTACAATGTCTTGAAAGGAAAAATTCCCGGCAGGTATCAAACTAAGAACGCTTTTCTTCGACATAATAAAGAAACCAATATCCACTGCATTTAATTGTGGGTCCTCGGAAAAAGGCCCGTAGAAGCTCACAAAACTATCATCCTCAACACGCACATTATGCTTGGACCCATATTCCGCTCCCCCATCCCGGTTGTTATACACGGTAATCATACCCGAGACGCCTTTCTCATAGTAAAACTCCAACATCTTCTGCAAATTCATCGGCCAATAATTGTCGCAATATAAGAGTAGAAAGGTATCGTGAAGCATAGGAGAAGCATTCTGGAGACGTGTCCCCGTCTCATCTTCAGGAGTACCAATAGAATACTGGATGCGTACGCCGAACGCCGAACCGTCGCCGAAATATTCCTTTACCTTTTCAGGAAGATAGCCGAGAAGCAAAAGAA
>CAZHOF010000055.1:0-3413 GCA_964534105.1 uncultured Candidatus Saccharibacteria bacterium
TCATCCTCGCGCCGCGACCCGTCAACTAGGAAAATTGCCTGACCTTCCGTAATCTCTTTATCGGGAAAGTGTTCGTTGTAGAAATCCACTATCTCCCGCGTGAGATAGGCATGCGTTTCTACATGGTATGCAAGCACTGGCGCGGCGGAAGATCCCAGGAAAACCAGACAGAGAAAAAATTTGAGCGATAAATAGCGCATAGTGGCAAAGATTTCTTTACCCTCATGAACCGACTACTCTCGCTCTTTACACCACTACAAACTTTCTATTTTCCAAACTCCTGAACTTTTATTGAACCCAAGGAGTATTTCGTGCTGCATTTCCCCGTTCACATCACGAACAGAAAACCAGGCAGTTTCCATAAAATTGTTAACCGACTCAAGTCTAACTTCCTTTAAATCGGAAATTATTATCTGGATTTTACCTTCTTGTTGTGTACTTCGTAATCCTTCTTCCCATTTTCTCCTTGTGAGATAATCCGGATCATTCATATTATCTTCCAAGGCGAAGTACTTGCTCGCCAACTCAATATCCCCTGCCTCGAGGGCCGCGATAAATAATTGAAGCGTCTCCTCCGGGGTTGCACCGCCGTACGTGTCGTTGCGCATTGCTTCTTCAAACTCGTCGAGTGCTGCTTGTGCCCGATTCGCTTTTGCCTGTAATTCCCGATCCTCGCGCGCTTCCTGGCTGAAATAGCCGAACCAGGCAAAGATGCACGCCAAAACCAAAATGACCGCCGCAACGGCGATCACCACAAACCACACTTTCTTTTTTGAAGATGCTACCGCATTTTGCGTTGGGCTTTCCTGCTGCCCACTCCGCATGTTTTCTCCATCCATGAGAGAAACAATTGTGTTGATTATATTGTATCGGCACCTTCCGTCAAATTGTTTCTGTGGATAACTTGGCGCCTATCCCCCCAGCTTTTTACCCGTATAAAGTCCTCAAAATATCCACATATGTGGATATTTTGAGGATGTTCACTCTTCATCAAATTAATATCTCCGCTTACGATGTTTTAGTCAGACGAAAGCGCCGCCTCAGTTCTTCGTCCCCTTCCAAAATATCAACGATCATTATTTTGCAATACCGATCAAGATTATTTTTAACGAGTAATTTCCAAAATTCATCGTCCGACGAATTCGGACTAACCCAAACGCTTTTCTGAAGGGGTAAAAAATCGAACTCCTTCAAGAAACTACGTATTTGATCCCGCTTCGCACTATAACCACCTGGTACATCAAAAGAGACAAGTCTCCACTTTCCATCCCACCTTCTCCGCGTTGAATTCTTAATCGTCTTTCCATCTTCTTCGGGAAATTTTTTGAGAAAGAAACGCCTTCCTTCTTTTGTCACTATCCATTTTTTTTCTTTCTGCTTCAAGAATCCCTTATCAATGAGACGCCTTATGCTTTGTCTCAAATATTTCCGCTCACTGTATTGTTTTATAAGTTCATCAATAACATCCTCGCCAATTTCTGTCATACCCATGAAGATGTCACTCAATGCTTTAATGTGTTTTCTCGCATCCCGCGATGTCTTTGCCATATTTTCAGTATAGCACGTCCATGTCCTCAAAATATCCACATATGTGGATATTTTGAGGACTTCGTTATTGTGCGGTTCTGTCTCTATGAATTTATACGATATAGATGCATACGATGAACATTTCGATAATTTGATAGAACAAACTTATGTATATGTTAAAATAACAAAAACGTACCGTGGATGAATTTAATCCACAATCGGAATCGAGATCCGCGCGATGGGGAAGAATGCGGGCGCTTTTTCACAACGTACGCCTGCGACGTGCTGTAATCATCCTTGGGGTGATTTTTCTGTTTGTTGTGAGCTTCCCTCTTGCAGGTGTGAAGCCCACGGACGCGCTTCACAATGCCGCGTCGCTGCTCAAGGCGGCGTTTTGGGACAAGGGAGAACTTATCGCCACCATTCCTCTTACCCCGCGTGAACCCGGTGCTTTCCCCTCTTCGGATTCCTCTAACGCCGACGTAGCAAGCGTGAGTCAACGCCAAATAAAATCATCGTGTCCTTTTGCTACTACCGAATCACCCACTCGCGGCGCCATATTTTTCAGCGAAATTGCCTGGATGGGAAACGAAACAAGCGCGCAGAACGAATGGATTGAGCTTGCGAATACCTCTGATTCTCCTGTTCCCATCAATGGATGGAGTGTGGTGGATGAGGGAGAACAAATTTCATTCGTTTTTCCCCATAACGCTACGATTCCTGCGAACAGTTTTATTCTTCTTGAACGGAAGGAAGAGGCAGTTCCCCAACTTCGCGCTGACGCTATTTTTTCCGGTGGACTGCGCAATTCCAACGAGGGCGTACGGCTCTTTGATAATGATTGTAATCTCGTTGATCAGGTACTTGCTCATTCAACGTGGCCAGCGGGAGACAATGCGCGGAAGCAAACTATGGAGCGGAACTTTATAGATTTTTCCTGGTATACGTCGGCTACGACCGGAGGGACGCCGCGAGCAAAAAATTCTTCTCCCCCAGCGCCACAAACCGTTTCCGCAACGCCGCCGACTACACAGTCAGAGCCAGAAATAGTAGCGCCTGCACCGGCTAGCACCACGCTTGAGCAGCAATTAGTCGTGCCCACCGGCGAGCAGGAACCAACAATCCCGATTCAACAACAATCCTGCGAACAGAAGGTTCTCATCAGTGAGATAATGGCCGGATCGGAAAGCAGTTCACTTGACGAGTTTTTAGAATTGTATAATCCGACATCATGCGTTATTAATCTTTCCGGCTGGACGGTCAAGAAACGAACTTCAACCGGAAACGAATCAATGCTTGTTGCGATGAGCCGGCTTGAGGGAAAATCTATTCCGGCGGAATCGTATTTTCTTCTCGCGAACGAAGGTGGCTATACCAGCGCGGTTCAACCGGATGTCTGGTGGCCGAAATCATACACTTTGGCTTATGCCAATAATGCGATTGTAATCTACAACGCGGACGGCGCGAAGATTGACGAGGTGAGCTGGACGGAAATTCCAAAAGGGCAAAGCTGGGCAAGGATATCATGGAATAGTAATCAGTTTTCAATTCAAAATCCGAATCCTCAAAATTCGCGATAAACAATAGTTCTAGAAAAATTATTTACTATCCAACCGGACGATCGTCTGGTTGGATAGTAGAGCAATAAGAGCATTGTAGGGGGCTTAACAAAACTGGAGTATTGAAACTCATCAGTGCAATCTAACGATTCCCGAAGTCGTTAGATTTTCCATTCAATCCTCAAGCTCTCAAAACTCACAATAAATAACTTCTACCCGAGATAGAGAAATAAAACGTTAAGTTGTTGTTTCCATACTTCCACCGTCTTCTATCTCACGATCGTGAGATAGAAGACGGTGGAACCCATTAGTGCGAAATAGTGACTT
>CAZHOF010000056.1:0-3394 GCA_964534105.1 uncultured Candidatus Saccharibacteria bacterium
ATAATGGGGTAGATCAACGCCCCGCGAATCTGTTCCTTAAGTTCCTTTTGTTTGGTCAACATCACCGTGAGGTCGGCAAATGTCTTTTCCAAATTACCTGACTCTTCACCGGCACGGACCAGGTTTACGTACACGTCTCCGAATATCTTCGGATATTTCGCAAACGTAGTATAAAATGGGTTGCCTTGCTCGAGAGAAGACCGAATCTCGATAAGCATGCTGCGCACCGCTGGTTTCTTGAAATCATTGATTAATATATTGATCGCTTCCAAAAGTCCCGTACCGATCCGAAGCATGAGCGCAAGATATTTTGAGATGAAGATTTGATCAACGAGATTTACCTTCCCCCCGAAAATATGAAGCTCTTTTTTTCCACTTTCGGAAACGGGTTTTACACTTACCGGCTTTAGGTTATTTTTTGAAAGGAACGCGAGTACTTCCGACACTTCTTTCGCTTCCATGTCCCGCTCTACAATCTTTCCGTCCTGCTGAGAAGCGATGTAATGAAATTTTTTCATTGTTTTTCTTGTTATGATAGCTTATTCCTGAATGACTCGGAATACTTCCTCGATTGTCGTGACCCCGCGCTCTACTTTTTTCAAGCCGTCTTCGAACATCGTTTCCATTCCTTCTTTTCTGGAAAGCGCTTGCAAATTATCCAGGTTGAAATCCGAACTAATCACGAGCTTTCGGATTACTTCCGTAAAATTAAGCACTTCGAAAATAGCGATGCGCCCGAGATAACCCGTATGGCCGCATCCCGCACATCCCTTACCTCGATAAAATGTTTTGGGTAACTTGACCGTTTTAGGGTCTACCCCGATCGCGCTGAGCTGCTGTTGTATATTTTCATATATCTCCTTTCCCGGAACGTACGATTCAATGCAGTCAAGATGAATTCTCCGGACCAGACGTTGCGCCACCACATTATTCAACACCGCTGCTATAAGAAAGGGGGGTACATCCATATCAATAAGACGCGGGACGGCTGTTGCAGCATCATTTGTATGCAAGCTCGAAAGAACAAGATGGCCTGTCAAGGCGGACTGTACCGCAATATTTGCCGTTTCACCATCGCGAATTTCACCTACGAGAATGATATTGGGATCCTGACGCAATATTGAGCGCAACCCCGAGGCGAATGTGATACCGGCAGCGGGATTCACCTGCATCTGATTCACGTACCGCATGTCGTATTCAACAGGATCTTCAATGGAAACGACGTTTACCTCGGGTCGGTTCAACATATTGAGAATAGAGTAAAGTGTTGTGCTCTTCCCTGACCCCGTAGGACCACACACAACCACCATGCCGTATGTCTTTTCTATTGCTTCTTCCACTTTTCTAGATTGTCGATCGAACATCCCGATCTCGGCGAGTGAGAGAGGACGCTGTGCCGCATTCAGAAGGCGAAGTACGACTTTTTCTCCATAAAACGTCGTAATAATAGAAACGCGGACATCAATAACGGTTTCCCCTGTTTTGTAGCGAAAACGGCCGTCCTGCGGATGTGTGTGCTCATCCACTCTGAGATTCGAGAGGATCTTGATGCGCGCCACGACTGCGGAGTGAATTTCTTTCGGCATGCGGATGATTTCATGCAAAATACCGTCGATGCGGAATCGAACCATAACCACGTCATCTAAAATTTCGAAATGGACATCTGAAGCGCGAGATGAAGCGGCATAGGCCATGAGGTTGTCCACGATCGCAACAATCGGAAGATCTTGGGCCGCTTCCTTTAAATTACCACGAGCTTTGGAACGCAGAGATTCTCGGATGCTTCCCTCGATGATTTCTTTAAAATCTTGTGTCTGCCTGCGCTGATACAGGAGGAAGCCGCGATTCAAGTCGTCTTCTGTTGCAAGGTACGGTTTTATCTGTCCCCCCAGACGCAAATGCAAAAAATCAATCGTTTCAAGATCGGTCGGGTCTTCCATCGCTACCAGGAACGATCCATCTTCCCCGCGGTTAAACACGATTGCACGTTTTGATCGCGCAATGTTTTCAGGTAAAAGACGGAGCGCTTCTTCGTTTATTTTTGTCGTACTCAATCCCACCCGTTCAACGCCAAGGGTCTTGGCGATGAGCATCAGGAAGTAATCTTTATTGATTAAACCCTTCGAAATGAGAATGTCTGCAGGGTTCTGACGCTTGCGCTGCGCCTCCTCAATAATAAGATCGAAGGTGTCGCTGTCGACAATACCTTCTTTCGCTAATATTTCTTTCAGTTTCTGTGGAGGAAGCGATATCATACCAGGCAGTAGAAATTCGACTGACTACCGAAGGTGTTTTTTCTTTCTGTGTTTTTAGGCATATTTACGAATAACACGCGATGATACGTAATCTTCAATATCGCCAAATGGTCGAATTTTCACTGCCTGGCATACTGGATAGTGATTTTTTACCGCGGTAGCAACGTGCATGTTGCTGTTTATCATAATGCTATACTTGGTTGTTATACTGCCTGATGGTTACTCCTCCTCTCCCTTCCCTTAGAGGGGGAGGGTTGTTCCAGTCATGTTTCCTTTATTATAACAGAAAATCCGCTCAAGGCGGATTTTTCTTTATTTTTCCTTGTTCTTTTAAAGTGAAACGTAATTACCCACCTCGTACCATTGTGCATTATTCCCTCCATCTTTAGATTCAACATCATTTACTCCTCCGTTTGCGTATCTTAAACTTTCCATTTTTGCATCAACCTCGAATCTCTTATTTGTGTCATCGCAGCCATAACCATAGAAATATGTAGTATCGTTTACCGGGTCCAAGGGAAGGCGGGAAATAGGAGATCCTCCCGTAGTTGTTGTGAAATTAATATCAACCCATCCGGTCCCGTCAACAGCCGTTGTTGTCGCTAACTGCACACTCACAAGTGTGGGGAAAGGCGTTCCCGACGACGCTGCGGTGAGACGCGCATACGAGGAGCATGTTCCCAAGTCGGGACTTGGCTGATCTGCAAGGTAAAGAGCAATTGCTCCATTCACCGCGGCTATATCAGCAAGACGAGTGGCATCTCGTGCCTGCTTAATCAACTGAACGGGGTTAAGAACCAAAACGACGGCAACCGCAAGAACAGCGATGATGGCCACCACGACAAGTAATTCAATCAGCGTGAAACCTTTAGGCATATCTCTTCTAAAGTATAATACAAAAGTACCCAATAGACAGATTTTTAAAGTGGATAACTTACAACTGGACTGCAATAAAAAAGAGGACGAAATGCCCTCTTTTTTATATCTTCTGGGAAGATGCAATATTACAGAGTCAGTGAATTCCCTACCTCATACCAAGCGCTGTTATCGCCTCCGTCGGTAGATTCCACATCGCTGCCTCCACCATTGGCATATTTTGTACTTTCCATGTTCGCGTTCAACTCGTAGTACTTATTCGT
>CAZHOF010000057.1:0-1530 GCA_964534105.1 uncultured Candidatus Saccharibacteria bacterium
GAAAACAAAAAGACCATCGCCTATTTCGTTGAGAATATGGAATATTACGAGAAACGGGCGAATGTGTACGGTTACTCCGACGATACCCTGCGTTGGGTGCTCTTTTCCCGATGTGTTCTTGAGTTTTTACGCGAATCAAAGTGGGTCCCGGACATTATTGTTGCCTCCGATTGGCAGACCGGTTTCGTGCCGAACCTTCTGAAGACGGAATACCAGGACAGCGCAGTGTTTTCCAAGATAAAAACAATTTTCTCGATCCACAATTTGCAATTTCAGGGAATGTTCGATCATCACTTCGTTTCTGAAATGGATTTTGATGCGGGGCAGGCAGCTATCCCAAACCTCTTTGATCCGAAACTCTTGAAACTGAACGGTATGCGTCGCGGGATTATGTACGCTGATCTTATCAACACGGTGTCACCAACGTATGCAAAAGAAATATTAACCGAACAGTTCGGGGAAACGCTTGAGGAGCTGTTGAGTGAACGGCGTTCGTGCCTCTTGGGAATTTTGAATGGCATTGATATCGAGGAAATGAATCCTGAAACCGATTCAAACATAGAAACGCACTATTCGGTGAGCGACCTGGAGAAACGCGTGGAGAACAAACCCGTTCTTCAAAAACAGTTCGGACTTCCAATTGATCCGAAGAAGTTTGTAATAGGCATCGTTTCTCGCATGGAGGATCAAAAAGGATTCAGTTTAATTGTTGAAATCGCCGACTCGTTGATGCAGAACGTTGATTTTCAACTGGTGGTTGTGGGAAGCGGGAGTAATGAATATCGAACTTTTTTCCAGGGGCTGCAGGAGAAGTATCCCGAGCGTGTTGCGGGACATTACTTCTTTGACGCAAAGCTGCCCCGTCTCATTTTTTCAGGAGCCGATGCGGTACTGATTCCCTCCCGATTCGAGCCGTCCGGCCTCGTGCAAATGGAAGCAATGCGTTACGGAGCCGTACCCATTGTTCGGAAGACAGGGGGCCTTGCGGACTCGGTTGAGGACTACGATCCGGAAACGAACGCGGGTACCGGATTCGTATTTGAACCATTCGATAAATTTGCCCTTTTGATTGCCATCGTGCGTGCCGCGGGGACGTTTCACAATAAAAAAGAATGGGACAAAATCGTGAAGCGAGCGATGAAAAAGGATTTTTCATGGAAGAAATCGGCACAGGAGTACATTAAGCTTTTTGCATCAGCCCTTGCCGACGGAGAGAAGAAAGAGGAATAATGAAATCGTGCAGTGGGCTAACTTTCTCCATATTTATCAACCTGCTGATCAGCAGGAAGATATTCTAGAAGCGGTAGCAGCACAAAGCTACCGCCCTCTCCTGAACGGTATCCGCGATTGCAATAAAGCGCGCGTTACCTTAAACGTGACGGGAGCGCTTATCGAACAGTTTGACCGTCACGGATATCGCGATCTCATTGATATCCTGCGGGATTTAGGAAAAGAGGGAAGAGTTGAATTTACCAGCTCGGCGAAGTATCACGCCTTCCTCCCGTTTTTAAGTATTGATGAAACTATTCG
>CAZHOF010000057.1:1630-3340 GCA_964534105.1 uncultured Candidatus Saccharibacteria bacterium
GCACTTGCAAGCGATCACTTTTGGTGGGCCTCCGGAAAACCGTGGTGGAGCTTGGAAATGATAGAAGCGGGAGCCCACCGTTTGCTTAAGTTAACCCGCGCGGTGCCAGGAATCGAGAAAGAAAAATTGCGAAAAGCACAGGATTTATACGAAAAAATCGTTTCGACGGCATTTGAGTGGCAGCGGAGCGGCGAGGTGCGGAAACGTGCCCGCGAACAGCAGGAAACCGTGCGTATTCCTTTTAAAGATCGCACGATCGGTAGGGGAGGAGCTGAAGAAGGTGTCTATCACGCTTTTATGAACATGATGAGTAAGCTCGAAAAGAAAGCGGTTAAGAATCGGGAATACGAACAGGCAATCCTCTGGCGCGATGCGATGTATAAACTGGAACACAAAACGGATATTTATGACACGATAAACGCCATTGATCTCCTCCGTGCGGAAGTCCCGAACAAGGAAGTGGAGAAAACCATCGAGCGATATAAGGAACAGTATCGGAAAATGCGCGGTGGCCAGCCGGAGCAGCGCGATTAATATTGCGTATGACGAATACGAAAAAAAAGTTACTCAAGAAGATAGGCCCGGCAATCGACACGTTTACCGCTTTAAACACCCGGGTCGTTGTTTTGGAGAAAATTGCCGGGGTTACGGATAAACAATGGGCCAGACAGTTCTTCGAAGCACATTGGCCGCAGTGGTACGGAAAAAGATTACCTCCGTCAACGAAAATTTCTTCCGCATTGGAGCACCAAAACATCATGGTTGCCCGTCAGGAAAGATTTATCATCGGTTTCCGATTTTCCTCGCCGCCGCACAAAAAAATCGTTGCGCATTTTAATTTTAGCAAGCACAAGATTCAAGCTCCGCCGTTGAAAGCCGTATACGACCAAGACCAATCACTCATATCACGTCCCCTGGGATCGTTTATGGGAGGACAGATGCTGGTGCGCGAATTTTCTCCCGGAACAAGTTTCCATCAAATTATCAAAAAAGGGAATCTTAAAAGCGCGCATCTCAAAGCGGTTGCCAAAACGCTGCATCAACTACATCGCGTCAAAACATTCTCCTTATTTCCAAAGAAGAACCCCATACTTAAATTCCTTACAGCTAATCTGAAACGCAACGCCCGTCTCAATCCGGCGCTCTACCCCATATTGGCGAGCTTCGCAAAAACGAGTGTCCGTGTTATCAATGAGAGCGCGGGAAAAACTCCGGTACTCTGCCACGGCGATGCCTCTCCGAGTAATATTATTTTTTCCGGCAACAAAGCCCAGCTTATCGATTGGGACCTGGCGCATCAGAATGAACCCGTTTACGATTTAGCGTACCTTTCCGCTCATCTGGTGGATACCATGACTATAAAAGAGGTGTCGCCAAGAAAAATCACCACGGCGAAAAACACGCTCCTTAAAGCATACCGGTCCAAGTTTTCCCAAAAGCGTTTTCTGGCGTGGGAAGCGTTAATACTAACAGTTATTGTTGACCATCTTCTGCAAAGCTACTGCTACGATCATCTGAAAAGCAGGATGGATTTCATGCTGAAAATGGCGGAGGAAGACCTCTTCTTGTGCGAGAAAATAAAAGGTTGACGTTGGCATATTGCAAACGACCGGAAATCTTCGTAAGCTCTAAAAGTGAGGGCCCATAGTAAAGTGGTATTACACGGCATTCGCATTGCCGGGTCCCGGGTTCGACTCCCGGTGGGTCCAC
>CAZHOF010000058.1:0-3316 GCA_964534105.1 uncultured Candidatus Saccharibacteria bacterium
TTTCGGCCGAGAATGGTCTCGATGGACTGATTGGCTTCGTCAACGCTTTCCTGAACGGACTCCCGAAGAGCGAAACGCTGATCTTCACTCAACGCTTTTGCATCGAATTGCTTTTGCACCTCCCTATTCACTTCATCCCGAACGTGTCGGATCTGAATACGATGCTGCTCGGCTACCCGTTTCACATGACGGATAAGTTCCTCGCGCCGTTCACGGCTAAGCTCCGGAAGTCGAAGACGAACAACACTACCCTCAACTTGAGCGGAAAGTCCGAGTGAGGAAGCTTCTATGGACTTCACGACACCCTGAATCGCTTCCTTATCCCAAACCTGAACTAAAAGATCGCGAGGAGGAGAAACGCTTAAAGAACCGATTTGCTTTAAAGGAAGTGTCTGATCGTAATACGAAACCTTGAGATCTTCCACGAGTGCAGGACTGGGACGACCTGTGCGAATCCCCTTCACTTCACGCTCAAAACCGGCAAGAACAGCGGCAAGCTTTCTTTGAAGCTCTTGAGTAACGGGAAGTTCTGGCATATCTTTCTCAAAGCTTAACCCCTCTCAAGTAAAGAAGCAACTTTACGTTGTAAGCTAACATTAAGCGAAAAACGCTGGAGAGCAACTTCAAGACGAAGAAGGCGGGAGAGGACCTCGTGCTCTTTCAAAACGCCCTGCTGGTGAAGCTCGGCAATTCGTTCACGAAGCGAATTGAGGAAAACGACTTTAGGATTTTCCTCCTTCTCCTTTACTGGCACCGCTTGGTAACCAAGCTCTAAAGCCCTCCCGATACGCCCAAACGAGCGTACCGCAAGAACAGCAGCCTCTTTTCCGGAAAAACCGTAATGTCCTTCAAGACGCTCCTTCATCTTCTGAGAAGAAAGTCGGGGAAAATAAAATCTCTGTAAGCGCGAGA
This sequence comes from uncultured Candidatus Saccharibacteria bacterium, assembly GCA_964534105.1. Lineage (GTDB taxonomy): Bacteria > Patescibacteriota > Minisyncoccia > UBA6257 > GWB1-50-10 > CAZHOF01. The sequence goes on from CAZHOF010000058.1 coordinate 913, forward strand.
GTAACGCTGGAACAAGAGACGCCTCTTGTTCCGCGATAAAAATAAGAAGACCGTGAACGGGGGGCTCTTCCACTATTTTAAGTAGAGCGCTCTGGGCTTCGGGAGTAAGTACCTGAGCATCATCGATAACCGCGAGTCGGAAGCGGGAACGGAGCGGGGTCTGATAAAGAAACTCCCGGATCGCACGCACGCTATCTATGCCTAAAGAAGACGATTCGTCGCCCCGTGAAAACCATCGGGAATCGAGGAAAGAACGTGGTTCAGGCCCAAACGAACCAAATTCCAAATATGAAGCAAGTCGCTTCGTAAATGCGCACTTTCCAATGCCTGGATCTCCGAAAAAAAGGTAAGCGTGGCCGAGTTTCCCTTGGTCGATAAGGTTCTGAAAAAGCTTTTCTTGATACTCGTGCTCAGCAGTCATAATTTCCACGGGAAAGCCACCATGAGAAAACCCCGACTAGCGTCTTGTGAGAAGCGTCTTTTTGTAAACATCAAGATGGTTCAAGATAGTTGCTGTTCCCTTTGCCACGCAAAGAATCGCATCTTCAGCAACGTAAGTGGAAACGCCGAGAGCGCGTTTAAAAAACTCATCAAAGTCGCGAAGTTGAGAGCTCCCTCCGGAAAGAATGATGCCTTTTTCCATAATATCCGCAGCAAGTTCAGGGGGGGTAACGTTAAAAACAGACTGCACAGTACTGACAATGTCATTAAGATGAGGGGCTATTGCTTCAGCAACTTCGTTTGAATTCACAACAAGATCCTTGGGAAGTCCGGAGACAAGATCCCTCCCCCTGATTTTAAACTCTGTCTTATTCCGGTTTGAAAGGGCGGTCCCTACCGAAATCTTGATATTCTCAGCAGTACTCTCCCCTATAGCAAGGGCATATTTTTTTCGAATAAACTCGGCAATAGATTGATCGAAACGATTCCCCGCAACGCGCACACTCGCCCACGTAACGATGCCTCCGAGTGAGATAACGGCAATCTCCGTAGTTCCCCCGCCGATATTTACAATCATATTCCCTTCAGCCGAATGAATGGGAATGCCCGCACCAAGCGCCGCGAGAAGCGGCTCTTTCACAAGATATACCTCCTTCGCCCCGGACTCGCGAGCGGCGTTCACGACCGCGCGATGCTCGGTCGAGGTAATACCGGCAGGTACAGAGATAATAACCTCCGGGCGGAAAATATTAAACGGACCGATGCTTTTCGAAATGAAGTACTTGAGCATCGACTGGGTAACGTAGTATTCTGCTATCACACCGTCCTTCAAGGGGCGATACGTTACAATGGTATCAGGAGTCCTACCAACCATTTCCTTCGCCTCGACGCCGACAGCGAGAACGGTATTGTCAGGCTTCCGAAGCGCCACAACCGTTGGTTCATTGATGACAATTCCCTTGTCAGGGAGAAAAACAAGCGTGTTCGTGGTACCAAGATCAATTCCGATTTTTCGCGTAAACATAGCAGAGAATTACCAATACTCTACTGGTTCTTCACCCTAAATTCAAGCTAAAAAAATCCATGCATTTACGATCGCGAAGAAAACTGATTGCAGCACTGACTGTGGTATTTCTCATTGGAGGCGTGATGCTCATTCTTGCCTCCCAAGGATTTTCGCTGAATATCAAAAAGGGGGTGATTGAAAAAAGAGGTGGACTGTTCTTGAAGTTCGCGCCGAGCGATGCAACGCTGCTTATCAACGGAAAGGAGAAAAGAGTGAGGGAAAATTTCCTGTCACAAGGAGTGTTTGTGAGTAACCTTGCTCCGGACACCTATCGCGTTCTGCTTCAGAAGGAAGGTTTTGTATCGTGGGAAAAAGAAATGAGAGTGCATCCGGGAATTGTCTCATCAGAAAGTAACATTCGCCTCTGGCCCGTAAATCCTGTCTTCGTTGAACAGGCATCATCCACAAAAACATTCTGGATCACAAAAGAGGGAGTTATTACCAAGAACACGAAGGGAAATCTTGCCTTCGGGGAAAAAATACTCAGAGGAACTGAAGTGGAATTTATGGATGTTTCGGACTCCATTATCATAACCAAGTTAGAATCAACGTTTTTCCTCACAAACCTCTCCAGTCCTCAAGAAAGTCTTAATATATCTGACCTTTTTCTCTCTCTTAAGGAACGGCAGCTTTATCTCCCCGGGGTTGTGCCAATTGAGCATATAATGCCGCATCCCTTCAACAATGAAAAAGTGCTCATCACGACACAAACCTCTTTGTACGTGCTTGACATAAAAAAAATCGAGCTTGATCGGCTCCTCACGACCGCGAGAATTCAATCCGTGCTCGCCCGGAGCTCCCAGGAGGCATTCCTGATCGACAGCCAAAGCAACCTTATTGTGGTAAACCTTATCTTTAAAACCAGCTCACGCTTCCCGCTTCGCAACCTTGCTGCGC
>CAZHOF010000059.1:0-3252 GCA_964534105.1 uncultured Candidatus Saccharibacteria bacterium
CAGAGTTTGAACGAAGAGAAAGAACGCTTACGTGGTACGTCTCGATTATTGCCGTCGCCGCGCTTCTCGTGATCTTTGCCCTGTTCCAGAACAATTTTTTCTTTGCACTCTTCATTCTCCTTGCGGCCGGAGTTCTTGTGTTCTTTAGTAGTCGGAAACCGCGCACGATTGAATTTAGAATTGATGAGACAGGAATCACCGCAGGACTAGTCCATTACGCCTTCGATGCACTCGAGCATTTCCAGATTCGAGAGCGTCCGGGGCAACTTCACGAAATCGTAATCAAGCGAAAAACAACGCTGAACCCGCTCTTGAAAATTGCCGTTGACGAGAAAACAGCGGAGGCAGCGAAGAGAAAACTGCTTGAAAAATTGCCGGAAATGAGCGAAGATCAGGAATCACTCCTTGATATTTTCACCGACTGGCTCGGATTTTAGCTTGGAGTTATGCGCCCTTGTCGTTCAATGGATAGGACGCGGGATTGCGGATCCCGTAATCGAGGTTCGAATCCTCGCAGGGGCACAGGATGTGTTTCGCAGTGTATGTTCTCACAAGTCAGAAGCAGCGCCGAACTTATGTAGGATTCTCTACGGACATTGGACGTCGCTTGAAGGAACATAACAATGGCCAGACAAAAGCAACGGCGCCATATAGACCATGGAAGATGTTGTTTTACGAACAGTGCGACACACTACAAAATGCAAAAAAGAGAGAACAATACTGGAAAAGTGGTGCTGGGAGAAGAAAATTAAAACAAGTGTTCAAATCCCGCTCAAGCAATGTTTGAGCGAGGCTCGCCCGAAAGGGCGGCCTCGCGGGGACACAAGAAAGATAGAAATCTATATCTAGTAGCCAGTAATAGGTAATTAGACAGAGAACAATGAAGAAGTTCAACATACTACGCTTTATTGTTTTATTAGTATTGTTGCTCGCCGTACTCTTTTTCGCTAAGATGTTTGCATCGGATCGGAATCTGGAAAACGAAGGCGCGCCACTTTTCCAAGGGCCTTTCGGACAACCCTATGTGAAAGGGCCGTCAGGACCTCCTCCGGGATCAACGAGTACGTTGAGTTCATCTACAATAGAATAAGAGCGACCCGCCCCTATATCATCGAAAAGTGAAACTCGCTCAAAAAGCGGCCATCGTATACTGGCTATTATGCTGCCTTGCCAAGGCAGAGAAAGGGGTTCAATTCCCCTTGGCCGCACACTAACAAGCCCTCCTATTATTATTCGAATTACAACGCCACGCGCTAATTTTTAGAAATCTGGAAAAACTTTCGTTTTCCGATACGGAGGACATCTCCAATCGCAAATTTTAGTTCTTGGGAGGAGTCGTTCAGGACGACATCATTCAGGGAAACGCCACCCTGTTCAATAAGTCGCCGCGCCTCGCTTTTACTTTTTATACCTGTCTTAAGGAGTGCATCAACAAGCGTTATGTTTTTCCCGAAAAGCTTGAGTTTCGGCATCTTGCTCGGTAGATCTTTCTGCACAAAGATTTTCTGAAATTCTTTGGCAGCTTCTTTGGCAGCTTTCAACCCGTGGTAGCGTTCAACAATTGCAGAAGCAAGCTTTTCTTTAACCGTTTTCGGATTTTCTCCGGCCTTAAGTGCCCGGACATATTTTTTTATCTCAGTGAGAGGAATGGTGGTTGCAAGTGTGAAGTATTCCTCGATCATCTTATCGTGCATCGACATAAGTTTGCCGTACTGCTCATTCGAATCATCGGTGATAGTAATCACATTACCCCAGCTCGTGGACATTTTTCTTCCGTCGAGACCGGAGAGCATAGAGCAGGTAATGATATCCTGCGGTTCTTGCCCGTACCGTTCCTGGATTTTCCTCCCAGCCATCAGGTTGAAGAGTTGGTCGGTACCACCGATTTCAAGATCCGCTTTCACGACATAGGAATCATAACCCTGCATTAAAGGATACATAAATTCGCGGATACTGATTTCTTTATGCTGTATCCAGCGTTCCTTGAAGTTTTTTCTTTCAATCATTTGCTGAACGGTAAAAAGCTCAGCAAGCTTTGAAGTCTCCTGAAAATCGAGTTTCGAGAGCCACTCACTGTTGTAACGCACCTCGGTTTTATCGAGATTGAGTATTGCTCCAAGCTGTGGCAGATAATTTTTTAAATTTTCTTCAACTTGTTTCTGGGAAAGGAAGGGTCTTTTTTCGAGCTTGTCGGAAGGATCGCCGACCTGTGCCGTAAAATCACCGACGATCAAGATGATGTGATGTCCAAGGTCTTGAAGAGCGCGGAGTTTCCAAAGTAGGACGGCCCGCCCAATGTGGATTTTTTTACCCGTCGGATCGATCCCGAATTTAACCCGGAGCGGCTTGCCAGACTGTAATGTCCGTTCCAAATGCTTCTTTTCTATAACATCTTCAACCCCGCGAGAGAGCAACTCTTTTACATCGGTTTTCATAACGATTTCATCCTATCACAACTAGTAAGAGATGAGGAGAAGACAAAACTAATCGTTTGTATAAAAGAAATCCTCTTTACTATCCTATCGGACGATCGTCCGATAGGATAGTAAAGCGATAGTGAGTGCTTCAGTTTCCACGCACATGCGTGGAAACTGAAGCACTGCAAAAATCTGAATACATAATGTATTCAGATTGAGGGTTGCGCGGAAGCGGATACTTAGATCCTCCGCGAAGGGAAGAAGAAACGCTATTTTTTTGTCTTGATAATTTCGTCAATAAGACCGTAATTCTTCGCTTCTTGAGCGGTGAGATAAAAATCGCGGTCGGTATCTTTCTCAATCTTCTCAAGTTTTTGCCCAGTATGCTTCACAAGAACCTGATTAAGCTTGTCTTTGATTTTCACGATGTGCCGGGCAGTGATTTCAATCTCGATCGCCTGTCCTTCGGCACCTCCCATCACCTGATGGAGCAGAATCTCGGAGTTTGGTAAAGTAAAACGCTTGCCTTTCTGCCCCGCGCTCAAAAGAACCGCACCCATGGAGGCGGCCATCCCAACGCAAATCGTGGAAACGGGCGCTTTGACGTACTGCATCGTGTCGTAAACCGCAAGACCTGCGGTTACGGAACCACCCGGGGTATTCAAGTAAAGTTTAATGTCCTTCTTTGGATCCTCATGCTCCAGAAAAAGAAGCTGAGCGATTACGTTGTTTGCTACCTGGTCGGTTACGGGGCCGCCAAGGAAAATGATGCGTTCCTTTAATAAACGCGAATAGATATCGTATGCGCGCTCACCGTTGGCTGATTTTTCAATAA
>CAZHOF010000060.1:0-2921 GCA_964534105.1 uncultured Candidatus Saccharibacteria bacterium
GCTCTGAAGGACAAAATCTCGGAGTCATGCCGCTCCAAAAAGCAATTGAGCTTGCCCGCGAAGAAAACCTTGATCTGGTAGAAATCGCCGCAGGAGTGAAACCCCCCGTCGCTCGCATCGTCAATTTTGACAAGTTTCGATATCAAAAAGACAAAGAAGAGAGGAGACAGCGCTTTGCCCAGAAGATAAAAGAACTGAAGCATGTGCGCATTACCCCTCGAGCCGCCGCAAACGATCTTCGCGTCAAAGCAAACCGGGCGGAGAAATTCCTCGAGGAGGGCCATAAAGTTGAGATCAACCTCTTCCTGCGGGGAAGAGAAAAGGGAAATAAGGAGTGGGGGCTTCAAAAACTTGAGGAGTTTATGAAGCTCATCTCCACTCCCCATCAAGTAACGATGGAACCGAGACGCGGGGGGAGGGGCTTTAATGCTCAAATTGAGAAAAAATAATCCATGCAGAAAAGTGTTTCAAAACGCGTTAAGGTTACGAGAACAGGAAAGGTACTCCGCCGTTCCCCTGCTTTGGGACACTCACGAGCAAATAAAAGCTCAAAGCAAATGCGTCGGAAAAAAGGGAGAAGAGGGATGAACGCCCACGCGGATAAACTGAAAAAATATTTATAAACTATGCCACGTGTAAAACGAGGAACAAGTGCGAATAAAAAAAGGGAGAAGCTGCTCAAGACGACAAAAGGATACCGATGGGGCAGGAAAAAGAAAGAGCGCGCCGCAAAAGAAGCGGTACTGCACGCTTGGAGCAGAGCATTCCAAGGAAGAAAGGAAAAAAAGCGCGTTTTCCGGCGTCTTTGGACGGTAAAAATTAATGCAGGAGTACGCGCTGAAGGAATGACATATAATACCTTTATAAACGCGCTGAAGAAGAAAAATATCTTAATTGACCGAAAAATACTCTCCGATCTCGCGGAACACGAGCCGGACACATTCAAAAAAATCGTGGAGGAAGTAAAAAAATAACCCCGACCAAAGTCGGGATTATTTTTTAAAAGAAAAGCCGAACTCTCGAAAGTTAATGCGCCCCGACACCACGCTCACACCTTCCCGCTGAAGAATTTCACGCTTCTTCCTTGATCCTCCAGCATACCCACCTATATTACCATCGGAACGAACTACGCGATGACAAGGCACGCTGTCACCATTATCCAAAGGCGTAGCTCCGGAAAAGAAAGGGCGGGGGTTGCAGTGAAGGGCCTGACCGACCGCCCTACTTGCCCGAGACGACCCACAAAGAGCGCGCGAAATCGCGCCATATGTAGTAACGCGGCCCTTAGGAACGCGTCGGGCGAGAACGTACACCCGGCAGTGAAAACTCGATTGCATGAGAAAATACTACATTATATTCACCGTCCGTCATACCAACGCTGCACTCTATAAACCCCTGCCGCTTCGCGGCGTCGAGTTTCTACTGCCGGGTACACCTTTTCTGCGAATAATAAGCGCATGAACTTTTTTAAGATTCTTTTTCAGGTTTGGAGCAATCAAAATACGGAGCGCGTCCTTATACGCAAACCATCCGTATCCCTGATGCTCGTCGGAAACACGAATCTGATAGCGCTTGGTTTCTGCAAGATAATAAATAACCTCTCGCTTTACGCGTTTCTTCTCCTTTGTGAGGAATGTAAAACGGTCGGAAACACGAAACCATTCCTGAAAACGCAAGTCCTGGGAACGCAGTCCTGTCTCCTCATACACCTCGCGAAGCGCAGCACGAAAACTTTTCTCACCTTCTGCGAGCTTCCCTTTGGGAAAATTCCAATAGGGCCCGCCATGGTAAAGTAAAAGATATCGTATCCCTTCATCCGTCACGTGATAAACGATAATGCCCGCTGAAACAGATACGTCTCCCTGTTGAGTAGTCATAAATTACTTTTGAACCTCGCCGGGAAGATGGTCACGGAGAACCGGCTTTTTCTTCCCCTCTTCCGCACCTCCCGTATTCGGCAGAATAAGATTGGGGGCCATAATCAGAAGAAATGCGCTTGCAAACGCAAGAATGCTGGCAAGGATGAAAACGGTTGAAAAACCGAAGAAACGGGCAAGCGCACCGCCCAAAAACGCAGTCGCCCCGGAAGCAAGACCGATTGTCGTACTGTCGAGCGACCAATTAAAAGCGTAATGCTCCTTTTCCAGGTGCCGCGAAAACAGCGCCGACCATGAAGGGGTATAGCACCCAAACGCAATCGCCTGCAAAAATATGACGAGGAAAAGACCGCCTACGGAATGCACCAAAAGAAAAGCCATCGCAGTAAAACCGACGAGGATCAAACTTAACACCAGGGTATAGAAATCGTCCCGTTCTCCCTTATGGCGATCCAAAAAGAGCGCAACCGGAATCTGAAAAAGGGATTTAACAACCCAGTAAATTCCCGCAGCGGCGCCTACAACAACAAGTCCGGCTCCCTCAATACGGTCAACCACAAACAAGGCGAAAATGGGTCCGATCAGACCCCACCCGCCCCACAGCAACAAATCGGAAAGGATAAAATACCGGATGACGCGGTTCAGGGAAAGTTTCTTGAAATCGATATTTACTTTGATCTTAATCATACGTGCTGCCAATTGTATCACATCCAAACCCGCGCTACGAAGAAGGCGTATCCAGGGCAAAGTCATTGTCACGAACCACGAGTTCCACAATACTCCCGCGCCTGATCTCTTTGCGTAAAATCTTTTCTGCGAGCAAGCTCTTCAATTTTTCCGAGATAACCTGACGGAGCGGCCGGGCTCCAAAAACGGGACTGTATCCAAGGTCAGCGATAGTACGCAACGCCTTTTCGCCAACCCGCAGCTCAACACCATGCGTCTCATGGAGCGCGTCCACGATATCCTGAACGAGCAGTCGGGCGATGGCGTAGATTTCCTCGCGGTTCAAATTGCGAAACACGATAATATCCGAGAAACGGT
>CAZHOF010000061.1:0-2907 GCA_964534105.1 uncultured Candidatus Saccharibacteria bacterium
TCGCCTCATTCTCTGCAGGAGCACCCTTCTCCAAGCTCCCTGTAGACCCTACGAACGCCACCTCCACAGGCCTCTACTATACATATATCCCTGGGGGCTCATGGAAACTCACTGCCTTGTTGGAAAGCGCTGATCAGGCACCCAAAGCCAAGAGTGATGGGGGCACTGACAGTGCTATCTATGAGGTGGGTTCAAGCTTAACCCTTACCTCCCCGGGGAGAGGCCTTGTTGGCTACTGGACGTTTGATGAGGGGAGTGGAACGGTATATCCGGATGGGACAGTAAATGGGAATAACGCCACGAGCACGGCCGATTATCATACTCCAGCAGGAAAGATCGGTGGCGCAGTCGATCTTTCGGGTTCATCACCGCAATTTCTCCAGGCAGGAACCTCATCAATTCCTTCCGGGTCAACACCGCATACCACAGCCGCTTGGCTTTATTGGGAGGGGGCTGCAACCGACATTGATGCTATTGTTGTTTATGGAACTCCTTCAGGAAGCCAGGCACGATGGTTCTATACATACCTTTCAACCGGGTTGAGTGCAGGGTTCTATGGTAACGATAAGACAACTAATTACACGGTCCCCAGAAACGTGTGGGCACACGTTGCCTGGACATGGGACGGTTCAACCGGAAGATTTTATGGAGATGGGGCACTGGTTGGTTCGCCCGCGCAGACGGGAGCAAATACTGTTTTTTCGACACAGGGGGTGAGAATAGGCAATGACACCTTTAATCAAAATCATTATTTCGACGGAAAAATCGATGATGTACGGATATATAATCGGGCACTTTCCTCTTCCGAGATTAAAGCGATGTATGATGCCACGAAATAGTGGAAATCGAGATCGGGGTGAAGTTATGCTATACTGCACATAATGTCTGAAAGAGTAAAAAAGCTCTACAAAAGCAAAGAAAACCGTGTCCTGTCAGGAGTGTTGGGTGGTCTCGGCGAATATTTTGAGGTGGACCCGGTTCTCTTGCGTTTTGCATGGATTGTAATCTCGGTCTTTACGGGATTCGTGCCGGGAGTAATCGCCTACGTCTTTGCAGCTCTTATTATCCCAAAGAAGGCAATCACTCACTGACGACATCTTCCACTTGCTCACTTTTGAAAAGCACAACGCGCAGTTTTTTTGTTGCGCCAAAAAATAAAGATCATGAGAAGCACAAAACAAAAATGAAATACGAATTGCCAAAATTACCATACGACTATGATGCGCTCGAGCCGTACTTGGATGCGCGAACAATGGAATTACATCACGGAAAGCATCATGCCGGGTATGTGGTGAAGCTGAACGCAGCACTCGAAAAAAACGAAGATATTGCGAAAAAACCACTCGAAGGATTGCTCGCGGATACTACTCAAATCCCCGAGGATATTCGGGAAGCGGTGCGGAATAATGGGGGAGGACATTTTAACCACTCATTATTCTGGGAAACGCTCTCTCCCGAGAAAGAGGAACCGCAGGATACATTCTTGGAAGCGGTGAATAAAGAATTTGGAGATGTTGCCTCGTTTCAAAAACAGTTCACCGAAGCGGCTCTCGGAGTTTTCGGAAGCGGCTGGGCATGGCTTATTAAAACTAAAAACGAAAAACTCGAGATCGTAAAAACCAAGAATCAGGATACGCCGTTGAATCAGGGTTCCCTCCTTCTTAATCTGGATGTTTGGGAGCATGCTTACTATCTAAAATATCAAAATCGCCGGCCCGAGTACATTGAAGCGTGGTGGAGTGTTGTTAATTGGAAAAAAGTGGCTGAAAGGTTTTCGAGGTCTTTGAAGTAGGGTATACTAAAACATATGAATGAACTACGTGATCATCTCCGTGAGGAAAGCGAGCGAATAAAAAAAGAAGTACGGGAACGGACGCTTGGCTATCTTCTCGCTGGCTTTGGAGTGGTTGCCGGTATTGCCTGGAATGATGCGATTCGCTTCCTGATAGACACGCTCTTTCCCGTTACGCGGAACACTATTCTTGTGAAGTTTATTTATGCAGGTCTGATGACGGTTGTTATCGTGCTCGTTTCCGTCTACTTAACGAGGATTTTCAGAAAGAGTGAAGAAGGGAAGCAGGAGAAACAATAAAAGCGCGTATATGACATTCGAAGAGTATCAAAAACAATCCAGGAAAACAGCCCTGTATCCAAACGTGGGACACGACTTTATCTACCCGACACTCGGGCTTTCCGGTGAAGCGGGGGAAGTGGCGGATAAAATTAAGAAAGTGTTGCGGGACAGGGACGGCAAGCTTGATGAGGAAACAAAAGCGGACATTGAAAAAGAATTAGGAGATGTGCTGTGGTATATCGCACAACTTGCAACTGAATTAGGAATCTCTCTCGAACGGGTTGCCGGGGAGAATTTGAAAAAACTATTTTCTCGCTTGGAGAGGGGAACGATTAAAGGAAGTGGAGACAACCGCTGACTATTGCTAGCGCACTAGCCGACGTTTAAAGTCCGCTCTGTCTTCTATCTTACGATCGTAAGATAGAAGACAGACAGAAGGAATAGAATAGTGCAGAACAGCGATTTCACCGGATTGTTTTTATTTTCGCGCCGAGTTTATTAAGCCGACGGCAGATATCCTCGTAGCCACGGCTAATGGAGTAAACATTCCGTAAAACGGAGACGCCGGGCGCTGCAAGCATCCCGATGAGAATAATGGCAGCAGGACGGAGTGCGGGAGGGCAGACAATTTCCGCCGAGTGCAGTTTCACGGGGCCTTTAATGAAAACACGATGAGGATCTGCAAGAATAATATCCGCCCCAAGTTTAGTAAGTTCAAGATAATAAATCGCCCGGTTTTCGAAGACCCAGTCGTGAATAAGTGTCTGCCCCTTTGCCTGTGTCGCAATGGGAACGAAAAAGGGGAGATTGTCGATATTAAGTCCCGGAAAGGG
>CAZHOF010000062.1:0-2901 GCA_964534105.1 uncultured Candidatus Saccharibacteria bacterium
GCAAGTGCAGAAGGAAAGGCAAAGTTACTCGCTGTAAAAGCACCGGCGGTAAGATTTGCCGGATCCAAGCTTGTTAAGCTTGCGGCGCTGCCGATAAAGCCACTTGCTTGAGCAGACCCCGCAACAACCAATTTTTGTCCTGGCGTTGTGGTGGCAATACCGATATCACCATCAGAATCGAAAAAAATACTTGGTGTTGAGGCGCCATTCGGCTTGATGGTGAGAGACGACGGCGTGAAGTACACCGTCGAAGTAGTGATACCTAACGCTCGCGTTGAACTCGCCACAAGGAGCTCCCCCGCCCCGCTTGGGGGCGAAGCCGAAGGCCCGATAAACGCGAGTGTTTCGTTAGGTCCGAACAGAGCGACACTGCAGAAAAGTACGGCCAGTAGAAAACGCTTCATGTGTTAGTTGGGCAAAATAACCATTCTGCCGGAGATTTTTTTACCAGCAGGACAATGATCCCGGCATTCGAATGAAAATGTTCCCGTCAAACTTGCCTTAAAACTCAATTGCTTCGTTTCCCCGTCCTGTGCCGAGAGATAAAAACCAAGGTACGGTGAGTGTATGTCATATGCACCACCCTGTGCAGTTAATTCCAGATTTACCACGTCTCCCAATTTTACTGTTACTGTTTCCGGATCGTAGCCGTTTTTTGTTGCTGTAATCGCGAAAACTCCGACCCTACCTTTTTGTTCCCCTGTTCCCGGATCAATCACAGGAATTTCTTCTACTGGCGTTGTAAGTACCGCATCCTGGGGAATTTCAGGAGTGTATGTTTCTCCTTCTCCGGTTTCGCCCCCTGTCGTTTCTCCAGTTGTTCCCCCTGGCACGGTAATCGGTTCTTCAGCCCCGCCTAGTTTCCCCGCAACACCAAGAACAATAATGCCGATAACCACTACTCCAGCCACTACAAGGGAGATGATTTCCTTCTTTGTCATTGGTTTTATTATAGCAGATGGAAAATGGCAGGTGGTAAATAGAAATTAGCAAGTAATAATTAGTATCTGGTTACCGTTTTCCAATTACTGTTAACTATCCCTATCTACTCCAGTTCAGGATAATGTCATCAACCTGCGGGGCAAGTGTTTGTAACCGGTTACTACGCAGACGAACGCGGTATCGGATGTAGCGGTAATTATTGACTCGGCTTGGGTTAATACAAACAGGGGTGTTCTCGGGAGCACCGTCTGCATTCACGCCTCCTTGAAAATTTGATTCGCAAGAAAGACCATAGTACGTATTCGTGTCCCCTCCAGGTCCCTCGAATGTCCATGGACCACTTGAGCTATTTGAAACCGCAACCTGGAAATCAACATAAGTCCCGTCCGGTCTCGTGCCAATCCAGGTGATGCTGTTTAACGTCGCGCCGTTTTGTACTTGCGTATCGATCACCACCGACTCAAGATAGCCGACTGTACTTGTGGCGCGCCACGCAGTCGCCACCTTATATGAACTCGAAGGACTGACCCCACTAGAATTATAATTAAGGCTAATCCAGCCAACGTTGTCATTCCAGGCATGTCCTAGAAAGTCGCCATTAGAATCAATGGTCACATTGTAGTCGGCCCCACCATTAGCTTCACAATGTGCGCTTCCCCCGTGATCCGTCTGGTCACAGTTAAAACTGATCCATCCTACATTATCGTTCCAGGCATAGCCTGTGAGCGCTCCACTTGTCGAATCCCCTCCGTCACCATTCGGACATGTGCCGTCCGTATTGTGCGGTCCGGGACCATTACATATTCCGTAATTCGAAGTCGCGCAGATGTTGCCATTCGGGGAAGTGGAACAATCAAGTGAAACATCGCCGAATGAGGAACTTGCGTATCCCTCAACGCGCGTGCCCCAGACCGTGACCGTGTCAGTATTATAGAAATCAATCCAGCCCAAAATATCATTCCAGGCGAAGTGCTCCGTGGTGGTGGCGTTGATATTCGTGCCAGGGTTCGCTCTTGCCGATTGCGGCGAAGTGAAAACAAGCGCAAGCGCCAGAATTATCACAACTGCCACGAAAATCCAGAAGACAATCTTGAGAATCCTCATGCTTTCATTATATCGCAGGAGAATGGTAATTAGTAACCGATAGCTGAAAATTAATGATTTGAACGCCCCCGGTTACTTATTACCAGTTTCTTTTTTCTATTTTTGCTATAATAAGTAAAAGTCGTCGCTTTATATTCATCATGCAAAACAAAGGACTTATTATCGGTGTAACAGGAGGCATTATTGCAGCCGTGGTCGTTATCGCTCTCTTTGCAACCGGGACCATTACCCTGCCCGGTCAATTCTCACTTAAAAACATTGAGGGAGAGCAAACCTCACAGGGCGTTGTTGCGGTTCCGGGCACGAGCGCAATCACAGAAGAGGGAGATGTACTCGCGCCGAGCGGGGCCCCGGCACAGAACGATGCGGTTCCCGGCGCGCCCGACGCCCCGCAACAATCGAATGCGGTAAGCCCCGAAGCGCTACCCGAACAATCTATAAAGCTCACCGTTTCTTCATCCGGCTTTGTTCCTCGTTCATTTACTGTAAAGAAAGGCGCTCCGGTAACGCTTGCGATTACTTCGGGAGACGCGCAGACGCACGTTTTCCTCTTTGACGATACTGAACTCTCTGCAGTTGCCGTTGGCGTAGGACCTGAAGAAACGCGGGCCATTACCTTCAAAGCTCCTTCAGAGAAAGGAACGTACTCATTTCACTGCGATGTTCCGGGACATGCCGGACGAGGTGAGACGGGAACCATGATTGTTGAATAAATCGAAAAAGCTAACCTACCCTTCTACCCCCGTTTGGCGTATGCTAAAGCTAAACGGGGGTAGAATTTATTTATGGGACAAGGTTTAAGAATTACGGCTTAGGATTTATGATTGAACTATGATTAGGATTTTTAATACCCTT
>CAZHOF010000063.1:0-2871 GCA_964534105.1 uncultured Candidatus Saccharibacteria bacterium
TCCCTTTTCCGTAGCAATTTGCTGTACCGACGTTCCTAATGCTTTGAGGTCCATAATGATAGTAATTAGAAATTGATTTATCTTGTAAAATGCCGCTCACTCCGGAGCGGCTAACCTTGTTTTTTATGATATCTCATCATATTCAAAAGTCAAGAATGTAATAAATAGAAAGAGTTTGAATTACCTGCATATTTAATAAAAAACCCACTATTCGCAATTGAGCGAATAGTGGGTCTGATGATGTCATCTTCGGTCTGGAGGGACGAAGAACCAGATCTCTTCCGCATATCTCTGACTCGCCTCTCCCTCGCCTTCTACTCGCACCCTGGCGTAGAGCACGACGCGCTTTCCGGAAACGAGCATGAGATGCGAGTCCCGATCGAAGCTCGTGACGTTCATCGCGTGGATCACCGTTTCTGGAGTGATGGCTCCACTGATGATCCCCACCATGCCGCCGTTTTCGTTGGGGTCGCCCCAAAGGACGAACTCGTTGTTGTTGCCTCCCGACCAGGGATATTCGAACATTCCCTTGCCACCGTCTTCGTGCTGGACAACTGTCGTCTCTTCCGCTATCGCGACGGAGCTGATTGCCGTGATGCAGCAGAGAGCCGCCAAAAACATCCTGAACCGTGCCATTGCGCAACCTCCTTGTGGATGGGTCTTCCTGTAAACCGCAGATGACGTTTATGAAATGTACTAATTCTTGTTCTTTTAGTATAGCATACTATAAACAAATTGTCAATATGTGACGATATTTTTATAGTGGACAATCGAGTGTGACTTACTATGTAAAGTTATCGCGACGAGATCCAATCTCCATCCCCTCTTTTCGCCAATCAGTTCTTCGTTTTGTCCTGCGAAAAATTCAGCACTTTTTCTAAAATTCTCTATCTTTCTTTTTCTCATCTGATCTTCCGGTTTTAACTCCCCTTCTCTCATTGTCTTCACCTCTACGAAAACAAGTGTTCCACTCTTTTCCCTGGCAATTATATCAATTTCCCCAAATCTATTCTTTTCATTTCTTTTGATAACTCTGTACCCCTTCTTTTTGAGGTAGCTACAGGCCAAATCTTCGCCAAGCATTCCTAAGCTTTTTCTATTTTCCATAAGCTTAATTTTATGACATACATAGAAAAAATTCAAAGAATGATAGTGATTAGCAAATAGTAGTTGTAAATTAGTAATTTTATTCATAAATTGCCATTTACGAGTTACTAATTACCATCTTTCCCTGTGGATAAAATGTTTCACGTGAAACATTATTTTTCATCAAAATTGAAAAATGTAGGTTTTATGCGGCTATCGGCTTGTCAAACATTTTGCAATGTTTCACACCTTTTTGTGTTTTACGTCAAGAAGTGTAGGTTTTATGCGGCTATCCGGTTTTTCAATTTAACTGATAATTCGGCTTTTCTGGTTTTTTCAATTTTTCTCTGTTTTTCGGCTTTTTAGACATTTTTACAAATATATAGTGTTTTCAATTGTGAATCTGAAGAGTAGTATGATGCTATGATTGAACGAGTCCCAAGAAACCTTACCCATCCAGAGGAGGTTATAGAAGGAAGCCCGAGTGAACGAATGAGGTATGCTCTCGAGGACTATCTCGGCAATGAACTTGGGTCTATGGGCGCTTTTATGAATCCCGAAGGGAGCATCGCAAAGAAACCCGAATTGTTGCGAAAGATTCTTGAGGAGGCCTGGTCCGAAAAGAACGGAAAACTGGTTCGCTTCTTCGCAGAACGGTATCCTCTCGACGATTTTCCTTCCGAGGTTATCGCATCATATCGCGAAATGACCGACGAACTAAACCAGCTCACGCGCTCTATTAACGAAACATATGAGGCGATCCGGCCCCATCCCACAGCTGAACACCTCCTTCAGGCATCCTCCATCATCCTTAAGCTCGTGGAACGTGCGAAAAAACTCATCAGTTACTAGGATCCGCCTTTCCATGAATAAAAAAAGACCTCGTTCATATGAACGAGGTCTTTGGTATCTACGTTGTCAGGATAGGGGATCGAACCACTTCTCCTTCGAGCGGAAGTGAACTGTCTTGCTGGAGCGCCTTCATCACGAACACTGCAGGCGCGTAGAAAAAGAGCATCGTGACAGCAACGATCACCATGCCCCACATCGAGACGGAGATGTCGCCGATGATTTCGAAGTAACCGCCGAAGAGCATCACGAAGCCGATTATCGCTCCGATGATTCCGACAACAGTCCACACTCTCATCACCCAGACCCCGACCCGACTGGAGATCCAGCTGATGAAACTAAGAATCATCACACCACTGCTTACGAGCGCGAGAAGCGCCAGTGCAAGTATCGGAGCGATGATTCCGAAGAGTCCCATGAAATGCAAGAAAGCTGGGGCATCGCGAGAAATTTCCGGGACAAGCGATGCGCCGTGGACGATGAGGAGCCAGATAAAAAGAAGCTCCGCGAAAAACGCTACCGTTGAGAGGAGCGCTAACTTCGAAATTTCTTTCATGACGTAATCCTCCTTTTGAGTTTTCCGTGAGTTTTTAAAATCCTTTTTTTGTTATATGTTAAAAATTGTTTTCTGTCAATAACTGAAAAGAGGCCTCATCATGATGTTTTGACGGACCTCTTAAGAGGGAGGTGGGTATTCTTTCGGGGAGAGTTCTTCAAGCGTTCCCGCGGCAAGCCAGGTTTGAATTTTCTCGCCTACCTGCGGCGTTTCTTTGAGTACGAACCACTGTGGACGCGGGCCGCTGAACACGGGAGGGGTATTGCGTCTGTAGGGCCTTTGTAATCTGCCGTAGGGATTTTTGACCCGCTCGACTTCATACCAACCCGGATTGAGTATTATCGTTTTCCGCTTAAGCATATCGTGCGCCGCAAATGGAC
>CAZHOF010000064.1:0-2825 GCA_964534105.1 uncultured Candidatus Saccharibacteria bacterium
ACAAAAATAATTCTGTCAAGAGTTATCCACAGGCAAATATTCTAGCTGCCAACTGATATTTTTCAATTTCTGGTTATTATTTTCTATCTAATCTTGTCCTTCGGTGGTTTCGGGACAATCTTGAGCTTGCCCGCCTCGCTGAAGTTTTCCAGCGAAGCGGGCCGAAAGGTTGCATTTTTCGTTGTTTTATGCTATACTATATACAGTTGCTAAGCGAGCGCTACAACAAGCTAATCGCTGGCAGAGTTCTTTTCCAAATACATATAAGAAGAAGCAATTTCGCGCCAGGTTCATCGGAACTTGGATAACACTACAACCCCGCCAATGAGGCGGCATTGTCCTTCCGTAACTTTGCGTGAAGGAGGAAAGGAGGTGTGCGATGATGCACGCAGTTCGCGTACTCGTCTTCTCCGTCCTCCTTTCCGCTTTGGGAATGACAGGATGTGAGAAAGTTACCGGTCCCAAGGTGGACACCGAACCGCCGAGGATTGTGGAAACAGACCCGGAGAACGGAGCTGTAAATATTCCCGCCATCCCAGCAATGTTCGGAGCGTCTTTCTCCGAGCCGGTACAAGAGCAGAGCATCGTCTTTTCACTTACGCGGGATGGCAATCCGGTCCCAGGGTTCGAAAAGTTCTTCAAGGGTTCACTGCGTATAGGCGGGTTCTCCTTCAGAATCGATCTCGCCTACGGAGCGACGTTCGTCGCAACGATCGAGAGTGGACTTGCAGACACCGTCGGCAACGTAATGCTCCAGGATTATTCCTGGAGCTTCACAACGGAAGATCAGCACGCAAAATCCCTGCCGCTTCGTCTCCATCAACTGGTGGAGAGGGCTGACGAGCAGGATACATCCGCCAATAAGGCGGAAGGAGGTGTGCGATGATGCACGCAGTTCGCGTACTCACCTTCTCCATCCTCCTTTCCCTTGCGGGATTGGCGGCATGTGAGAAGAACAACGTCATCGGTCCGGAACCCGAGCCCGAACCCGCAGAGATCGCAAATCACAAGCCGGGGAAGGATGCGGTTTCGGTTGCGATCGGCGACTCAATCGTCGTGAACTTCTCGAAACAGGTCAGATGGGAAAGTATAAAAGCAGGATTCCGCATCTACCGTGACGATACCGTGAAGGTTGCGGGGACAGTTATCATGGTGACCCCGCCAGGGGATTTTGCCTTCTTCGGACCGTCGAAGCAGTTTTCCCAAGGCGTCTGGTACCATGTCGTTCTCGAAAAGATCGAGGACATGGCGGGGAACATCCTTCCCACCTACGAGTGGATGTTCAGAACGCTTGATCCCCTGAAGGTAGCGCAGGTAACGCCTGCCGAAGGGAGCACAATCAGTTCAGCGCTCATTCCGCTCGTCGCCGAGTTCACGCGCCCGCTTTCAGTGGTTTCTGACACGGCACTTGTCGTCGAAGACGCCTCAGGAACTCCCGTTCCCGGATCGCACATGGTTTCAGGAAATCAGCTCATTTTCACCCCTGCTTCGGCGTGGAGTGAAGGCAGTTCGTTTTCCATTCGAGTCAAGCCGGGCATCACCGACTCCTCTCGAGGATTCCTTGAAGAGGAATTCGCGTGGAGTTTCAATGTGGCGCAGGGTAGCACCACCGACACCACGCCCCCAAGCGTAGTGAACGTGAGTCCCGCTCCGAATGCCGCAGACGTTTCTCGTGATGTCGCAATCACGGTGACCTACTCGGAACCGGTGCAAAACGTGGTGCTCTACCTCGAACGTGATGATCTAATCGTCCCGCTCGAGCGCACGATCATCGTGGAAGGCGCAACGGTCACCCTCACGCATGACGGACTCCTCGACTGGAACGCGATCTACACGATCGTCGCATTCGCCGAGGATACGGCAGGCAACGAGATGGCCGACGCCTACCACGGCACGTTTACCACCGAACCGGAGCCAACGGATGTCACGCCGCCGAGTGTGGCGAGTACTACTCCCGCAAACGGCGCAACGGATGTTTCCGTTTCCGTAACAGTCGAAGCAACCCTTTCCGAATCAATCGGATCGGGAAGCATCGTGTTGATGCGGGGCGACACCGCAAGTGTTCCGGGCGCAACGGAAGTTCAGGGAACGCACATCGTCTTCACGCCCAGTCAGCTTGTTTCGGGTTCGAGCTACACCGCTCATCTCGAGGCAGAAGATTTGACGGGGAATAAGATGAACGAGCACATCTGGACATTCGTTACGGAGTACATCCCCACCGACACCACGCCCCCAAGCGTAGTGAACGTGAGTCCCGCTCCGAATGCCGCAGACGTTTCTCGTGATGTCGCAATCACGGTGACCTACTCGGAACCGGTGCAAAACGTGGTGCTCTACCTCGAACGTGATGATCTAATCGTCCCGCTCGAGCGCACGATCATCGTGGAAGGCGCAACGGTCACCCTCACGCATGACGGACTCCTCGACTGGAACGCGATCTACACGATCGTCGCATTCGCCGAGGATACGGCAGGCAACGAGATGGCCGACGCATACCACGGCACGTTTACCACCGAACTGGAGCCAACGGATGTCACGCCGCCGAGTGTGATTTCCGTAACTCCGGCACCGGATGCGGAGAATGTGCCACTCGATGCGGTCATCGCCATTACCTTCTCGGAGGAAGTGGTGCTTGACCCGAGGTGGAACATTCAGGGAGTTACCGGAATCATCTCCGTTTCCGGAAATGTGGTAACGGTAACGCCAGAAGGAGATCTGGCGTGGGGCGCGCACTACCGACTTGTTGCCCTGCCCTACGTTTTGGATCTCTCCGGAAACGTGATGACGAGCGACTATCGCTGGGAGTTCACCACGACGGACGATCT
>CAZHOF010000065.1:0-2703 GCA_964534105.1 uncultured Candidatus Saccharibacteria bacterium
TTGAAGCATGAAACCGGCAGATTGAGAAAAGTATTACACTGTAATAAATATATTGATTGGTCGCAAAACACCCAAGCCCAAAGAACGGCAAATGTCTTTGTTCATATTTTAGAATTTGTCACACATGTAATTATGGTCCCGATTCTTTTTCTAGCCGAATTTGTTTCCGGCAATGAAGCCAAATTTCCGATTACTCATACAAAACTTGAGCCATCGCCGGCTGACATAGAGCTCTCCGAATTGTCTAAAACAAAACTTAGTTCTCCGCTGTTTGAGGCAAGTATCCGAACTCTTCTTGTAGTAAGTAAGGATCAGATGAGTGAGCGCGAAAAAGGTTTGCGATCGTCTTTCATGAGTTATCGCCATACTTGTGGACAAACACTAACTTCAAACAAAAACTATTTTGGCTCCCTTTCTCAGAGAATTAAAATGTGGAAATTTAGACATCGAATGGGCGGATCTCTGGTGCTGTCTTCTTCGGAAATCGGTGCCCTATATCATTTTCCTTTTAATACAGACGTTCACAGTGAAGATTTATCCCGTGTTCGCAGCCGAGAGTTGCCGGTTCCACTTTCTTTCAAAAAAGAGAATCCTGATTTGGATTTAATATTTGGCGTCAACGATTATGCCGGAAATAAAACAGCCATTGGCACAACTTTAGATCAACGACGAAAACATACTTACATTATCGGCAAGACCGGTACCGGCAAAACAACTCTACTTAAAAGTGCTATCTATCAGGACATGGTGAACGGTAAAGGTTTAGCGGTATTTGATCCGCACGGCGATATGTTTCATGAGCTTCTAGAGCTGGTTCCTGAAGACCGGATAAAGGATGTGGTAGTTTTTGATCCATCAGACAGAGCCTGGCCGATAGGACTTAATATTCTTTCGCCTGGTGTGAAGTTTCAAGACAAAGAGGACGAAGAGGAGTGGATCACCAGTTCGGTATTGGCAGTTTTTGCCAAGATAACAGCCAAAGAGTATTGGGGACCAAGAATGGAGCATATACTGCGAAATGCCACGCTAACCGCTCTGCAAACTGAAAACCCCAGCCTCTATACGTTACAAAAGCTACTAACCGATAAAAGTTTTCAAAAGAAAACTGCCCTGTCGCTCAAAGACCCTATCCTAAAACAATTTTGGAATAAGGAGTTTGCCTTGCTTGGAAAAATGCAACTCTCGAATGTTACTGCACCTCTGACTCAAAGATTGGGTTTATTCATCACTACTAAAATGTCCCGCCATATATTGCTCCAAGGAAAAAGCACAATTAGTATTAGCCAGATTATGGATGAAGGCAAAATATTACTGGTCAATTTAGCCAAAGGCGATCTGGGCGAAGACCAAAGCTTTTTCTTCGGTACAATACTAACTTCAATAATTTGGATGGCGGCTTATCAGCGAACAAAGATTTCCGAAAACCAAAGACGGGATTTCTTTCTCTATGTTGATGAATTTCAAAACTTCGCTACTCCAAGATTTTCAGAGATAACCAGCGAGGGCAGAAAGTTCCGAATCGGCTTGATTGCCTCACATCAAAATATCGCCCAAGTTGAGGATCAAAAAATATTGAAAGTTGTTGCCGGAAACGCCAACACCATAATTTGCCTCAAAGCCAGTCCGGATGATGAAAAATTTATCTTGCCATATATGGAGCCGGAAGTTGAACCCGGCGACATTGTAAACTTGGCTCCGTATCACTTCTACATGAAGGTTAGTAATGAAGCCAGCGAGAATGCTTTTTCCGGTGTCACAGTTCCTTTGGATATCGAAGCCAGCGAAGAGATTAAAAAGGCCGTCGTAGCCTACTCCAGAAAGAAATACGCCACTCCGCGCGAACAGGTAGAAGAGTATTTAGACGAGCTACTGGCTGAAAAAACTAATTCCGCTAAATCTGGTTTGGAAAAACCAACCAAACAAAAACAGATCAATTTTTCACCAGTGAAAAAGAGTATTATCAAGAAAAAGAAGAGCGCTTAAATTATGTATAATTGTCCCAGCCGATGGGACAATATATCAACGATTTCAAGGCTAAATCACAAATATTTGTCGCACTAACCCTTACATAATATAGGTTAGGTAGGTTCGGTAAATAATAATGTAATTACAACAACTCAAAAAAATGACACTACCTAAAATTACCAGCAAACAAATAGAAATACTCAATCTAGTATATAAATACCGATTCCTTAACAGGATCCAAATTCAAGCATTCCTAAACCACAAAGATCACAGAAGAATAAACTCATGGCTAAAAGACTTAACAGAAAAAGAGTATTTAGAAAAAATCTATTCAAGCTCTGCAGTAATCTCAATGTCACCAACAATCTACTATGCCGGAATAAATGCAATCCGATATTTTAAATTGTTGGACCAAGATAATAACTCATATCTCAAAAAGCTCTATCGCGATAATGAAAGAACGGAAAATTTTATCGCCGAACAACTATTGATAGTTAATAGTTGTTTGCATTTAATTGAGAGAAATAAAAAGAGAGGGGTTCACTACGAGTTTTTAACCGCTGCGGATGTCACCTCAAATTCTTTATATAAGTTTGTGGAAGATTTGAGTCCGCAGCTGATCTTTACTAAAAAAAC
The DNA here is from genome assembly GCA_964534105.1 of uncultured Candidatus Saccharibacteria bacterium. GTDB lineage: Bacteria > Patescibacteriota > Minisyncoccia > UBA6257 > GWB1-50-10 > CAZHOF01. Next base: position 2,602 of record CAZHOF010000065.1, read on the forward strand.
TAAATCAGAATTTAAACAATTTGTTTTAGTTATTTTGGATTCCGCACAACCCAAATACATGATCAAAAAGAAAATGAAAAACTACATCGAGTTTTTCTTTAC
>CAZHOF010000066.1:0-2617 GCA_964534105.1 uncultured Candidatus Saccharibacteria bacterium
CAAAAAATCGTCGCCCCGCTCCTGCTTCACGCGCAACGATTCACGATCACTCCAATCGGAAAAAATACTCCCCAACATCCAAAGCGGGTACTCGTGCGTAACCAGAAGGATATTCTTTCCGGAATAATTCTTCTCGCACTCGCGAAGAAAATCAAAAAGACGCGTCCGAAGCTCCCGAAGCGTTTCCCCGCCCGGGGGTTGTTTCACAAATTTTTCAAACACCGACGAAAAATAGCGATGATACTCTTCTACCGGCCTCCCGTTAAAATCACCGATATCAATCTCGCGGAGCCGTTTATCGAATATCACCTTCTTAACTCCCAGTTCCTTGCCAATTATCTCTACGCTTTCCCGCGTACGGGTAAGATCAGAAGAAATAATAACGTCGATCTTCTCTTTCTTAAGTAATCGGGAAAGTTTCTCAATCTGCTTGCGACCGCGTAAAGTCAGATGCCTTTTCGGCTTTTCAGGCCAGCCGCTTGCGATGTTTTTCAAATTACTCTCCGCCTCGCCGTGGCGGGCGATGACGTAACGGTTCTTCCCCTCCTTCTGGGTCGCCTGAAGCTCCGCGATACTTCCCAAAACTTTCTCCTTACTGCAGGAGTTGCATCGCCAGAGCGGAAGCGGAGTTCCCCAATACCGTTCGCGTGAAATCGCCCAATCTTTAACCTCGCGCAACCATTCTCCGAAGCGTCCCTCTTTGATCGTTTCGGGAACCCAATTGATAGTTGAGTTATTTTCTAAAAGATCTTTGCGCAGCTTGCTCATCGCGATAAACCACGAATCGCGCGCGTAGTACAAAAGCGGTTCGCCGCATCGCCAGCAGAAAGGATAATCATGCACATACTGCTCTGTTTTGAGTAAATTCCCATTCTTCTTCAGATAGCCGATAATCTTCTCGTCGGTTTCCGAGGATTTCGCTTTAAGGCCGGAAAATCCAGGAACATCCCGCGTAAACTTACCCTCCTCGCTTACCGTATGGTGCTGGGGAAGGTTTTCCTTGACGCCGAGAGTGTAGTCATCCTCACCGTACATCACTGCCGTGTGCACCACGCCAGTCCCCTCCTCCGTCGAAACGAAATCAGCAGCATAGACACGATGCGATGTCTTGGTCTGGAGTGGTTTTACATCAAAAAGCGGTTTGTAGTGAACACCGACTAAATCTTTTCCTGCTAACGTTTTCCCGATATGACCGAGCTCCTTTCCAATAGGGGCTTCCTTTGCATAAAGAAGGGTTTCTCCTTCCTTCTCCGTAAGAATGTATTGGATCTTCTCCCTTATCGCAAGCGCAACATTACCCGGCAAAGTCCAGGGCGTTGTGGTCCAGGCAAGGATATATGTCTTATCATCCGCAGTAAATCCGCCAAACTTCTGCCCCTTCTTCACCTTGAACTTCACATACACCGAAGTGTCCTCAACGCTCTCATACCCCTGCGCCACTTCATGAGAGGAAAGCACTGTACCGCACCGCGTACACCACGGAACCACCTTATGTCCTTTGTATAACAGCTTCCGTTCCCAAACGCGCTTTATGATATACCAGAGCGTTTCTATATAAGAATTCTCATAAGTAATGTAGGCATCCTCGAGATCAAGCCAATAACCGATGCGGTTCGTCATCCGCTCCCATTCCTCCTGATAGGTCCAGACCGACTCGCGGCATTTCTTGTTGAACTCCGCTATGCCAAACTGCTCAATCTCTTTTTTTGAGCGAAGATTCAACTGCTTCTCAACGCTGATTTCAACCGGAAGTCCGTGCGTATCCCATCCCGCCTTGCGTGGCACGAAAAACCCGCGCATCGTCTTGAAACGGGGAATTACGTCTTTGAAAGCCCGGGCAAGTATATGATGAATACCTGGACGGCCGTTCGCAGTGGGAGGACCCTCGTAAAAAACAAACGTTTTGCGGGGCTTCCGCCGATTGAGTGATTTCTGAAAAACGTTCTCCCGTTTCCAAAAATTGAGAATCTTTTCCTCGACCTCCGGAAGATTGAATTGCTTTAAACCGCGAAGCATATGGTTCTATCTTACTCAAAAAAGAGCGACGCCGCCAATGAAACGCACATTCGACGAAGTCACGACTCTTCAGTACAATAAAACCATGTCAACAACACTTATCATCGTACTTTTGATAGCGCTGTTCTACCTTCTCGGCAAAACCGCCGACATGGTAGTCCTCACCATCCGCAGGATCGGCGAACTATTCGATATCCGCGTTTTTTTCCTCGGTATTCTTCTTGGGCTCTTTACGGCGCTCCCTGAATTCTCTATAGCCATTAACGCACTCATCACCGGCATACCGGAAATTTCACTCGGTAACCTCCTAGGAGGCATCGTGGTACTCTTGAGCCTCGTCCTTGGAGGAAGCATCTTGCTCAACCGGTCAATCAATACCGACGGAAAAGTGAGCAATATCCTGCCTATTCTCATCTACCTTTTTCTCCCCATCATCGCAGGCCTCGACGGAAATCTAAATATTCTTGAAGGACTTACCTTCATCGTTGCCTACTTCCTTCTCATCTTCCACCTCTTTAAACAGAACAAGAATCACGAACAGGCGAAGCGGATCGAGGTAAAGAAAAGCTTGCTCCTCAAGAACGGCTTTGTGGTTCTCGCT
>CAZHOF010000067.1:0-2608 GCA_964534105.1 uncultured Candidatus Saccharibacteria bacterium
AATAAAATCGGTTTTAGAGAATCCCCCAGGTCTGGAGCTGGTCACTGTCGGAATACCACCGCACGCCGATATCAGTACGATAAAACATATTCTGGAGCATGATGTTTTTTACGCGGCGATAGGCCTGACGCCGTGCTTCCTCAACTGTACTGCTTGATCCGGTAACCACAACGGCCTCCCCACTATCCCCTGCAAGGCGCCAATCACCATCAACCAACTTTACGTCAACTAAATGAATGCCTTCAAGGTTTTGATTCTTGAAAAGAATGGACGAATCCTTATATACCTCAAACTCCCGCTTGTCATTGAAGGGAAAGGGAGGAACGGCAACCACAACCCCAACCTGAAAACCTTTTTTTATTTTTAAATCAAAATTCTCTCCATTCGCCAAGGCATAAAGAAATTCTCCCCAAGGGTTGGTTACGCCCTCTATCTGGATTTGAACCGTCGGGTAACCGAATCGCGCGGTGAACTCAAGAGGATAAATACCGCGCCCATTCGCAATACAGTTAATATCGATGTATCCGACATACTTACTCTCCCGAAGACGCTCTCGCATCTTCGCCAGTGTTGATTCGAAAATACGGTTCGGTTGAGACCAGAACATAAGCGTACCCATTTCCCCCGTGTATGGCCCGATATCTCCCGGGAACAATTTCTTGTGTTCAAAGTTGATGTTAATGGGGAAAATAAAGTCATGTCCGTTAAAGAAAGCGCCGACAGCAATCTCAACACCGGAAGCATATTTTTGCAACTGGAATTGTCTTATTTTCCGGGACCATGTTTTCTTATTGTGCTCAAGCACTTGAACGATATCTTTTCCGTCTTCTTCGCTCCCGATAAAAAGGACGCCCTTCTGTGCCGAAGGAACGTTTCCTGACGGTTTAAACACGTACCTTCCGGGATTGTCCTTAATAAACTGAATCGCCTGGTCAAAATCGGTAAAGTCCCAGTGAGGCAAAATGGAGATGCCCGCAGCTTTCATCTCCGATTGTCCAAACTCCCGATCCATCTCAAGTCGATCAGTATAAGAAGTGCAGCCAACGACAAGCTTGCCCTGGGCACGAAGATTGTCCGCCTGCTGACCGAATCCCACATCTCCAAAAACAATCACATCAGCCCAATCAATGTGCGCCTTCCAATCATCAACCTTGTCTACAAAACCATCGTACACATCTTTATCACCTTCCAAGGTGATAAACATCTTCACCTCGTTTCCTTCCTTCCTTACCTGCCACGCAAGATCACCGTTCAAACTTTCTGAATCAATGAAAAGGAATTTTCTTAGGGTTTTATTCTGCGTTTCCTGATCTCCGTTTGTCATTATTATTTATTCTATCATTCACGCCCTGTGTATAAGTATCATTTTCCCTCTCTTTTGAAAACAAGTACCTCTCCCCCATTCCCAAAGTTTATTTTTTTTACAAAATGGGCTCCGGCTTTCCTGAACACGGTTTTATATTCCTCTTGTGAAAGCGTGGTAATGCGCAAAACATCCGGGTTAATCCTTTGAGAGGCCTGGGGCGAGTGTCGGTATAGCGTAGAAAATAAAACATACTTCTTTGTCCAATTCACGAGATTATTCGCCGCACGCTGCGTCTCTGAAAGATTAAGATAACCGAATATATCAAGACAGGAGACCAGATCAAAACTCGCCCGAGGGAAAAGATCTCGTTCCAAAACACTCCCCTGGCGGATATGTTTCCTAACGGACGACTCCGCTGTGCGAACGGCATATGCCGAATATTCAAGTCCTTGAATTTCCATTTGATAATTTCGCTGTAATGCAGCGAGTAAAAACCCGTGAGCGCATCCAACATCGAGTACTTTGGGACGCTGAATATTTCGGAGAAGAAGGTGTATGCGACGAGCTGCCGCGCCGACCCAACTCGCGACATCCTTTTTATACTCGTCGTATCCCCCGGAAGAAAAGTAATCAACATTGAAATCCTTCGGTTTTAATCGTTCAGAAAATATTTTTTGTTTTTTGAGAGGCATTGAAAAATAATATTGTCATCATAGATTCTTATAAGAGTATTTACAATATTGTGTGTCCTCGCCTATCATAAGAAACACCCATGGCGTTTAACAATATAAACACTGAAGAACTCAAAATCTCGTCCGGTTATGAGATTGACGGCTTTTGGTACCCCCGCGTTACTAAAATCGTTGAAATAAAAGCGAAACCGGCGCTGTACCGCTTTTATGCCAAGATGCAGAACTTTGCCGAGGGAGAACGCATCAAGCAACAATCCGCAAGTGAAGGAACACTTATCCATGAAACCATTGAAGACCTTCTTCTTGGGAAAGAACCGGAAATCCCGGAAAGCATTGAGCCCTCAGTCCGCGCGTTTCAGAAATTTATAGAGAACAATCACATTACCGTGGACAAGGAATACGTTGAGCGTCGCCTTATAAACTATGAACACCGGTTCGCGGGCACACTTGATGCCGTTGCGCTGATTGGAGGAAGATTAGGAGTACTCGATATCAAAACGTCCCAGGAAATCTATCGGGATTACGACCTGCAAACATCCGCCTACTTCGCGACGATGCGCGATTCCGTTAAAGGATTGGATGCCCGATGGATACTCCGCATTGACCAGGC
>CAZHOF010000068.1:0-2561 GCA_964534105.1 uncultured Candidatus Saccharibacteria bacterium
TCGAAACGGTTATTTTTTGCGTGAGCGGGTCGTCCGCAGTACCCCCGCCACACGGCGCGACACCTGAAATCGTACTCGAGGAATCATTTGTTCGGCAGGCATTTTCCACATAAAAAGATCGGATAAAAACGTTGCTATTGTATAAGCGTCGGACCTCGTCCGCTGAAAGCGCTCGATTATAAACCCGCACATCATCAACCTTACCATTCCAGAACCTGCCTGCAGCATTATTTAGTCTTCCTATGACAGCGGGTGCATTAGTAATGTTTGGCGCGGTGTCAGATTGTGCCGTCCCGGCGACCTCGGCTCCGTTAACATATATCTTTGTTGTTGTCGAAAGCGTGCCTGCGGTTTTCGTAACTGCAACGTGATACCATGTCTGAACATTCAACGCGCTCGAGGCCTGAAACCGAGCGTTCCAAATATCCAATGCCGGTTTTCCGTCATACCACGTCACTGAAAGAGTGTTGTAGTTACTGTATACGTTTGTGGAAAACGAAGCGGGATAATCTGCTGTCCACGCTGATCCGTTCCAATAAATCCAATGCGCAACAGTAAACACTGCATCACCGCTCATACCAAGATTACCAGAGCTTTGAATATAATCATCAGTGCCATCGAAATTGAAGGCCTTTCCTACTTTCCCTGATTCTCCATTGGACCACGCTTCACTTGAGGTTGTCTGCGTCCCAGACCCGCCAATAGAAATCGTTCCGTGCAAACCCTGTCCTGCAGCATCCAGAGTTGAAATTCCCGTTCCCTCGTTAAACTTCCAGTATCCTATTAACCCATTCCGAATATCGTTATCAATGGTTCCGTCTTCTCCTTTTTGGGCTGCGAACACGCTCCCCGAAGCATTTAGGAAGTAGAGATTGCCGGAGCCCTTATCAAGATTGTAGATATTTTGCCAATCTGCGCTGCCAAACGTGCGTACCTGATCCATCAACTCCTGGCTTAACGTACCCGCTGTCTGGGAGCGCTGAATACCCGTATTCGCCTTTAAAACTGCAGCAATAACAAACGCTGCGGTTCCAATGAGTAGTGCGCCAATACCAAGTCCCACGACGATCTCTAAGAGCGACTGACCACTCTCGCTAGTTTTCAGTTTATAGATTTTAGATTTTAACGTATTCACGGTTTCTAAATTTCTTCTTCTGTGTTTTCAAGATTTTTACTTTTTTCCAACTGCTACCAATGAAAAATTATCACCTTGTATCATTATATATCTTCAGGATTTCATCTGCGGAAAGCGCACGATTGTAGATACGAATCTCGTCGAGTGTCCCCACAAGGTCTGTGTTGTCCAGTACTCCGCCGATGTTTATATTATCCGTTCCCTGGTATAGTCCTCCCCAACTTCCGTTCGTCGCCGCATTACTTAATTGACCATCGATGTAAATTCTTGCAGTCCCCGCTGAATCGTCCAATGTGCAAAAAATAAGATGCCACGCATCGTCAATGACGGAAACGCTTGCGCTCGTTACTGCCAAGTCCTCATCCGAATTTCCGTCATGAGTATAAATACACTTAAAATTACTTCCGGAAAAGTAATTATTGAACACGTTGTTTCCTGTATTCTTCCACTTTGTGATGGGGTGCTTGGTGCCCCCTGGAATCCCTTTGTACCAAAATCCGTAGGAAAAATCGGATAACATTAAACTCGCGCTGTGGTTCACGGCAATCTTATCATCGCCGCTGTACTGCACGGCTTTTCCCGCCTTGCCAGAAATGCCGTACCCCAGTGTTCCCGAACCTACCCCCGTGTTTCCGTTTCCACTAGCGTCAGAGAACGTTCCCGATTCCTCATCAAGGTGCCAATACCCTACAAGCCCTTCTTCCAAGCGCGTTGTCACGCGACCTAGGGTATTTATAATGACATTACCTACAAGAAAACCGCCTCTCCCGGAAATCAGCGAAATGATCTTACTCTCCGAAATTTTCCCCGAAATGGTTTGGAAAACAATATCGACTGCGCTGCTTGCATTCGGTTCTGAAAATCTCACGTCGCGGCCAACCTGATATTTTTGATTAACCCCGCTCGTCGCATAGCTTATTCCTTGAAACACCTCGTAGTGATCGAGGTCTGAAGAAGTCGTGTTCGTGAGACGCACACCCCACGCCGAACCGTTTTCCTGGGTTATCGCACGTTTCTGCGTACCTTGAAGCACTGCCGCAATTTCATCAAGTGTAAGCGTGATGTTTTTCGAATTGCGATAATTTCCTAAACTTGCAAAGCCGGCAATCGCAATAATTGATACAATCGCGACCGTGACCAAAAGCTCCATCATGGTGAAGCCAGTGTTTGACAGGAAACGGGGCGTGCAGAAAGGGGTGCGGGTAACGTCTTTCTTTTCTTTCTTCCTATGCTGCATATCCCTTATTCCATGCCCCATACTAAAACTGCGTTGTCAGCTGATAAATGGGAACAATAATGGCGAGTGCAATCAAGCCGATTACTGCGCCGATGACGAGCAACATGACGGGCTCGAGGAATGAGACGAGGGTCTTGATTGACCCGTCGATTTCTTTCGTATAAAAATCCGAGAGTGTTTCAAGTACTT